>CAYXEF010000004.1:0-52710 GCA_964463825.1 uncultured Candidatus Cloacimonadota bacterium | reverse complement strand
CCAATCCCGCCCCGGACGCGGAACTGCGCCTCTACGACCTGCGCGGCAGGCTGCTGGAATGCGCTCCTCTGCCCGCCTCCGGCGAGGTGGCATGGAACTTGCCGGGGCTGGCCGCCGGCATCTATTTCGTCCGCCTTACCGGTGACTGCCAAATCCTGGCCTCGGGCCGGATCACCGTGATACCATGAAATTGTGGCTGCTCCTGCTTGTGCTGTTGCCGGCGCTCCTGGCGGGAGAACTGGCCTTCGAGGCCGAGACGCTGGACTTTCGTTTGGAACGTCTGCCCGCCTGTGGGGACACTCTGCTCTGGACCGTGAGCGGGGACTATTACTTCAGCAATTTGAGCCAGGATCCGTTCAGCCGGCCCATCTGGTTTCCCATTCCTGCAGACTCTTCCGCGGGCAGGGCCGAGATATTGGATTTATCGTTAATAGACCCGGCCGACAGCATGAGCGTGGAACTGCTCAAGCAGAATGTGCAGGGCCTGATGTTCCGCCTCGCCCTGCCGGCGCGCAGTTTCGCCCGGCTGCGCCTGAGTTACCGGCAGCGCGTTTACGGCAGCGAAGTCAGATATATCCTCAAGACCGCCAACGCCTGGGGACGGCCTCTGCCGCATTCCACCCTGAACCTCTTTGTCTCCAATACCATCGAACTGGCCGGCCCGCCCTATCCCGATCCGGAACTGACCCCGGAACCTGGCGGAACGCGCTACCTGTGGCAGCTCCCGGATTTCGTGCCCCAAAGCGATTTCGTCGTCTCCATCATACGCCCATGAAGTATTCCAACCCAGCTCTTTCCCGCCCCACTTCTCCCCGGAAATTTGCCGGCCAAGTTCCATTCCACTTCCCGCCGAGTTCCCGCCGGCCCGGGGTGAACTCGACGCGAAGCAGACGGGAACACGACCAATCGGTTTTCAGAGGCGAACCGGGGTTGTCTGGCCGACAGATTGAAGCAGTTCTGCTGGCCAGGTCATGGTTCCAGCTAACGACTCTATTCTTCACATCCAAGGATGCACTATGAAAACCCTGTTTGCTTTGATAATCCTGGCGGGCATCGCGGCGGGTTTATACGCCCAGCCGCAATGGCAATGGGCTGCCGCAGCCGGCGGGCCCTACTCCGACCGGGGCCGCGGCGTGGCCTGCGATGACGCGGGCAATATGTATGTCACCGGCTATTTCCGTGTCAGCGCTGATTTTGACACCATACACGTGGTCGGCCAAGGCGGCACCAGCGCGGACATCTTCGTCGCCAAATACGATGCCCAAGGCAAGATCGTGTGGGTGGCCCAAGCTGGCAGCGCGGGCACCGACGAAGGCTGCGCGCTGGTCCTGGATACCGCGGGAAACATCTATGTGACCGGCTATGTCGGCTCCACAGCTATGTTTGGCGGACTCACCCTGCCAGTCACTGGTACCAGCAACCTGTTCGTGGCTTGTCTGAGCAACGCCGGAGTGTGGCTGTGGGTCAGCGGCGGCAGTTCTTCCCTGGCCGCGGGTTGTGATCTGATCCTGGGCGGCGACGGTTGCCTCTACGCCTGTGGTTACTATTCCGGCAGCCTGAACCTGGGCGGTTACGATATCAATTCCGAGGGATCGAATGACATCTGGGCGGCCAAGCTTGACCTGGCCGGCAATTGGTTTTGGCTATCCGGCGCCGGAGGGGCTGGCGACGACCGGGCTTCCGCCCTGGCTTGGGATTCCGCCGGCGCGGTTGTGATCACCGGCATCTTCCGGGGCAATGCGATCTTCGGCTCGACCACCCTGATCCACAACTCCAATCCCGCCTGCTTCCTGGCTTGGCTGAGCGATGAGGGAAACTGGTCAGGCGCCGAAGCCCTGAGCGCGACTACACGCGCCCAGGGCAACGACGTGGCGGTGGATAGCGACAGCAACGTCTATGTGACAGGCATGTTCAGCGGCATCCTGACAGCTGGGAATATCCAGCTCACGGGCGACAGCATGGGCGACGCTTTCATTGCCAAATACTCGCCCCGCGGTCTGGATTGCCTCTGGGCGCACAGGGTGGGGGCCAACAGCGACGACAGCGGCCTGGCCTTGGCACTGGCTCCCTCGGGCGCGGTATATTGGGTGGGATATTTCCTCTACACCATCAATCTGGGGCCTTTCACCCTTACCTATGTATCCTCGGCCGACCTGTTTCTGGCCCGGCTGGACGCACAGGGCGATTACCTGATGGCTTTACAGGCTGGCGGTGTCTGCGAGGACATGGCGCAGTCGATGTGCGCGGATTCCTGCGGGAACGTCTATGTGGCTGGCTATTACGACGGGGAAATGTACTTTGGGGACTACTATCTGCCGTTCCGCGGCGACGAACACATCTTCTGCGCCAAGCTGCACGAGACCGTGGCCAGCCAGGATCCCTGCCTGCCCGTGCCGCTGCCGGGCCTGAGCGTATGCCCCAACCCCTTTGCCGGCTCCACTGCCATCCGCTTTGACCTGGAAACCGCAACGAATCTGGAAGTGGCTGTTTACGACCTGCGCGGACGGCGCGTCAGGCTGCTCGCGTCCGGAGCCTGCGCTCCCGGCAGCCTGGATATCAGCTGGGACGGCTGCGACGAATGCGGCGGTAAATTGCCCGCCGGCCTCTATTTCTGCCGTCTGCGCTCACCCCTGGGAGAGCGGGTCAGCAAACTGATCCTGTTACGTTAGAGTTTTACTCCGGCAGCACCGCGGTCACGCGGTAGAAGTGGCGTGAGGCCTCATCCGGGGTTTCGGACCAGGAATCTGTCGAACTGGAGGCATGCCAGTCAAAGGGTCCTTGCGGCAGGTCTGCGCGGTAGATGTAGAAGAGGTTCCAGGGCAGCGGATAATCCCAGTCCAGGCTAACATACCCAGTCAGCTGATCGCGGCTGAGCTGCAAATTCTCCACCACAGGCAAACCGGCCTGTGCCCAGGACACGCGGCCGTGGGGATCCTGTTCGTAATCCGGACCGGCAAAATCGCCGGAATAATCCGTGAACAGGACGTAGCCCTGGTCCGCGGTCTTGCTAACGTTGTATAAGGAGCCGGTGGCATTGGCTGGAAATTCGGCGCCGGTGATCGTCAATGTTTGCGCGTTGTCCATCGTGAGCAGCGTTCCGCCTGCAGCTCCATTTTGGAAACTGCAGTGGTTCAGGCAGTTGACTGGATCCAGCCAGGCTCCGTCGCTGACATTCACCCCCGCCGCGGACATGTGTGCGAAAACCGTGTAGGCTGCTTCCAGCGTGCCGCCGGAGAGCACTGTAAGATCATAGTTGCCCAGCTCGCCGTGCCGCGTGAGGAGGGCGGTATCCTCGATTGTGCCCAGGCTGCGCAGGCGGGCGCCGGATGCCACGCTCAGGCTTTGGCCCACAGCCAGCGCGTCGCCCGGTCCCAAATCCAGGATGCCTGAGTTGACGTTCACGTTCCCTGCACAGGCCAGAGGCGCGTCCAAAGTCACCGTGGCTGCTGTTTTGTTGATCAACAGGTCATACAGCGGAGCCGCTGCTCCCAAAGCAGCAGGCGCAGATCCTGTCAGTTCGATCGTTCCGCCTGCAGGGATGAAATCCGCCCTCTGTGAATTGAAATCGAAATTGGTGCGGATCGTTCCGCCGGTGACAATGGCGGTGAGGGCATGATCCGCGCAGACGCAGACGCCCAGGTCGTGCGAGTAGTAGAGCCCACCGCTCATGTGCAGGGCGGCGTCCTGCGTGGCAGCCAGGCCGTGGTAACCCAGACCGCCGTAGAGATGCAACTCTCCGCCGTCAATGGTCAGATCGCCCGCCAGATGGAGGTGTTGTCCCGTGTCCTGAGTGAGGTTGATAGTGCCTGAGTTTAGGATCACGGTGCCGTAAATGCCGTCATCGGCCAGATCGAGCGCGGTGAAGGTTCCGCCGGAGACCATGTAGCCGCCTGCTTCCCAGCTCAGAGTATTGCAGCGCACGGTGGAGCCGGAAGGTAAGAGCGCCAGCCCCGAGGGCTTCTCGATGACCAGGGTGTCGAAGTTTTCCGTCGTCAGCAATTGGTCGCCGAAACCTTCCAGGATCACGGTGCTGCCGCTCTCTCCGAAGCCGTTGACTCCGTAGTATTCCAGCCAGTCGCCGCTCAGCCAGATGGTATTGGAAACGGGATTGAGGACTCCGTATTCGATGCTCAGGTTGCCCTTGATGCGTATGCTGCTGGAGAGGATGACATTGTAGTAGGAGCTTTTGCTGACCAGCATGTGGTGGAGATAATTGCCCGGATCTGCGAGGCTGACCATGGAGGAACCCGGACTCTGGAAATGCAGGGTGCCGGCGTTAAACTGGCAAAGACCGCCGGAATAGGCGATCAGGTTGCCCTTGATGGCTGTCGTGCCAGCATACGAATGGTAAAGGGTGCTGCCGGCATTGACCTGGATGTTGTCGCGGACATTGAGCGTGGCGGTCGAGGCGGAACAGATATCCACCCAGTAGCCGGCGTTCTTTTGCAGCTTGAGGTTGTTGATGGTGGTCGCCGCGTGGTTGCTGATCAGGGTGTTGGCGCTGCCGACCAGATTGAACGCGCCGTCCGTGATGGTGACGGCGCTGCCCGTAGCGAAGGTCAGATTTCCGGTGAGGGTGAGGTTGGCATTGGCTGTGACATTGGCCGTAGAGCCTTCCGCGAAGCTCAGGTCCTGCAGTACGATCAGATCTCCGGGAGCGGCGTTCATGCGCAGCAGTCCGCTGGAAACCATGCTACCCCAGACTGTGAGATCGCCGTTGCCGATGGTCAGGCTGGCGCCGGTGGCCACGCTCAAGCCCAGACAACTCTGCGCCGAGGCGACAGTGGGATAGTTGGTCAAACCAGCAGGGATGAGGACATCGCTGGCGGCATCGGGCAGCACGCCCAAACTCCAGTTGAGGGGATCGCCCCAGTCCGTGCCAACGGCACCGCTCCAGACATTGAGGGTGCGAAAGGGATCCTGTCCGGATAAGGGAAGAGCCAGACCCAGCAAAAAGAATAGCAAAACAAGCGGCAGATACACTTTCATCGTGACTCCTTCAGCCCGCAAAACGGCTGCAAAGACTTGCCCAGCCTATGTCTCAAGTCATAAGCATACTACCGCCAAAACTCGCGTGTGGCGTCAAAGTGTCAAGCTGATTCTGTCTCCCCAGCGCTCCAGCCAGGCGCCACTTCTCCACGCAGATAGATAAAGGCCCGGCCGCTGATGAGAACGCGGCTTCCGGCCACTTCGGCTTCGAATGCGCCTCCCCGGGCTGAGGCCTGAAATCCTCTCAGGACGGGCTTATCCAGCCGCTCCGACCAATATGGCGCGAGACAGGTCTGCGCGGAGCCGGTGACAGGATCCTCGTTGATTCCTTCCCAGGGCGCGAAGTAGCGGCAGATATAGTCTTGTTCCACTCCCGGCGCGGTGACGGCAATGCCGAAATAGGGCAGGCCGGAGAACGCAGCCAGTGCGCCAAAATCCGGCTGCATCTGCAATACCGGCCGGGGATCGGCATACACCACAACGAGGTTTCGGGTGCCGGACGCGAAAAGCGTATCACGCGGAGTTGTCTGGCTCAGCGCCTGAAGGACCGCGGGATCCGCTGCATGCGCTTGCGGCGGATCAGAGGGAAAGTCCAGCTCGATGCTCTCGCCCGCACGTTTGGCGGAGAGTGGCCCGGATAGGCTTTGGAAGAGGATCAGACCGCCTTTCCCAGCCTGGAGCTCAAAGAGCGCCGCTGCGGAGACCAGAGTCGCGTGTCCGCACAGTGGCACCTCCACTTCCGGCGTAAACCAGCGGATGCGGTATTCGCCCTGAGCCATCCGGCGTAGAAAGGCTGTTTCGGAAAAGCCGAATTCCCGCGCCAGAGCCAGTAGCGCGGCATCCGGCGGATACTCTTCCAGCAGAACCACGGCCGCCGTATTGCCCCGGTACCAGCCCCCGGCAAAGGCGTTGACGAAGTACACCGGCAAAGCCTGGCCAGCCTGGCTGCTTCCCTGAGAGACGTTCATTCCTGCAGCCAATTCAGCCAGAGCTGCACAGCGCTGGGCGAGACGATATGTCCGGCCTCGAATTCGTCGAAGCGGATCTGCTCAAAGCCTTTTTCCACCAGCATCCTTTCTGCCGCCAACGCTTCCTCGAAACCGATCACGCGATCCTGTTTGCCGTGGCTGATGATGATTTTAAGGTTTTTGGCCTTGGCATAGTCCTGCTCCGTGACCTGTTCCATGATCAGACCACCGCCGCAGGCGATCAGGCCCTCGAACAGCCAGGGATTCTTCAGCGCCAGCAGATAGCCCATGTAAGCGCCCTGGGAAAAGCCCATGAGCCAGGTTTGGTCGATGTTGTAGGCGCGGTAGAGTTCCTCTTGCAGGTCGGTGATATACTCGGTGAGCAGTGTGAAGGCTTCAACCGCGCGCGGATCGTCCGGATCCATGCTGGGAGACCAACTGAAGCCGATGTCCCCCTCGGTGAAGGGATAGGGAGCCTCGGGTACCGCGAAGATCACTTCCTCACTCTCCATGTAGCGCCAGAGCGGGCTGAAATTGGCGGCCTGGTCGCCATAGCCGTGCAGCCCGATCAGCAGCGGATAACTCTTCTCGGGATCAAACTTTGAGGGTAGATGCAGGCGATAGGGCAATAGGTGCGATGCGGTGATGTAGCGCAGCTCGCCTTGGTAATATGCGCGGCGCTCCGACCACAGGCGCAGCGAATCCATGGCCGCGCCGAAATCCGCAGTGGCGCGCACTTGGTCAAAATCCGGATCACGCTGGATATGCTCCAGCTCACGGTAGCCTGCCTTGTAAGCCAGCATCAGGTATTTTCCGGCCAGGTCGCTGCGGCCTAAAAGCCCGTAGCAGCAGGCAAGATTGTACCAGGCGACTCGGTCGTCCGGCCGCGCTTGCAGATGCGCAAGATAAAGGCGGGCGGCCTGTTCGTAATCGCCATCGGAGTAAGCCAGATAGGCGTCGGCGCCGTAATCCGGGCCGGGTGTGTATTCATGGGTGTAGGGATCGATCTGCTCCGGCTTTTGCCAGCCTTGGGAAACGGAACAGCCTGCGGCCAGTAAAAGCAGCAGTGCAGTCAGCAATACGGCAGTGAATTTGTGTGACATGGTTAACTCCTTGTATGACATTAAATAAACTTGTGGCAATGACGCGGGGCCAGCTGCAGGTGAGCGTCCCGCAGAACCTTCGCCCTGACGCCCAGCCAATCCACTTCCCGAATACTTCGCTTCGACTTCCCGCCAAATGGGCGGGCAGTCAACGGGAAGCGGGCCAGAAGAAGAGAATCCAGCCGCTGGAGAGAAATTGGGGTTGAATTTGAAGATCATGCTGTTCTCACAACAGGGCCAGCCCGAGACGCAGGTTGAGGCGGAGATCGCGGGGATGGAACAGGGAACGCTGCGCGTAAAGCGAGCCCTGCCAGCGACGGCAATGGAGGTCGGCGGCAGCGAAGAGCACAGTGTCTTCGTTCTCGCAGAGGCCGTAATATTGGGGGTCAAACTCATCCCCCGCCAGAAAGGAACGGGGGCTTTGCCAACTGAGCAAACCGGCGCGCAGTTGGCTTTCGCTTACCTGGAAACCCAAGATGTTCTCCGACCCGTAACCCAGGCTGAGCCGGAAACGATAGGTCTGGCTGGTGAAAGAGGCGCGGTCGGCCAAGCTCCAGAGCAAATCCAACTGTTGGAAGAAGCTCGAGTGGAAACTATGGCGGACATTAAGCAGAAGGCGGTAGTTTCGGGGTAAACTTGCATCGTAAGTACTGTCCAGGCGGGTGATGAGATCGCGGTCGAAACTATGCCCCGTGAGGTGGATCCAACTATCTTTCAGGCTGTAACGAAGCGCGGCGCTGAGGCGGGAGACGGCGTCGCCGCTGAATCCGGAACCGGAATTGAGGCTGTATCGGACTTGGAGTTTAGTGTGCGGCCAGGGATCAAAACCCAGTTCCCAAGCGTATTCGTGGCGTTCGGGAGCGCTGCTGAGACGGCTTGCAGAAATGGCATAAGGTAGCACGTCCAGCGGCGCGTTGCGGGCAAAACTGACTGTCTGCGCCCAGTGACGATGTTTAAAGCGCCAGGCGATCAGACCGTAGGGTATCCACTCCAAGAGGGCAAGTTCGCCGTCCAGGCGGTGAGCGTTCATTTCCAGAGCTGCGCTGAGACTGCCGGCCAGCAGGCTGCGGGGATATTCTGCATCGCTCCAGGCCCGGTCGTATTGCTGCCAGTAGAGCAATGCAGCAGCATGCAACCTGTCAGACAGATAACCCAGACTGAGACCGGCCAGGCTCTCCCTGGTCCGAACCAGCCCATCGCCACGGGAGGAAGGTAAACTATGCATCAGGGAATCTGCGAGCCGGGCTTGCCGCATCTGACTGGAGGTAAAAGCGCCCAGACGCCAAACACCGTAATTGGCCAGGCCGGCCAGACCCAGTGGGACATAGATCTGAGGCGACAGAGGTTCGCGCAGGCTGAACAGGCTGTCGGTGGCGGAGCGTTGACCATCGCCCAGCAGCATTCCGCGTCCGAAGCGCAGGCGCCAATTTCCCAGGGCCAAATCCAGACGTGGTGATATGGCGCGGAGATTGAAGGAGAAAAGGTCGTGATCCGAGTTCCAGTCACGGCGGTGCACAAAAAGTAGTTCCTGACGCTGCAGCCGGTATTTCAGGGCATTCAGGGAGTAATCGCTTTCAGAACTCAAATAGGCTCGGGCGTCCAGGCGCAGAGGTCCGCGCAGCGTGATCAGCTGGCGTTGCAGATCCTGCCAGGCATTGATCTCCAAGGCCTCGGTGTCCAGTTCCACGAGTTCAGGTAATTCCTGCGCGCTGACGCCGGTGGCAAGGCAGAGCAGAAGCATCAAAACGGCTGTTTTCACCAGCGGAAAGCCAGATCCAGGCTATGGGAAAGGCGTAACTCCGGATGTGAGCGTACGGCGTACATCAGTTCAGTAGAGCCGATGCAGAGCTTGAGTCCCGCTCCGAAGCGGGCCGGAGCGCTCTGCCAGGAGACTTGTAACAGCAGCAGATCGACCAGTTCGTAGGAACTTGCGAAACGGTAACTGTCCTCCTGCTGCCGCGAATAGACATAAGTGGAGGCAGCAGTGACACCGGGAATAATGCAGTTGCTGGCTGTGAGGTGCAGTTCGCTGTCCGGCTGGCCCAGGTGCACGAGTTTGATCTCGGTGCCGTATTCAGCGCCGCGGTAACTGAGGGCCAGATTGCTGCTCCACTCGTGATAACTGGCCAAACCGGCGAAGTTCTCGTAATGCAGAAAACCGGTCGCTCCGAGGCTCAGATCCTGATAATGCAAAGCCAGACCCAGTTGGTAGTTTTGCAGGCGGTAATCCTGAGTCGTGAGGAAATTGGCGCCGCAATTGGCGATCAGCGGTCCCAGGGCCTGGGCGGTCTGCAGCCCGTAAACAGCGCACTCGGCCATGCCAAAGGGCCAGTGCCCGGAGAGGGCGGCACCGGTGGCGGGAATGGTTGGCGAGAGAGTGAAATCGCTGACAGACGAGGAAAGCAGGGTGATGCCGGAAAGGGCGTTGGAGGAGGCGCTGTCCTCTGTGACCACGGCGGTCAGATGTACCGCCCAGAGCATCAGGACAAGGCCGGGGATCAGTTTGCGCGGCACGCTTCCTCCCGCCGGAAGATGTTCAGTTCAGAGGATCAGACAACCCGCGCCTGGGTATCGGGATCGAAGAAATGCGCCTTGAGCATGTCCAGGCTGACTTCGAGGTTTTGGCCCACTTTGGGCAGTTCCTTGGGGTCGAAACGGGCCGTGAAATTGTATTGGGGCGTCCTCAGGGCGACGTGGTATTCGTTGCCCAAGGGCTCCACAAGGTCGCAGACGGTGGTGAATCCCTGGGGAAAATCGGCCATGGAGTCGAAACGGGCGTCATAGATGTCCTCCGGCCGGATGCCCATGAGCAGGGGTTTGTTCAGGTAGGGCTCGAGCGCCTGGCGATGCTGGGGATGGGCCTTGACCCGGAAGTCGCCGCTGTTGTAGACGAGGTCGCCGCCGCTGCCCTCCAGCTTGCCCTGCACCATGTTGATGGCCGGGGAGCCTATGAATCCTGCCACAAAGACGTTGGCGGGGTTGTTGTAGATTTCCAGCGGAGTGTCGATCTGATGGAGGATGCCGTCCTTCATCACCACAATGCGGTCGGCCATGGTCATGGCCTCCACCTGATCGTGCGTAACATATATCATGGTATTCTCCAGCTGGCGGTGGAGTTTGACAATCTCGGCGCGCATGGCGACGCGGAGTTTGGCGTCCAGATTGGAGAGCGGTTCGTCGAAGAGGAAAACCTTGGGATTGCGGACAATGGCGCGGCCGAGTGCGACACGTTGGCGCTGGCCGCCGGAGAGTTGGCCGGGCTTGTTTTTAAGCATGCTCTCGATACCCAGCATTTGGGCGGATTGCTGCACCTTGCCTTTGATGGTTTGCTTGCTTTCCCCGCGGAGTTTGAGCGCGAAGGCCATGTTGTCGAATACGCTCATGTGGGGATAGAGGGCGTAGTTTTGAAAGACCATGGCGATGTCGCGGTCTTTGGGTTGCATGTTGTTGACCAGGCGGTCTCCGATCCAGATATTGCCGCTGGAGATTTCCTCAAGGCCGGCGATCATGCGCAGGATGGTGGTCTTGCCGCAGCCGGAGGGCCCGACAAGAACCATGAACTCCTGGTCCTGGGCCTCAAATGAAACATCCTTGACAGCGTGAAAACCATTGGGATAGAATTTATTCAGGGCTTTGACGACGACTTTGGCCATGTTCAACTCCTTTGGGCAATAGAAATTCCGGGGTGCTCAGGCTGTCAAGCCGGATTTTCCGATCCATGGCACAGGACCCGGTTGCGGCCACTGTTCTTGGCTTGGTAGGCGGCGGCATCGGCGTGTTCGATGACGGCGGACAGGGCTTTCTCCGTGAGCGGCGCCTGAGCGGAGCAGGTGTAGCCGATACTGACTGTGATGCGGATGGAAATGCCCTTGTGGGTGAAGGTGTGGTCGGCCACCTTTTGCCGCAATTCCTCCAGCAGCAGGCGAAATCGCTCGGCCGTGACGTCGAAGAGAACGAGTAGGAATTCCTCTCCGCCATAACGGACGACCACGTCGCTGCGGCGGAAATTTTTGCTCAGCAAGCGGGCGAAACTCTTCAGTACCCGGTCGCCGGCGAGGTGGCCATGGGTGTCGTTGACCAGTTTGAAGTTGTCGATATCCACTATGGCGAAACAGGTCTGGACCCGGTGGCGGGCTGCGAGTTGAAACAGGTATCTGATATTGTGATCCAGATAGCGGCGGTTGCGCAGGCCGGTGAGCGTATCTGTGATTGAGAGTTCCTCCACCTTGTGATAGAGGTCCCGGATCTGCTCGTAGCTGGCTTCCAGGGTTTCCGCGTAGGCGTTGTTCTGGATGCTGACCTGGCTTTCCAACTCGATCACCTGCTGCTCCAGTCGGGGCAGCACGGCTAAAAACCGTTCCGAATCCAGATGCCGGCTCAGAAAAGCCGAGCGCTCCTGCAGCTGTTTCCAGGAGCGGTGTAGATAGTAGTTGGAGTGCTTGTAATAACGTATGGATTGGCGGACATTGAGTTTGAGACCACAGTAGTAACTTCCTGCAAAAAAGTGCAGATGCTGCAATTGGCGGTAACTAAGCAGGTTGGGCGGCAACCGCAGCAAGGACCGGGCCAGCCCCATTTTCTCCTCGGGGCTGATCAGTTTATCCTCCAGGCAAAACAGTTCATAGAGCAGTTTGGCGCCCAGGATGTTGCCTGCTTGACGGGCCGGAACGCCGAATTTTAGCAGCAGGAGTTTCTTAAGCGCTGTTCTGTTGCCCCAGTCAAGCATACAGATCCAGGTCAGCAAAACGTATAGGGCGCTCCCGCTTCCCTCCTGCTGGTGGATGTCGCTGACCAGGTGCAGCCAGAGATCGGTGAACTCGCGCAGTTTACCTTGCTGCTGCAGGATCCTGGCCTGTGCCAGCTGCGCGACGAAACCAAGGCAGGGGCCCAAATTGGACGTTTCCAGCCGCAACCGGGCATGAATCTGCCGGGCGGTTTCAGCCTCCTCCAGCTCGGCCAAAAGATACAGCAGCTGGACTTGGGTAAAGGGATCGCTGCCATCGGGTGACTTGCTTACGTTATATAACGCCAGATGCCGTGCCGCTTCCAGAATCTGTTGCTGGCGCAGGGGAAAGTGGTTGATGTAGGCGCAGAATTCCAGTAGTCGTGAGTCCGGAGCCGAAGGAACAGCGCGCAGCAGGGTGATGAGTTGCTCGCAGAGGTTCGCGCTCAGGGCGCGCACTGTTTTGGGCTCAGGTTCGCTGCGTGTGTTGGGCGTCGCCTGAGCCAACAGCACCGAGACCAGATAGTCGCGCTGGTTACCCTGACTGTCCAGCAAGGCGCCGAGCAATTCCTGCGTCTGTTTCTTGTGGCGGGGATTGCCTGTGCGCCGCGACTCTGGGTTTGCGTGGGCGGCAGGTTTCGGGGTTTTAGTATGTCCGGCGGCTGACATAAACTCCCGGGTACAAAGTAGCCCGCATCGTCTGGCCTATTTCTTCCCTAGTGTGTCAGCCGGCGCTTGTTTGAAGCGGTATATCACCTCGTCCGGCTTGATCATGCCATGCTGCTCGCGGGCAACCTCTTCGGCGGCATCGGGATCAGTTTTGAGGCGGGTGGTTTCGCGCCGCAGGCTGTCGTTTTCAGCTTTGATGCGTTCGTGTTCAGCCTGCAACTCCCGCAAATCCTGCTTCTGTTTCCAGACGTTGAAGAAGCTGTTGCGGCCCCAAAACAGTATCCAACTGAGCAAAAAGACGATCGCCGCCAGATAGAGAAGGCGCTGCAGTTTGTTGGTCTTACCTTGTTTTTTCATCGGGATACCATCCTGGCCACTGGAGATTTGTGGATATCGACCGCCTGATACGGACACAGTTCATGGCAACACATGCACTTGATACACTTGTCCTGGTCGATGCGGGGCAGGCGGGTCGGAGTGGCGGCCGAGATCGCCTGCACTGGGCAAGAGCTGACACAAACGCCGCATTTGCGGCAGCGGTCGCTGATCTTGACATTGTGGTAATAGACTCTCTTGAAGGCGTGACGGGCGGCGCGGGGCACATACCTGAGCAGGTCGCTGCGCAGTTTGACAGCCCGGATATCAGCGTCCGGCAGGACGTAATGGCGAAAACTGGTCGGCACGCTGATGCGCGAAGGCAGCAGCCCGTCCACGTGCAGCGCTCCCGAGAGATAGGACACATCCCGCAACTCGAAGCCCATCCGCGTAGCGGCGATATAATCCAGCGCGGAGATCGAGGTCGATCCCAGCAGCAAGCCAAAGTTGCGCACCCGCCCGGCGGAAGGGCCATTGCCATCCATGCCGGTGATGCCGTCAATAAAACTGTAACTGATCTTGCCGCGGGTGAGTTGGTAGAGCGCCAGGAGCATGGCGGCGAAGTCCTGATTGTTGGGATACAGTCCGTGATATTGGGTCTTGACCAAGCCCGGGATCAGCCCGTAGAGATTCTTTAGCGCTCCGGTAAAGGCCATCATGCCATGTGTTTTGTACTTGGCGACATTAATCACGATGCCGCATTGCCAAAGCACTTCTGATATCTGCAAGCGTATGCCGTCCTGCTCCAGTTCGCGGAATCCCGAGGTGGACAGGTTCACCAGCTTGACGGGATATCGCTCCGCCAGATCTTTCATGCCGCAGCTTTGCCACACGGTGTCCACATTGACTGTACCGCCGGGGCTGTCACCGATCCAGACCTCCTTGCCCAGATCCAGCCAGTAGCGCACCAAGGCCTCCAGCACGGCGGGATGAGTGGTCACGGCCCTTTCCGGCGGAAAAGCACCGAGCAGATTGGGTTTGAGCAACACTCGTTTGGAGCGTTTGAGCCGGGAGGAGGAAACATTGCGCAAAAAGTCCGCCACCGCATCCGACAAAGCGGGCAGCGCGTAGGACTCGATCTTGCGGATCTGGACGGAAACCATTTAATCGAAGTAGAGGAACTTCTTGTTTTTAAAAGCGCTGAAATAGAGATCCATGGAGGCATTGACCTGCGCGACCGGCGCCTGCCCCGCCACATCCATGAGTATGCCCAGGTTAAGGTGCACATCACGGTGGTGCCAGCTGGCTCCGACGGTCACCAAATGCTGATTATTGGGTTTGAGGTAGCCGCCGGAGGGGACATCGTTCCACCAGATCGCCGTATCCGCCGTGGCGGTGGTGTTGACGGGCAGGCGGTAATAGCCGTGCCAGGCCTCCGGCTGGTAGATATAGCCGGCGCGGTAGCTGAAGCGGCGGATGGTGGTCTCGGCGCCCAGGCGCATGGTGTAGCGGTCCGAGTATTGGTCCGTGATGGCGCTGGTCTGTTCGAAATCCAGTTCCGCGTTGAAACGGGTATCGTTGAGTTTGAAAGTGAGTCCGAGAGCGGCGTTTAACGGCAGGACGGTGTCGTACTCGGCGTATTTGAGATCCCAGACTGCGTTTTGGGGCGGAGTCAGGGTCAGGCCGGCGTTCAGGTTCCGCCCTGTGTAGAGCAGGCCAAACTGCGGACGCAGGAAGTATTTTCCCTGCCGGATGCGCTCAAAGGTGCGCAGGAAACTGACATCGCTCAGATAGTAGATCTGGTTGTGCAGATTCAGGCCGACATGGAAAGCGGAGCTATGCCAGGCGGCATTGGCAGTGATCTGGTGCAGGTTGAAGGTGGGATAACGGATCAGGCGGTAGGCGCCCAGATTCATATCCACGCTGAAATCGTCCAGGCGCAATGTCTTGGGCTGGGCAAAAAGCAGGGAACCGGTAAAACTGCCTTTCAGAATTCCGCCGATGCCGATAACACCGAAGGGGGCCATGGCCGTGAAACGATCCCCGGGTGCGTAGTATTCCGCCTCGACCGGCGGCTTGACATGCAGTTCCAGATGCAGCGTGCCACGATCCGGATGATAAGCGGCTGGATTGAGCAACACATTATCCACCCCTCCGGGCAGCCCCACGCCGGTGTAGCCGCGTCCCATGGCGCTGGAGCCGAGATAGTTGCGGGAAAAACTGTCCCAGATCGGATTGACGAATTGCGGCTGGGGAAAGTTCAGCGAGTCTCCGGTTTGGGCGGACAGCCCAACTGCCGCGCAGAACAGGGCCAGAAGCATGAGTTTGCGCATAATAAAACCTCTTTGGTTCATTTGATTTGAATGGTTTGCTGGCGGTCCCGGCCCACGGAGACCAGCTCGATCGGGGTCTCCAGCAGATCCTGGATCGCGGCAAGATATTCCTTGGCGGCTTTGGGCAGGCGCTGCCAACTCCGGATGTTCCCCAGTTCGGCATCCCAGCCGGGCAGAGTCAGATATTCCGGTTGCACCGAGGCCAGATCCAGCGGATGCGCGGGAAAATGCGGCAATTTGTTGTTGGACAGCCAATACCCGGTGCAGATCTTGATCTCGGGCAGGCCGCTGAGCACATCCAGCAGAGTCACTGCCAGCGCATCGATGCCGTTGAGCTCGGCGGTGTATTTGCCGGCCACGGCATCGAACCAGCCGATACGGCGCGGGCGTCCGGTAGTGGCACCGTATTCGTTTCCGGTGCTGCGGATGAACTCGGCGGTGGCGTCAAAGATCTCGGTCGGAAAAGGCCCTTCGCCCACCCGTGTGCCGTAGGCCTTGTAGACTCCGATATTGCGGTTTAGCCAGCGGGGCGGAAAACCCGTTCCGGTCCCGGCACCGGCGGCAATGGTGTGGGAGGAGGTGACATAAGGGTAGGTACCGTAGTTGAGGTCCAGCAGCGAACCTTGGGCACCCTCGAAGAGAATGGACTCGCCCTGGCGGTACCAATCCCGCAGCAGACAATCGGTTTGGGCCAGATAGGGTTGCAGAAATTGCCCCACTTCCTCCAACTGATGCAGTTCGGTATTCAGCGCCCGCAGACTGATGACGCGGTGATGTGAGGCGTAAAGGCTGGTCAGGCGTTCTTTCAGCCAGTCGGGATGGAGCAGATCACCCAGGCGCAGTCCGCTTCTGGCGGTCTGATCTGCGTAAGCCGGGCCGATGCCCCTGCCGGTGGTTCCGATCTTGCTGGCTCCCAAAGCCTTTTCGGAACTGCCATCCAGATCTTTGTGCAGGGGCAGCACCAAACCGGCGCGCACATCGATGAAGAGGCGGTCTTTAAACTCGATGCCTTGATCTTGCAATGTCTGCATCTCCTCGCGCAGGCCATAGGGATCGATCACGGTGCCCGCGCCAATGACGCACCTGGCACGGGGATAGAGGATACCGGACGGGACGCTGTGGAACACAAACTTGACTTCGCCCACAACGATGGTGTGGCCTGCGTTGGCTCCTCCCTGAAAGCGCACCACCACATCCGCCCCGGTGCCCAGATAGTCAACTATCTTGGCCTTGGCTTCATCGCCCCACATACAGCCTAATACCGTCAACGAACTCATCCATGGCTCCTTTTGGTG
Source organism: uncultured Candidatus Cloacimonadota bacterium (assembly GCA_964463825.1). GTDB lineage: Bacteria > Cloacimonadota > Cloacimonadia > Cloacimonadales > Cloacimonadaceae > Syntrophosphaera. The sequence continues at coordinate 36,315 of CAYXEF010000004.1, read as the reverse complement.
AAATTTCCTTATTTTGCCTGAAACCAATCTTGTCAAACAATTTCTTACCCTGCTTGGCATCTGTATTGCCGTGTCCGAAATAAATGCTTGACATTTTCAGGATTGCACGACAGCGTGTATTACACTGGAAAAACATGTCCCGCATGCAATTGGCAATCATTTGCCCTGCCTGCGTAAACAGGCTTCCGGCATGAAAAAACGACTACTACGCCCCTCAAGGGGACCGATAAAATAGCAGGGAGTTATCATGGACACAAGCACTGTCCGCCTCCGGATCGCCAGCCAAACAGATATCGGGCGTAATCCGAGCAGAAGCAAGAACGAAGACTTTTTAGGCCAGTTTGAGGGCGATTATGGCCGGCTGTTCATAGTTTGCGACGGCATGGGCGGCCACGCCGGCGGCGACATCGCTTCCCGCCTTGTGGTGGAGAGCGTGCACAAGTATTTCGAGACCAGCTACATCCCTGGCAACGAGCAGGACGCCATCGCCCAAAGCGTGGATTTTGTCCAGGAACGCCTGCAGGAGGCAGTACGCACCAATCCGGACCTCACCGGAATGGGCACGACCCTGGTCCTGCTCTTGATCAAGGACATCAATTACTGGTACGCCCACTGTGGAGACAGCCGCTTGTATCTCAGCCGCAACGGAGCCTTGCACCAACTCACCAAGGACCACTCAGAAGTCCAGAGCCTGGTGGATAGCGGCGTCATCACCGAGGACCAGGCTTCCACCCATCCCAACCGCGGCTTCGTCACCCGCGCCATCGGCGGCCCCAACCACATCCCGGACATTGCCGGCCCGTATAAATTGCAACAGGACGACGTCTTCCTGCTCTGCACCGACGGCCTCACGGAATATGTTAAGAATCGCGAACTGCTGCAACAGATGCGCGAAGAACCCATGATCGCCTGCGTCAATCTGGTCGAAATGGCCAACGACCGCGGCGGCGGAGACAATATCACCGCCCTGATCGTCCAGGTCCAACAGTGCACGCCTTTCAAACTCAGTTCCGCGGATGCCCCGGTATCCCGGAAACGCAAGAAGAAACTTCCCCCGCTGGGCATCGTGGCCGCGGTGGTGGTCTTCGGCGCAGCCGTGATCCTGTATGCGACTTCGCTGCGTCGCGCGCCGCGTGTCCAGGGCGCTCCCACCCAGACGGAGGAAGTGGCCAAAACTGAGACAGTGGCCAAAGAGCCCAAACAGATCAAGGCCAAAAAAGTCAAAGCGCCCAAGAAACCCAAGGTCAAAAAATCCAAGGACAAAACCGCCAAAACTCAGGGACAGCAGGCTCAGCCCTCGGCCCAGATCGAAAGTTCGGTCGACGAACTGCTCGGCGCCCGCGAGCCGATTGCCAGCTATCAGGAATTGGTTACCAAACTCGGCAGCAAACTGCGCCTCAAGTTCATCACCAATCCCAAGGACAACCAACTGGTCTACATCCTGCCCGGACAGGCCATCTACATTGCCTATAACGAGTTGCAGGCGAGGGATAAATACAATATGCCCCGCGACCAGATCGAGGCCCTGATCGCCTTGGCCGTTCAACTCGCCCAAGGCAAAGCGCCGCTGACCGGCAATGACTGGATGAACAAACTCCAGGCTCCCGGTATCGGAAGCGTGGATCCCGGCAGCTTCGATGCCGCCAGAGAACTCTATAAAAAGGCCGATCCCGTCAACGCCGAAGCACTTTTCAACAGCGCTGCCCGCTTTGGCAAATATCAGCGACTTATCACTCCCGGCACTTTCAGCCTCAGTATAGAACTGCCCAAAGCGCCTGCGCCGTAACGGTCAAGCAGAACAGAGTTACCAGGCTTCGCATCTCCGGTTTTTGTATTACGGAAAGCGAAGCCTGTGTTTGTTTCTTGGCTGAAGGGGAAGTTAGGGTATTATTGGCAAGTCTATGTCTTTTATCTTAGGCCAGGATAGACACCCAGTCAGATCTTGAACAAAACTCATTTTTCCCTTGACAAACAGAAGTGCCTTCATTTTTTAGAAAAAAACTAGGGAGATATTTATGAATACCGTTCTAATGACTTTAATCCTTCTTGCCTTGCTGGTCCCGGCACCGGCAATGATGATCGTCTCCACGGCTGCTGGCGGCAACTGGAACGATGCCAACACATGGGTTGGCGGCGTGGTGCCCAACCTGGAGGATGACGTTTCCATTCTGGGCACTGTTTTCGCTCCTGATCCCGTGGGTTGCCACAGCCTTTACATCGGTGCCAATGCCGCACTGATGAATGCTCCAGGCCAAGACACCCATTTGAATGTCATCACCAGTTTCACGAACTATGGATCGGTGAGCAACTATCTCTGGGGCTACAATCCAGGTCAATTACGACTGTATGTGGGCGGGAACGTCAGCAACTTCAGTTCATATTCTGCCTCGTGGCTCTATTTCACTGGAGCCACATCCCAGAATTTCTTCAGCTCAGGCACCATCAACTTGTGCAACTTGTCGGACAACAATGGCATCAGCCCCGTGGTCCTAACCTCAAACCTGACCCTATATAACTCAAATATACTCATGAACGGCGCCTCTCTAGTCCTGAACGGGGATTCCACATACAGTCTCACCGGATACGGTAATGGCGGCGTGGTCAACGCCGTGATTGTGGGCGGCGATGGCGCTTCTATAGCATCATTTGACGGTTTCCGCCTGGACGGTGTGAGCGCGGATGAGATAGTGCTGTCCGGCACCCCGATCATTACCAACAGCGTCAGCATAGGTCACCTGATCAACCAAGCCACTCTTTATTGCCCAATTTACGGGGCCTCCACCCTCAACGTCCTCCAGCGCCTGGACAACCATGGCTCGATCATGAACCATCCTTCCGGCGGCTATTTGTATCTCAACCTCTATGGCGATCTCTACAACTACGGCACGCTTTCCAATTATTCGACCAGCCTGGCGGGAACCCAAATCCACAACCTCTGGCAGAGTCCGTCCGCACCAGTGATCGTATGCAACAACCTGACCTCCAGTTCCACAGAGCCGGCACAGTTACTCTCCGACCTGAGTTTTAACGGCACGTGCATTGATATGAGTGGTAATCTGATCATCCTCGCAGACGCGCTCACGAATGAATGTTATGAGATAACTCAAACCGGCGGATACATCAGAAATACTGTCTTTGCTGGCGGACCAACCTGCGCGCTGAATCTGTGCGCGCTTTATCTGGAGAACGTTAGCGCCGACCGCATTACATTCAACGGCAATTTCGAACTGAAAAGTACCGTTACGGCGGATATTTTGACCAACAATGCCATCCTGCGCAATGTCGCTTACCAGGAAGCGATCCTCAGCGTCACCCTAGATTTGAAGCATCATGGCGAACTGAACAACCACGGAGCGGGAGGCCTCCTGTATCTGGCTCTGGGTGGGGATTTTTACGATTATGGATTGCTAAGCAACTATCGCATCGACTTCGTGGGCGGCAGCCAGCATCAAATCTGGCAAAGCGCTTCCGCGCCTGTTATTTGTACGCCAAACTTTTTCGCTCCCGACGCCGGCAATCCGGTCCGTCTGCTTAGCAACCTCCGTCTGTCCGGAGCACGCTTCGAGTTTTACGGCAATATGCTGATTTTGCACGACGGACGCGCCGATTTCAGCCTGGATCTGCAAAACTGCCGTCTGATCGGAGTCCATCTGGTGGGCGGAAACACCAGCGTCCTGAATGGCGCGGCCGCTTTCCTGCAGGATTCCACTTCCGAACGCATCATTACCGCCGGGACAGTTTTCATTGCTGGAACCGTTAGCATCGGCCAGTTGACCAACCAGGGCATTATGCGCAACCAGGACTACTGGACCAGCACATTGATCGTCACCCAACGCCTGGCCAATTATCAAAGCCTCACTAACAGCCTCTACGGCGGCGTGCTCTACCTCCAACTGGAAGGGGACCTGTTCAACTATGGCAGCTTTTACCTGAGGCAGGTGTTTGTAAACGGAACCGAAGACCAGTACATCCGCAATGCCGGCAGCATCATCACCGATCAGGGCTTCCTGCTGGTCTCCGAAATCGGTCCCGCACAATGGTACTTCAATGGCGCCCTTGCCAGTTCCAGCTATGTAACGAATCTGGCAGTGGATCCAACCCAAACTGGAACATGGCGGCCCTTCCTCGATGGGGTATGGGGCCGGCAGGTCGTCTTTGGCGAAGGTACTGCGCTCACGACTTCGGAAATCTATTCCTTCGCACCATTTGGTGCATTGCTGCTTCTGACTTGGAGCGAGGTGCCCGGTGCGGTCTATTACCGCGTGTATTCCTCACCCGCACCGGAAGGTCCCTTCACGATTCAACAACCCGTCGTGCTTGATCCTCAGGCAGGCGATGGCCAAGTCGGATGCACCATACAGCCCGCAAACGCTGTTAGGTTCTATCGCGTCTCCGCTCTGAACTGAGCACCGTCACACGTTGAGGTTTTCACTGAAGGTTTCCAACCCGCCGTCGACCTCAGGGGATCCTGACAATCCCCAAAAACCTATATACGGGAGGCCCCAGAGGCGGCCCCGGAGGGTATTCTACCCATATTCAGCGCTCAGTCACCCCATCTCAGGGCGTTAATCAAGTCTTAATCAAGCATTAATTAAGCGTTAATTATTAAGACTTGATTAAGGCTTGATTAAAACCTGATTAAGGCTCTGCGCCAAGGACGCTAAGAAATGAGATCTGGGGTAGATTGGTGATCAGGTACATGATCAGGTACATTGGAAGGTACATCAGGTACAATGGTTATGCTTGTTTCTGCTTCAATCGCAAATATCATTAGCAGGGCCACCGATATGAGTGGCTGGCGCACCACAAGCTTTGGATGCCCGGATTGGGCTCTGATATTCCGGCTGGACTACTATCCCGCGTTATGTTTGCTATTCGAGGCTCTACTGGACCTTTTGAGTCGTCCGCACTCAGAGTTTTGAGAGGTTCTTCAACCGATTGGCGAGATCTGCGGCGAATTGTTCGTCCGAGGCGTCTGGATCGCGGGTGGCACGCCAGGTGTCACATGGTGCCAGACCACAGTTGCCGCAGGAATTCAGCCCCCGCCCGCGCACGCAGTCATAGATCGGGCAGCGTTCGCGGTCATAGAATACGGCCCAGGGGATTTTGCCGCCAAGTTTGACGCAGCCTTCGCATTCGTTGCCGTAAGCCCGGCAGTCGGAGGGGCAATTTACCCCGCAGACGCTGAGTTCATCCATCTCATACTTCCTTGTTGATCATAACTTTGGTGTCTCAAACCGGCACCAGCTCGCGCAGGATGGCGATGGCCTGGTCTTTGGCGCCAACGCCGTTTTCCGCCACGGGCCCCACGCAGGAAGGGCAGCCCATGGCGCAGGGGCATTTGCTCACCAGGTCGAAAGCGGCGGCCAGGACCTTGTCGTGCAGGTCGAAGAGTTTGCGGGAGAGCCCGATGCCGCCGGAAATATTGTCATAGATCAGGACGACGGGGTCGCCTCCGGCCAGCGGAGAATTGTCCTCGGTGAAGACATCGAGGTCCTTGCGGTCGCACATCACAAAAAAGGGCGAGAGATTGACCAGAAGATAGCCCAAAGCCGCCAGACCGCTCTGCATCTGCACATTTTGCTCCGCCAGGCGATGGCAGCGGGAGCACAGCGTGACCAGGTTGTCTGGTAGGTTAGCCTCCTCCGCATGCGCAAAGCGGCGGAAGGGGACGATGTGATGCACGTGGTGCTGGCTGTCGCTTTCGGGCAATCCGCAATGCTGGCAGAGGAATTTGTCGCGTTCGCGGATGGCTTTGGCAACGCGGGGCCAGTCCGGCCCGTAGTTGTTGGACTGATTGGTCCAAAGTCCCTGGGCTTTGACCCTGGCCACGGTCTGCGGCGCCAGGCCGATCCACCAGGCCACGGTGTCCAACCGCGTGGGAGGCAGATCCAGAGGCTCGCGGCCCAGCACTTCCTGGGTAAAAAACTTGAGTTTCTTAAAACCTGTAATAGTAGTGGTGACAGTTACGCGGCCGAGGTATCTGTCCGCGCCCCGGCTGGATTGGCGGTTCATCAGGCCGGTGGATTCGATCTCGGTGTCGCGCGTGGTCTGGGTGAAGTAGTTGACGCTGATGGGGTCGATCTCGGCCTTGCCTTCCTTGAGGTCGAGACTGCGCACGATCCAGGTGTCGCCTTTGTCCAGGAAAATGGCGTTGGGATGGATCATCCACTGGGCGCTGGCGGCATCGACCCAGCCGATCTGCTCGCCTCCGGCCAGGATCTGCACCTGGCTGCTGATGTTGCGCAGCGAGACTTCGGCCGCCGGATAGGCGTTCAGGACGCCGGTGTATTTGTTGCCGGCTTTGCGGATCAGGCCTTGCTGGACCAATAGCTGCAGATAGGGAAAGATATGTTCGCTGCCCAGGTTGCCGAAACTCTCGTCCTCGAGCAGCGCGAGGTCGTGCACCGCGCAAAGCAGTTGCGACTGCAGGATCTCGTGGTGGTCCGGCGAAATCAGGGCATGTTCGGGATTGTTATCGAAGAGATAAGCCGGATGCTGGCAGATGTATTGGTCCAGGGGATTGGCGCTGGCGACCAGGATGGCCAGGGCGGTGTTGTTTTTGCGTCCGGCACGCCCGGCCTGCTGCCGGGTGGCGGAAATGGTGCCGGGATAGCCATTGAGGAAAACGGCGTCCAGGCCGCCGATGTCGATCCCCAGTTCCAAGGCGTTGGTGGAAACCACCATCCCGATCTCGCCTCCGCGCAGCTCACGCTCGATGGCGCGGCGGTGGTCGGCCAGATAACCGCTGCGGTAGCTGCGCACGCGATCGCGGTAGAAAGGATGGCTGAGCAGGTAAAGGTAGAGGATCTCCACGCTGCGCCGCGGTCCGCAGAAAAGTATGGCTTGTCCGGAGGTGTGCAGCCAACGTTTGGCCAGAGCTGTGGACTCGATCAGGGCGCTGCGCCGGATGCCCAAAGCGGCGTCCACAACCGGGGGATTGAGGATCAAAAAGTGCCGCCGGCCATGAGGTGAAGAATCCTTGTCGATCAGGGTGACCGGGCATTCCAGCAGTTCCTGGGCCAGTTCCCGGGCGTTGGCCAAAGTGGCGGAAGTGCAGATGAAACGCGGCTCGCTGCCATAGAACCTGCAAACGCGGCGAAGGCGGCGCAGGACGTTGGTAAATTGCGAGCCGAAGACGCCGCGGTAGATGTGCACCTCATCGATCACCACCCATTTGAGCCGGGCGAAAAATCCGCTCCACAGCGTGTGATTGGGCAAAATCCCCACATGCAGCATATCCGGATTGGAAAAGATCAGATTCGCCTGATTGCGGATGCCGCGCCGGGCTTCGGAGGCAGTGTCGCCGTCGTAGATGCCGCAGCTGGGACGGGAAGTTTTGGAACCCGGGATCCGCAGGCTCTGCAGCAGATCCAGCATCTTCTGATGTTGGTCCTGGGCCAGGGCTTTGGCAGGGAAAAGCAGCAAAGAACGGCTCTGGGGGCTGATCAGCAGATCCTGGAGGATGGGAAATTGGTAGCAGAGGCTTTTGCCGCTGGCCACGCCGGTGCTGAGCACGATATTCTCACCGTTCAAAGCGGCATCGATGGCTTCGCGCTGATGCACGTAGAGCCGTTCAATTCCCCGCTGGCGCAACAGATCCAGCAGTTCCGGCCGGGCTTGGGGCGGAAACTCAGCCCAGCTTGCCTCCACCGGCTCCAGTTCCTGGCTGGCGACGATGTTGTTGGCGATGTGCTTATCCCGCAGCAGACTATCGATGAAGCCGTCGAGCCCGGTCAAGCCGGAGCTCCGGCTCACTTGATCACCGCCAGGCGCAGGATTTGACTTGTACCGCCACTATTCACCCGCAGCAAGTAGATCCCGCTGGGAAGTTCAAGTCCCCGCTCCGCGCTGTCAAAACTCAATATGCCCCTTCTCTCCAGCAAGAGCCGGCCGCGCAGATCGTAGAGGGAGAGGTCGAAATGGGCCTTGCCTGGATTATGCAGGTTCCAGTTTCCCGCACTGGGGTTGGGGCGCACACTGAAACACATGGCAGGAGTCAGATCCTCTGCCAGGCCCACATAGCCGCCTTCACCCGTAATCAGAATGTCGTCCAGATATAGCGCCAGGGCATCCCAGGACACGCAATTCCAAGCCAGATAGACATTCTGCCCCTGCCAGGCGGAGAGCTCATATTGGTACTGGGTCCAGGCGTCCGGAACCGAGATCCAGTTGCCGTTGTTGAGAGCGGTAAAGGAGGCAGGATCTGAGTCCGTGGCAGAGATCAGCACGCGCAGCCGCTCCAGACCGTAGTTGGCGGTGTGGGAGCGCGCCCAGAAACTCAGAGCGGGATCATTGCCCAGGTTTAACCGTGGCGACACGAGCCAATCGTCGTTGGGTGGCAGGGTGGCGCTGAGCGAGGCCAGCATAGCCGCGCCGTTGTGAGCGGCAAGGCCCTGCAACGGCGGAACGGTCTGCCCCGGAAAGAAACTCAGCCAGCCCTGCGGACTCCCCTCCCCGGGAAAATCCGCGTTGTCCCAAGCCCAGGTGAGAGAAGCGTCCAGATCCAGATTCTGCCAGCCGGATACATCGTCCGAGAAAGGCTGGCAATCCTCGAAACCTTGATCCAGTATGAGATCGGGCACCAGCTCCGGAATGTGCACAGTGGCCGTGTTGGAAGGATTGGAAATCTCTCCCAGGGAATTCTCAGCCCGCACCCAATAGTAGTGCGTCTGGCCTGCCGCCACTTCGTAGTCCTGATACTGGAGGTCGCTGGCGGTAGCCAAAAAAACATTGTTGCGATATATCCGATAGTACAGCGGGGTACCGTCCAGAGGCGGCTGCCAGGATAGCTGGACATGGTCGCTGATGTAGTAGGCGCTCAGGTTTTGCGGCGGGCCGATGCCTTCGCCGATGACCGTGAAACTCCAGACCGGCCCCGGATAATCCTGTCCTGCTTCATGGCCTATCACCTGCCAGAAGTAGGTGTGCAGCATGGTGAAGGGCTGCGGTGGCGGCCACTGCGTCTCAGGAAATCCAGCTTGCATCAGTTGCAGCGCAGAGGCCGATTCGCCCAACCAAAGATCAAAACTGGCAGCATCGCTCTGCCATTGCAGTGTAATATCCTGAGCAACACCGGCGGCGTTATTGGGAGGAACGGGCAGGAAGGGGACGTAACTGACGACATCCAGATCCAGGCGCAGATTGGGAAAGGCCTGCCGCAGATAAAAGCCCGAATTTGGCGGAGCTGTGGGATCCGGATCCACAGTCAGGCTGTTGAATACGATCCCGCGCGTCAGGGGCGAAGCGCTGCAGAGAAATTCGTCCGAGGTGGAGCTGGAGCCCGGCGTATTCTCATCCACCGCGATCAGCAGCCGGTCCTCCGAGTTGTAGAAAAAGGGCGCGTCCAGCGTGACCGTCAGCCAACCCTGTCCCGGCAGGCCGCCGGAGAAGTCCGTCAGTTCAAGCACTCCGTCGTAGACCAGCGTCAGGCTGTCCAGACTCACGAAAGAATCCAGTTGCTCGAGCTGCGTGTGTCCCAACCAGATCTTCAGCGTGTTGTTGCTTTGAAAGAAGTTTGTGCCGCTGACGCTGTATTGGAAGGCCAAGCTCTGTACATTGCCGAGGCAGTTGATCTCGCCAGGCAAGTAGATCTGCTGCGAGTAACTGTATACGCGTGCCGCCTCAATGGGCAAGCCCTGGTTGACCAAACTGCCGTCACCGATCTGCACGATCTCCGCCCGCAGCGGAAGGCAAATCAATATCAGCCAGAACAAACTTCGCATCTAATCCCTTTTGCGCCAGACGCTCAAGTTCACATGCCGCAGCACGTGTTTGTCCCCGAAAACTCGAAGAGTCTGCCAGAACTCACCCGGTTCGGCCACCAGTTCGAAATTCGCATCCAGAATCTCCCTCATCCCCTCATAGGATGTGAAAGGCTCTCCGTCCTTGCGGAAACCGCCCAGCCGGTTCTCAGGCAAGGTGAGCTCCGGATCGTAGTCCCAAGCCTCTGCCACAGCCAGGATGCCATGCGCATTAAGGCGCTTGTGCAGATCCTCCAGGAAGCGCCGGGGCTGGATCGCGCCGCTGATGGCGTTTTCTGCCAGGATGAAGTCGTAGCCGGTGAATTTTGGCACGAGGTTGGACACGTCCGCCTGCCAGAATTCCACCCGATCGGCTGTCTCCTTCAGCCCGAAATCCTGCAGCCGGGCTTCAATGTAGCTGAGGATCTCGCCTTCCTCGATCCGAGTGTAACGGATGTAGCCCTTTTCCTGCATCGCCGAGGCCTGGCGGATGAGGCGCGCGGTGAAGTCCAGCCCGGTCACGGATGCGCCATGCCGTGCCAGCTCAAAGCTGGTGCGCCCGGTCTTGCAGCCCAGGTGCAGGACGCGTTTGCTCTCCAGATCCTGCAGCCAGGGCTCCAGCCTGTGCACTAATTGCAGCGCAAAATTCTCTCCGGCCAAGGGGTTTTCGCCCCAATTGGCATCACACCAGACCATGATCGCGGGATCGGTTTCATAGGGCTCGTCATGGGTGATGAGCGGCGCTTCTGATGCCACATAGCGGAATCCGGCATGCTGGTAGAAATGGCGGCGGAAGGCATAACGCGAGTTGCGGACTGCCTCGTTGCCGGTGGAGATCCAGGAACCGCCTTTGATCAGGTTGTGCCGGCCGTCGAAGGTAGGCACGGAAAAATCGTCGTAAATGGGATGGATCTTGAAGCCGGGAAAGGCGTAGATCGGCGTTTCCGTCCACTGCCAGACGTTGCCGACAAGGTCGTAAAAGCCGTCAAAGGCAAAGCGGTCCACGGGGCAGGAAGAGCACCAATGCTCGAGGTTGATATTACCCGGGGCCTTGTCCCAATAAGGCTGGTCGGTCTGGAGCCGGGAATCGCGCAGCAGCATCCATTCCTCTTCGCTGGGCAGGCGGATGGGCCGGCCGGTCCGGGCTGCGAGCCAGTTGCAGAATGCCTTGGCCTCCAGATAGTTGCACTCCACAGGCCAGTTCCAGGGCAGGTCAATTTCGCAGGCCATCAGGCGCAGTTTATAGCCGCCCTCCGGCGTTTTACGCCAAAAGCGCGGCATTTCCGCCCGCTGAAATGTCTTCCAGCTCCAGCCTTCCTCAGTCCAGAATTCCTGTCTGCCATAGCCGCCGTCCTCTATGAATTTGAGAAACTCGGCGTTGCTGGCCAGATACCTGGAAGCCTCAAAGGGCGCGACTTCAAATTCCGCGCGACCGTATTCGTTGTCCCAGCCGTAGAGCGGATCGGAGTCGTCCCGGCCGAGAACGACCCTGCCTCCTGACACGGGCAGCAGTTCATTCTCGGGAGCCGGTCCCGATTCCGGGCAGGCCGCCCAGAAATCCAGTTGCCGCACGCGATCCAGCGGCAATTGGCGGATCAGGACAGAGGAGGTTTCCAGATGTATCCGTTCGTGCTCGATGCCCATGATGATGCCCCACCAGGGGCTGTTCCAGCCGATGCCCTTGTCGTCTAAAGGCAGGCTGGAGATCAGCGCGTCCACTTTTTGACGCACCTGATCCCGGTAGGCGCGGACTTCCGGGATGCTTGGCCAATCGTAATTCGCTGCATTGAGATCGTCCCAGCTCATTTCGTCCACGCCGATGGCGAACATGGATTCAAAGGCCGCATTGACGCGCTCGCCGAGCACCTTGCCGATGATCAACTTATTGACGTAGAAGACCGCCGTGTGCCCCAGATAAAAGACCAGCGGATGCCGCAGCGGATCGGCGCGCAGATAGAAAGCCGCATCGTCGGTCAGGGTTTGATAGAGTCTTTCGTCGATGCTGAAGGTCTGGTGAAAGTAGTGCCGGACCTGTTCGCGCAATTCCTCCGGATCGGGGTTGTTCAGCACCAGCGTGCGGATTCCCTTGCTATCGTCCATCTTGGGCTCCTTCTCTCTTTCCTGTGAAGAAACTCTCCCGCCGGGTTCAGCAGCTTGTCAAGCCCAAATTTCGTCCGCCTCTAGCTGCGGATATGCCCTGATTCCCGGTTCCGCCTTCCTCCCGAAGCCCAGCTAACTTACAACCAGTCAGCTTCCCCCCGACTTCCCGCCGAGCCGGGGGGAACTCGACGGGTAGTAGACTGGAAGACAACCTGTCAGCTTTCGGGGCCAATCCTGTGACGCGGCTTGACAAAACCAGCGCTCAGGAATAGTATATCCAATACAGACAATGGCGGTTAGCCCGCCCGCACAAAGGAAGAACGATGCCACACACATACATGCGCAATCTGATTATGGCCCGCCGCCACCGCGGAGAATCCCAATGAGCAGCACCCCGCGCGGCGAACGCCTCATCATTACCCTGCTGGGCAACCGCAATTCCGGCAAATCCAGCCTGATCAACGCCCTCACCGGCCAGGAGATCGCCATCGTTTCGGACACTCCTGGCACCACCACCGACCCCGTGGACAAGCGCTACGAACTGCTGCCCCTGGGTCCGGTCACCTTCTACGACACCGCCGGACTGGACGATGTGGGCGAGCTCGGCGCCAAGCGCATCGAAGCCACGCAGCGCGTCCTCTACCGCACGGACATGGCGCTCTTCGTCAATGACGGCCAGCCTTTCAGCCCCAGCGAACTGACCACTCTGAAGCGCCTGCAGGAGATGAAGATCCCCTTCTGCGTGGTCTTCAACAAGCAGGATCTGGGACAGCCGGATGCGGCCAATATCGCCTGGTGCGAGGAGCATGCCGTCCCCTGGATCGCCCTTTCCGCCCTGAACAAGGAGAACATCGTCCCAGCCAAGGAACTCTTGATCAAACTGGCGCCGGAGCATATGAAAGAGGACCGCAGCATCCTGGGCGACACGGTGCAGGCCGGCGACCGCGTGATCCTGGTCACGCCGATCGATTCCGCCGCGCCCAAGGGACGCCTCATCCTGCCGCAGGTACAGGTGTTGCGCGAATTGCTGGACAAGGCCGCGGTGGCGCTGGTGGTGCGGGAGTTTGAACTCATGGCGGCTCTGCAAAGCCTTAAGCGCGATCCGGAGCTGGTGATCACGGATTCCCAGGCCATTCTGGAGGTGGCGCGCGATTTGCCCGCACACGTGCCGCTCACCACCTTTTCCATCCTCTTCGCGCGCTACAAGGGCGATCTGGACGCGCTGGTGCAGGGCATCCGGCAAATCGACAAGCTGCGCGACGGGGACAAGGTCCTGATCGCCGAAGCCTGCTCGCATCACGTGCAGAAGGACGATATCGGAAGGGTCAAACTACCGCGCTGGATCAGCTCGCACACCGGCAAACGACTGGAATTCGAGGTCTATTCCGGACACGATTTTCCGGCCAATCTGGAGGATTACGCGCTGGTCATTCACTGCGGGGCCTGCATGCTCAACCAGATGGAAATGAGCCGCCGCATCGTGGAAGCGCAGCGGAGAGGCGTGCCGATCACCAATTACGGGCTCACCATCTCACGCGTGCAAGGCCTCTTCGAGCGAGCCATCGCGCCGCTGTATCCGAATCACAGGGGCTGATGAGTTTCAGGGCAGGCGCAGCATCTTCATGGTTTGCGTGGTTACACTGTTCCGCGCCCGGATCAGGTAGATGCCGGCGGAGCAGCTGAGTCCGCGCGAATCCCGTCCGTCCCAAACCACGCGCTTCTTGCCGGTTTGACCCACAACGGCGAGGGTCCGCACCAGTTGCCCGCGCAGGTTATACACCGCCAATTCTGTTTCACAGGCACGCCCGAAATCCAGTTCCAGAGTTAGCTGCTCCCGGAAGGGATTGGGCCAGGCGCGCAATCCGGAGACCGCGGGAACGGCCGGATCGTCGTTGGGAACGGCCTGCGCGTAGTCGAACACGCTCAGATAGGACCAGATTCCGCTTTGTACCCAGATCTGGTCGTTATCGTCGATCACGATGTAGGCGCAGTTGTCCAGGGCGAGGCCGGAATTGGCGACCCGGTAGTTGCGCCAGGCGCTGCCATCAAAGCGCGAGATGCCGGATGAACTCCCGGCCAGCCAGAGATTGCCGAAACTGTCCGTGTCCGCGCCCACGATCCAGGCGTGGGAACTGCCGGAATTCGCTGGCGTGTAATAGGTCCATTGACTGTCTTCCAGCTTGGCCAATCCCCCGCCGGTGCTGAAATAGACTGCGTTGCCGAGGAAATCGATATCCGAGATGTACCAGGAATCGCCGCCGAATTCCGGGATGGGCTGCCAGCTCCAATTCTGCCCGTCCCAGATCGCCGCGCCGCCCCAGGAATCGAAGAGCCAGACGCTGGTGCACCAGATGCGGCCCTGCAAATCGCAGCGCACCAGAGAAAACTCGTTGGTTGGGAAGGGGGCATTGGCGCTCGTATAGACCTGCCAGGTGGCGCCGTCGAAGCAAGCCAGGCCGTTCAGGGTGCCGATCCACAGCCTCTGTTCATTATCCAGCGCCATGGCTTTGCAGTTATCGTTGGGCAGGCCGGAATTCTGGGCGGTGTAATGCGTCCAGGCCGTGCCATCAAAGCAGAGCAAGCCCAAATATCCGTTCACCCAGAGTTTTCCGGAGGCGTCGTAGAGGAGGCTTCTGGCGCCGAAATCCGCCACAGGCAGTTCGCTCCGTGTCCAAATGCCCCCATTCAATATATAGATGCCGCCCGAGACCAGAAAGCGCCAATATCCATCCGGAGCCAAAGCCTGGCTTAAAATCGAGGAGAAGGCAGAAGGATATCCGCCCAGAGAGGTGTCCACCGTGCTGAGGACGCCGCCGGCGATCTTCACCAAACCGTCGTCGGTGGCGAGCCAGACACTTTGGTCGTCCGCGATTTTCAGCCTATAGGGATAGCGGTCTCCCCAGGCGGAGTTTTGCGCGGTGAAATTGGTCCAGGTGACGCCGTCGAAAGCGCTTGTTCCCGAATAAGTTGCGGCCCAGAGCGTGCCCGTGGCGTCAAAGGCCAGGTCCCTAACCTCATTGTTCAGCAGGCCTGAATTCTGGGTGTTATGCATGATCCATTCGTTGCCAGTCCAATGCGCCAGGCCGAAGTCTAGGGTTCCCACCCAGAGCTCGTTGTTCACGTCAAAAGCCAGCTTCGCTTCACCCGGAGAATTGAGCGGCGCGCCGTCATATTCGGTCAGGCTCGTGCCATCCCAGCAAAAGATGCCGAGAAACAACACCGGCTCCCAATAGTATTCGGCCACAAACCACACCCGGCCCAGACGGTCCAGCGTAAGCCCCTGGACACTGGAGAAATCAAAGTAGCTAGAGCCCAGGACATCGGTGAAAGCGCTGCCGTTAAAGTGCACCAAACCATAATATGAGGACAACCAGATGTCGTTGATCCCGGCCACGGCGAGCCCGGTGAACTCAAAGTAGTAGAAATCCGGCTCATAGAGCGTCCAGTTCGTGCCATCGTATCTGAGCAGGCCGCCGTGATCGGGCAACATCCAGACATTGCCGGCGGGATCTGTCGCCACGGCTGTGAAGCGGTTTTGTGGCAGCGGGGAATCGGCATGGGTAAGTTGCGTGATCTGTCCGGATGCGCGGTCGACGCGCAGCGGCGAATTGCCCAGGCACCAGATATCGGTGGCGGTGAAGGCCAGATCCTGCAGATATGAGGTATTGCAGTAGTTCGTCCAGAACTGGTATTGACCCCAGGCGGCGCCACAGGCCAAGATCAGAAACAGCAAAACGCTTACGGCACGCATGGCGGTTCTCCCTTTGTTTGTTTATTTACTATCAGGATGCAAGAAATGTTCCGTTTCGACGCCTGTTTCCATCCCGGCAAACTGAGGCCACAAAAGGCGCAGTGGATTGTTAAGAAAGTTTAACCGGCCTGCACGCGTTTTTTCTTGCCATAATCGCCCGCCCGGTCAGGATGGAACCAGAACCACGCCCATGGACAACAAGCGACAATTGATCTACATCACGGAAGACGAGGCCGACATCCTCGAACTGGTGAGCCTGCAGCTGGAAACGGCCGGCTACACCACGCGGGGCTTCACGCGCGCCACGGAAATGCTGGGGCAGGTGGCCCGCCAGACGCCGGATCTGATCGTTTTGGATCTGATGCTGCCCGATCTTGACGGCCTGGAAGCCTGCCGCCGCCTCAAATCCGATCCCGCCACCCAGCGGCTGCCGATCGTCATGCTCACCGCCAGATCCGACATCGCCGACCGCGTGCAAGGCCTGGAATACGGCGCCGACGACTATGTCACCAAACCCTTCGACGCCGGCGAACTGCTGGCCCGGGTGCGCGCCGTCCTCCGCCGCGCCGGCTGGGAAAGCTCGCGCAACGTGCTGAACATCGCGGACGATTTCCGCCTGGATTTCAACGCCTTCGAAGCCACTATAGGAGGCAAAAAAGTGGATCTCACCCTCACTGAGTTCAAGATCCTGCAATTGCTCACACGTCGTCCGGGTTGGGTTTTCAGCCGCGCCCAGATCCTTGACCATCTCTGGGGCACGGACAAGATCGTCATCGAGCGCACCGTGGATGTCCACATCCGCAATCTGCGCGAAAAACTCGGTTCCTACGCCTATATGGTGAAAAACATCCGCGGCCTCGGCTACAAGTTTTCCTCCGAGCCCGACAACTCACAAAGGACAGATGGATAAGCCCGGACTCAGACAACTGCTGCTGATCCCTCTGAGCACGCTGCTGGCGTTGGTGGCCGTGCTGCTGCTGGGCAAGGCGCCGGACTGGGTGGTCCTGCTCACGCTGCTGGTCTGCGCCCTGGGCTTTTACCTCTTGGTCTGGGGCAAGGCGCACAGGGACTTCCGGCGCCTGGGCCAATATCTTGACGATCTCGGGCCCCACGCTCCCGCAAACCCGGTTCCGTCCATGGGACTGGAGGAGTTTGAGGATTTGAGCCGGGCGCTGGATGCCGCCCGTGACCGCCTGGCCAGCGCCCTTGGCCATCTGGCGGTGCACCGCGAGGAACTGCGCCTGGTCCTGGCTTCGATCGGCGACGCCCTCTGGTCTCAGAACTACGACGGTGAACTGGAATGGGGCAACGAGCCGTTCCGCGCCCTCTTTCCCGTCTTTGACCCCAATAACCGCCAAAAGTATTGGGAGGTCATCCGCGACCACGACCTGCTGAACGCGCTGGAATCCTTGTCCGGCGAGCCCTCCAGGCAGATCACCGATATTCAGATCCAGGGCCGCGCTTACTTGCTTTCCGTCAGCCGCAACGACCAATCCCGCCGCCGCGTCTGTATCCTGCACGACATAGACGCCATCCGCCAAACCCACCAGATGAAGAAGGATTTCATCATCAACCTCGCCCATGAACTGCGCACCCCCCTGACCGCGATCAAAGGCTTCTCCGAGGCCATGCAGGCCAGCCCGGACGGCGACCACACGCGCCACCAGCGCATCATCCACAGCCACACCGAGCGTTTGATCCGCCTGATCCGGGACCTGGAACAGCTCATCCGCCTGGAGAGCGCCGCCACGCTGGAATTGCAGGAGATAAACCTGCATACTTTTCTGGACAACATCCGCCTCATACTGGAACCGGAACTTGAGGCCAGGGGACTGTGGCTCAGGATCGGGCTCGATCCCGCGCGGCCCCGCCTGGTCTGCGATCCCTTCCGGCTCGAGCAGGTCTTCCTCAATCTGGCCCAAAACGCCCTGCGCTACACTGAGTCCGGCGGCATCAGCATCCGCAGCCTGGCCTGCGGCGAGGATACCGTGTTTGAGGTCTCGGACACCGGGCGCGGCATCGCGGCGGAGCATCTGCCCCGCGTCTTCGAACGCTTCTATGTGGCGGATCCCTCGCGCAACAAGAGTTTGAGCGGCACCGGCCTCGGCCTGGCCATCGTCAAACACATCGTCCTGCTGCATCAGGGCGCGATCGTGGCGGAGAGCGAACCCGGCCGGGGCAGCACTTTCCGTTTCACCCTGCCGTCCTTGAGCTTGCCCGGGAGGCGGGATCATGACTGAAGCCTCCGCGGCCTCCGGAACCAGAGATCCGGATCAACTGGTATCCGCTCATCTGGATTTGGCTTATGGATTGGCCAGCCGTTACCGCCAGCGCGGCCTGCCCCTCGAGGATCTGCGCCAGGAAGCCCTGTTGGGATTGCTCCAGGCAGCCCGGCGTTTCGATCCCGGACGCGGCGCGCAGTTTTCCACCTACGCCGCCTGGTGGATCAAAAAGCAGATCCTGCAAGCCCTGCGAAGCGAAAGCAGCCAATCGCTACAAGCTTCATCCCTGGAGGACGAAAGCGCTGTAGAGCCCATCGCGCCGGAATCGCCGGCCAGCTGCGAACAGGATCTGGCGCTCCCGGATTCCATGCCTGCGGCTGAACGCCGCGCTCTGACCCTCTCCTGCCAACAGAGCCTGACCCTGAAGGAGATCGCCGCCCGGATGGATCTCAGCGTGGAGCGGGTCAAACAACTCCGCGCCAAGGCTTTGCGCCGCCTGCGCAGCCAGGCCTGAAACTCCGGCCGTCACCTATCACAGCGGGCCGGACACATTTAACCAAAGCTCACCCCATACACCACTTCTCCGCTTGCCGCAAAATCGGCGCACCCTGTTCAGCAGGCGGGTTTTCCAGGCCTCGGCAGCCCACGAGCTGGCATACCAGCTGCTCTGCCCAACCGGACGGGAAAACAACTGATTCCAACTCCCTCTCGCTTCCTCCAATTTATTGCCCTGCAACAAAATACCTGCGGCCTCCCGGGTACAGGGCCTTAATCAAGTCTTAATCATGCCTTAATCAAGTCTTAATTATTAACGCTTGATTAAGACTTGATTAAGACTTGATTAAGGCTCTCCGGCAAGGAGCGTGCAATAAAAAATCGCGTGTGTTACATAATTGGATCGTAATTGGACAATAAATGGATCCTTCCTATTAACTCTCACCCAAAGTTGCAAGCCCGTCTCACTTGGACAAGTGGGGATAACGCTTCATGAGGTGCGGATATATGGCGGACTATGTTCAGACTTGGACATAGCCTGTTTTGGACGTATTTGGACGTCTTTGTATCATCGATTATTGCAAATTTGCGCTGATTTTAGACTGCTTTCGGAAATCCTTTTTTTCGGTGGAACAGCCCCTATCCGTAAACTCACAACTGGGCTGAAAATGTGCCGATCAGAAAAACGTCTCTGGTCTGATCCTCGTACAATATAAGAGTCTTGAAGTCTAAATTGAGGGGTTCGAGTACCAGTGCAAGCCTCTTGTGACCTAACTTCACACGTGTAAGAGTGATCCCTCCATCACTCGCACAGCACAGATCTGGCCATCGGCACCTTCCCATGCAGCGTTCATCTTTAATCTAAATTGTTTGACCTTTGATTAGAACACTCCTGCTGCAATCAAAATATCGACTTCACGGCTGTTCGGCAATGCTACTAAGCCATGAAGCCCGTGTGCTCTTTGTCCCGTTACCGGGAGCAGGATAGAAATCTGGATTTTCCCTTCAATGACCTGCCATGCGTGCAGAGCAGGCTCTGAACCCGAAGATGCTAACACAGCGAAAGCCTATATTGTTGTTCGTGTTAGTCGCATTGTTGTTGTTCCGATTGGAAACAGTGCAGTTGTTGGCATTGTTGTTCCAGCTACCGCCGCGTTTCACACGGTTAGACCCGCTTGCTGATTTCTACCCCAGATGGATTGTAATAACATATTGCTGCGCGCATAACCGATGAATCCCATCCGGCTGCGTGTGCTTTGGTACAAGACATCTGCGCTAATCTTCCCTTTTATGTACGCCTGATTGGTTTTCTCGATTCCCTTGAGGCAGCGTTTCAGGTTTTCCCGTCGTATCCGCAAAAGCTGAGGAAAGATACGGTATCCCAAGAAGGGGATGCCATGGGTTACGTTGTTGATTTGCACAGATTGAGGCTTGACGCGAAGCTGAAGCTGCATCCGCACAAATTGCTCTATTTTCTTTAAAGCCTCCTTTAAATCAACAGGGTCATTTGAAAACAAGATAAAATCATCCATATAGCGCACATAAGCTCTAAATCCAAGAGTTTGTTTTACAAAGTGATCCAACTTATTCAAATAGATATTGGCGAAGAATTGCGAAGTCAAGTTACCCACTGGCAGTCCCTTGTCCTCTTCCATTCTCATGCTAATAGTCTGGTTGCACAGGATTATCCGGCAGAGTGCCATCACTTCGGGGTCTTTGATCTTGCGATTGATCAATGTTAGCAATATCTCGTGATTGACACTGGCAAAGAACTTCTGGATATCAAGCTTCAGATACCATCCATAATGACGGGCATAAACTTGGGCAGCCTGCACTGCCAGGTGCAAGCCCTTATCCTTTCTGGTGGCGTAGGAATCATTGATAAAGACTGCTTCAAAATACGGCTCGATGATATTCACCAAAGCATGGTGCACCACTCTGTCTCGGAAAGCAGCCACGCTGATGATGCGCTCTTTGGGTTCTCTGATCACGAAATACTTGTAAGGCTGGGGATGATATCGATGCTCTTTCAGCTCTGCCTGCAACTCAAACAGATACTTTTCGCAGTTATACATCCACTCTGTAGTCTCAGCTTTGCTCTTTTTGTGCTTGCAGGCCTTTTTGTAGGCAAGATACAGATTTGACCAGCTTGTGATGCTATCGTAGATGTGTCCGATACGTTTAGGCACTTTTCAGCCAGCCTCCCACCATTTTGCCGCAATCCAGCAGTATCCGGCTGATGTATTCATACTGGCTTTCGCTGAGCCTCTGCAACTTGAATGCCATCTGGATCAGGGCACGCAGCACATCCAGTTTCAGGTTGATCTTGCTGAGCGGTTCCCGTTTTGCCTGGCTGTAAATGGTCTGCACGATCAGCTCCAGAATCTCCAGACAGATGTTATCAATCTTCTGTGCCAGCGAATACCGCAGGTTTTTGGGAAAACGTTCTGTTCTCGCCATTATCCAGGGCACCGTGTCCATCCATTTCACATACAGGGGATAATCATTCTTCAGGCTCAAGTGCTGTTTCCTGCAATAGCTTGATTATCTGCTCTCCGTATTTATCCGCCTTGCCTTTCATACCTTTAATGGCTGCGAAATCTGCCTTGGCCTGTGGCTGTCGCTTGATAATTTCATAGATCTGGGAATTGTACATAATGATGTAGGCAGGGATGCCTTCATTGGCTGCCAATTCGTTGCGCCAATCCCGCAGCCGATTATACTGCTCCAGCTCCCTTTCACTCAGTTTAGCCATGTCCGGCTTTTCATAACCAGCCTTACGGGAGTGATATTCAATAAAGAAAGAATAGTAGATCTCGCCGCCTGTGTTGATGAATTCCTTCTCGATCCGCACGATGTTTTGCTCCGCGCAGAACTTATTGAATTCATTATCTTCAAAACGGC
This sequence comes from uncultured Candidatus Cloacimonadota bacterium, assembly GCA_964463825.1. Taxonomy (GTDB): domain Bacteria; phylum Cloacimonadota; class Cloacimonadia; order Cloacimonadales; family Cloacimonadaceae; genus Syntrophosphaera. The sequence goes on along the minus strand of CAYXEF010000004.1, from coordinate 15,100 downwards.
CGCTATCACGGTCAAAGCGCACTAAAATAAGTTTGTACATGTTCTTCTAGCCAAAAAATGCGGCGGGCAGGGGGATAAATCCCCCTGCACCCCCAGTTGTCGTCAACTCTCAGCTTTGTCCCTTCGCCCTAAGCTTGCAAAAGGCAATAAGGACAAAAAACAAAAATCAAGGGGAAACCCTAACACAGCGAAAGCCTATATCGAAGTCCGTGCGAGTCGCATTGCTGTAGCCCCGACTGGAAACAGTGCAGTGGCCGGCATTGTAGTACCAGCTACCGCCGCGTAGCACACGGTCAGACCCGCTGGTAGCACCGTGAGGATCAGTCTGCGCTCCACTGGGATAGCTGCCATATATGTCCCAACACCATTCCCAGACGTTGCCACTCATGTCAAAGGTGCCAAGTTCGTTGGGTGCCTTGGTGCCCACGGTGTGAGTGGTAGAACCTGAGTTTGAGCTGTACCAGGCAACATCGCCAATCGTATTGCTGCCGCTGTAAGTGTAGTTATGCGTCTGATTACCACCCCGGGCAGCGAACTGCCATTCCATCTCAGTGGGCAATCTGTAGCCGTTGGCGGCCCAGTTGCAGGATACGTTGGTGTGGTTGGTGTAGCTGGTATTCCATCCCCCAGGCCAGCTATCAGGGTTGGTGCCATAAGTGCTGTAGCTGTAACAGGGCGTAAGCCCTTCCTGCAGGCTCCGCCGGTTGCAGTATTCGATGGCATTGAACCAGGATACTTGTTCAACAGGACCATTGGTTACACCAGTATAGTATGAGGGATTAACCCCCATCACCGCTTGATAGCCTGCTTGGGTAAGCTCATACTTGTCGATGTAGAAGCTGGAAATGGTTACATCCGAGGTGCCGTTATTGAAAGTCCCCCCTCCCACCAGCACAAAGTTCTCCGGCAGGGGTGGCGAATAGCCATCATCGGCATAAACCCGGTAAAGGTAGCTACCATCAAGATTGGCTCCCTGGGCTCCGGCATCCCAGATAATGTGTTTACTGGTTCCAGAGGGCAGGTCATCGCCAAAGTCGCCGCTCAGGTAAGCCGGGCTGGGGATGAGGTCCCAGCTACTTCCATTGTTGCTGCTGAGCTTTACGCTAATGTCGCAAAGGTCATTATTGGCATCAAAGAGGTCATAGTAGATATCCACGATCTTGCTGCCATCGGTGCGCTGGTTGGCACTTACATTGCTTACCGCCGGTGCGGTATTGGGGATGGGGGTTTTCTCCACTTTTATATAGTCCCAGTGCGCATACTTGGTAGTGCCGTCGAACTTGCTGGATAGCCTTAAGCGAAGGTAGTTGCTGCCGGCTGGCACATCCACACTCACCACCGTCCAGGCATTGCTGTTGATGGCGACATTAGTCCAGCCATCCCAGTTCGTGCCGTTGTCGTATTTCACGCTGTAGCGGCAATAGTCGTTGGTGGTGGCAAGGTTCTTGGTGAAGTAATAGAAACTCACATTGTAAAAAAATCCGGCTTGCAGGGTAAGGGTGCTGAAAGTAACGGTGCTCTCCACATTGTCCAGGTCCCAGCCCGCCCAATAAACGGTGCCATCGTAAGCGGAAGCGCCGCCCATGATCTCCGTGGTAGGACCCCACCAGATGCGCTTGGCGTCCGGAGTGGGATTGGCGGTGTAGCTCCAGGTATCCGCTGCGCTGGATTCGAAGCTTTGCAGGGCGAGGGTTTCGGCGCAGAAGGGCAGCGCCAGAAGCAGAAGAGCCGCCGCAATGTACAGGCGGACGCCGATCCGCCCAGTAAACTTCGGCGCTGCGGCGAGCGCCAGTACATGGTTCCTTCTCATTGGGCACCTCCTTCAGTTGCCAAGGCTTGCACGATCTCACCCCAGGTGTGTTTCGCATCCTTATCCCGGCTGAGCTCGGCGCATAGGTTTGCCAAAGTGCCACGATAATCCTTGAAGGCGAGCACTTTATAAAACATCTGAGAGCGGAACCGGGCCACCCAGGGATGAATGTGGGACAGTCCTGTCGTCATAGCCAGAAAGTAATAAAACTGATCATCCTCATAGGGCGTTTCGTTGTAGAGCACGATATAGCCGTCCGGGGTGATGGGCGTGTTGTAGGGCGGGATGGTTTGCGTCACGGCCTGCCAGGTAATCACCGCGTCCACGTTGTTGGAGATATCCACCGTAACGCCCTCGGGCTCGGCGGGCGGGACATAGGTGATGGAAAAGGGGCCGGCGCTGGACACCTTGCTGAAGTTGCCAAAGCTGTCCGAAACCTTGATCCGCACTCTGGCGTTGTAACTTTGCACGGAAGGCAGGGCCCAGGGATGGATGCCGTCGTTTAGCGTATTCTCGATAATGGAAGTGGAATCCGACACATCTAGGCTATACCAGATATTCACGCTGTTGGACAGGATATTGGTATCGGTGGCGCTCCAGGTGATGTCCCTGGTATCGCCAATGTACCATGCCTCCCCGCCATTGGGGGCAAGGATGGACAGGGATGGATCTACGGTGTCATTGATTACCGGAGCTGTGGTGCCATAGCCAGTGAGCGCCAGCAGCCCGGAGCCAAACATAAACATGATGCTGAGTAGCAGCGGTGTTTTCATGGTGTTCCTCCATTTTTGAGTTTTGATAATGCGATGATTTCTTTACTTGAGCAAGTGTATTAGGCTACAGATATTTGTCAAGAATTAATGAGGGGGGGATAAATCGTTACAGGACTATGTGTTACCCGCCACCATTAGCGATGTTCTTGAAACACAGCAAATCCGAGCGTTTATATTCAAATCTGGACTCAGCTACTATATCTTTTACGAGGGAGTTCTGATACCTCACAGTGAGTATTCTACTTCAATTGTACCACTGGTCAGTTGTTATGAATGCCTAATCGAGCCAAAATGGAGCATTCGGTGGCAAGACCTGTACCATCGGTAATGGCTTTATGGACTCTCAATTGTCACAGCAAGTCATTTGCAATATTCAGTGAGCCAATTTGCAATTTCAACTGACCCTTTCCACTTCCCCCGGATTCATGAGAAACGAAAAAACGCTTGACACCGGACGGGACGGGCACAGGCTGGAAAACACAGTTCACTGGCAAGGAGCCACGTATGAAAAGCTCATATTTGCTCTGGTTTCCTTTGTTGCTCTTGCTGCTGCCGGCGTGCAGCCAGCTGGTCACCTTCTCCGCGCCGGACCGGATTCAGCCTGTCTGCCTCGGCTATCGCAGCGGCCTGGCCGATTCCCTGGGTCTGCATAAACAGGGCGAGTTTGCCGCCGAAATTGCCAGATCCAACATGTACCTGTTTTTGCTCTTTCCCCCCTTCGAACAGCCTTTGAGCGCGCAAAGAACGAACAAGGACGAACGCCAGGAAAAGTTCGACGCCGCCCTGGGAAACGATCCCGCCAAAGCCATCACCGGACTGCGGATCGAAACGGACAGCCGCATGTTCTTTCTGGGCACCATCCTGCTGAACGGATACGGCGACCATGCCAGGGCCGCGGCTACTGGCTGGATCCAGAAATTGCCTGATATCCCCCTGCCCACAGTCGATACGGAGGCGGACGATGAATAGCACGCGTTTCCTGCTTCTGGCCGCGCTGGCGCTGCTTTTGGCTTCCTGCGTGGGAGGCAGGCTGCTGCTCAGCGCGGACAACACCCGCTATCCGGTCAGCCTCAGCCCGGCCCTGCATTCCCCCGGGGGCAAACTGCTCTCGGAAGCCGATTACTACAGCGTGGGAACGTTCAAGCGGGACTACGAACGCTGGAGCGTGTTCTGGTCCTTCATTCCGCTGTCAAGGCTGGAACGTGACATCTCTGCAGACCTCAACGCCGCGATCAGCGCCGCGGGGGGCGAAGCCGCCGTCAACCTGCAGGTGAATGTCGGCAACAACAACCTGAACCGCCTGTTGTCCTTTACCCTGCTGGCTTTGCTGCCCATCACGCCCTCCGTGCACCGGGTCAGCGTCACTGCCGATATCGTCCGGCTCCGGGACTGATTCGAATCCCTGTTCAGGGCCTCAATCGTCCTCGCAGTGGTGCTTGATGACCTTGCCCACGGCAAGGTAGACGGTGTTTTCGGCGATGTTGGTGGAAAGGTCGCCGATGCGCTCCAGGTTTTTGGCGACCCGCAGGAGGTGCAGATAGCGCTCCGTGAGGGCGGAATTGGACTTGAGCAGCTCCACCAGGTGGTGGTAGATGGCTTTGTTGAGTTCGTCCACGCGGCTGTCGGCATTGCACACCGCGCGTGACTGCTCCACATTCTCGGTGGCAAAGGCGTCCAGGCTGTCTTTCAGCATGGCCAGGGCGGCATCCTTCATCTGCACCAATTCCGGCAGCGCGGCGACCACGGGATCGCCGGCGAGGTGTTCCACGCTTTCGGCGATGTTCACGGCCTGATCGCCCAGACGCTCGAGGTCGCTGTTGATCCGGTAGATCATGAGAATAAGCCGCAGATCCTTGGCCTCGGGCTGATAGAGGGCGATGGCGGCGGTACATTTGTTGTCCAGTTCCATTTCGATCTGATTGACACGGTCTTCGAAAGAGAGGACATCACGTAGCAGGTGATTTGTCCCCTGATAGAGGCCATCGATGGCCAGGGTGACCATCTTTTCCACCAGCGAGGCCGATGCCATCAGCAACTGCTTCAGTTCCAATATCTTGGTCTGTAACATCAATACTCCTTGTTCAGCCGAAAACGCCGGTCAGATAGGCCTCTGTTCGCTTGTCCCGGGGAACGGTGAACAGCGTGGCGGTGGGACCGAACTCCACCAGCTCGCCCAGGTACATGAAGGCGGCAAAATCCGAGATACGGCCGGCTTGGGCGACATTGTGGGTGACGATGAGGATTGTCACGCTATTTTTGAGTTCGAGGCAGAGTTCCTCGATCTTGGCGGTGGATTGGGGATCGAGGGCGGATGTGGGCTCGTCCAGCAGCAGCACCTGAGGCCGGTTGGCGAGGGCGCGGGCGATGCAGAGCCGTTGTTGCTGCCCGCCGGAGAGGCACATGGCGGAGCAGTTGAGCCGCTCTTTGACCTCGTCCCAGAGCCAGGCGGCCTTGAGGCTTTCCTCCACACGCTCCTGGATCTCCCCCTTTTTGTATTTGCCCTGGATCTGCAGGCCGTAGGCCACATTGTTGAAAATGGATTTGGGGAAAGGATTGGGCTTTTGGAAGACCATGCCGACGCGCGCGCGGATATTGGTGACATCCGTGCGCGGGGCGTAGATATCCTGGCCTCCGAGTAGAACGCGGCCGGTGATACGGGTGTCCGGGATAAGGTCGTTCATGCGGTTGAAACAGCGCAACAGGGTGGATTTGCCGCAGCCGGAGGGTCCGATCATGGCTGTCACCCGGTTGCTGTGCACCGGCAGGTCAACCTCGTGCAACACATGGTTCTTGCCAAACCAGAGGCTGAGTTTGTGGGTCTCGATCTGAGGATTCACCATTGGCGTTTTCTCCTGATGGAATAACGGATGTAGATCGCGAGGCCGCTGACGAGCAGTACCAGGATCAAGAGCACCAGCGCCGTCCCGTAGGCGATTGGCACCTGCTGGCGGGGATGTGTGCCCTCGGTCATCAGGGCGTAAATATGGTAGGGCAGGGCCATCACCTCGTCGGAGAGGCTGCGGGGCAGGTGCCGCGTGTAAAAAGTGGCGGCGGTGAACATGATGGGGGCGGTTTCACCGGCCACGCGGCCGATGCTGATGATGGCGCCGGTGAGGATGTTGGGCAGGGCTGTGGGCAGCAGGACCCGGGTGATGGTCTGGCGCGGGGTGGCGCCCAGGGCTAGGGAGGCGTCGCGAAAATCAGGCGGCACGCTGCGCAGGGCTTCCTCAGTGTTGTTGACGATCACCGGCAGCGCCAAAATGGCCAGAGTCAGCCCGCCGGCCAGCAGCGAGACATCCAGGCCCAGCGCGTTCACAAACACCGCCATGCCGAAAAGACCGAAAATGATGGAGGGTGTCCCGGCCAGGGTGTTGATGGCAATGCGTAAAATGCGCACCAGCCAGGCCGGTTTGCCGTAGTTGGTGAGCCAGACGGCGGTGAGCACGCCCAGGGGCAGGGCGATGGCGATGGCCAGCGCCGTGAGCAGGAAAGTTCCCATGATGGCGGGATAGATGCCACCCTCGCGCATGGCGTTGCGGGGAGATTGAAAGAGGAACTCCCAGCTCAGCACCCTAAAACCCTGCGAGAACATCCGCATTAAGAACAGCACCAGAAACGCAAAGGCAATCAGCAGCATCGATGCCAGCAGAGCCGTGCCTAAAAGGTCGATCAATCTCCGCCGTTTCATCCGCCCCTCCGCCTGAGAAAGATCGCCTCGGTGACCAGGTTGGAGACGAAGGTGATCACGAACAGCAGGATCGCCAACGCGAACAGCGACTGGTAATGGATGTCGCCCATGACCGTTTCGCCCATTTCGGCGGCAATGGTGGAGGTCAGAGGACGCACCGAGTCAAAGATTGATTTGGGCAGCCGCGCAGCGCCGCCAGTCACCATCAGCACCACCATGGTCTCCCCCACGGCACGTCCGAAACCCAGCAGAATGCTGCCGATAATGCCGCTTTTGGCCGCCGGAACCACAGCCCGGAAGACGCTTTCCACGCGTGTGGCGCCCAGGGCCAGAGAGGCCTCGCGGATGCTCTTGGGCACGCTGGAGAGCGCGTCCTCGCTCATGCTGCAGATGATGGGCACGATCATCACACCCAAAATGACAGAGCCGGTGAACAGGTTCAGTCCCGTATCCAGATTGAACCACTGTCGCACCAACGGCGCCAGAAAAGCCATTCCGAAGAGGCCATAAACCACGGAGGGAATCCCGGCCAGAAGTTCGACCACCGGCTTGGCCAGTTCCTTGAGGCGGCTGCCGGCGATCTCGGAGATGAAGATGGCGCTGCCCAGGCCCAGCGGGATGGCGATCACCAGAGCGCCCAGCGTCACGCAAAGCGATCCGGCGATCAAAGCCCAGGCTCCGAAGGCGGGCTCCGCGTGGGTGGGATACCAGTCGCTGGTGAAGAGGAAACGACCCCAACTGACGGTCTTGAACAAGGGCAAACCCTCGCGGAACACGCCGAAGATGATGGCCAGTAAAACAACTATGGCAAACAGCGAGGCGGTGTAGGTCACCGCCTTGAACATCTTTTCCTGGAAACTGTTCATATCTGATCCCCGGGCGGGAGCCGCGGCCCCCGCCCCTTAGCATTCAAGCAGATGAGGTGTCTGAGGGAAATCGTTCTGTCACTTGAGAGTGATGAATCCCTGGGCTTTTACGATCTTCTGTCCGGCATCGGACTGGATGAAGGCGATGAATTTGTTGACGTCGCCGGCCGCCTTGCCGTTGGTGTACATATAGAGTTTGCGCGCCAGGGGATAAGTGCTGTCCTTGACGGTGTTGTCGCCGGGGGTGACGCCGTTGACGGTGAGGACCTTGACCTCGGAAGTCACATAACCCAGGCCGATATAGCCGATGGCGCCGGGCGTGTCCGCCACCGAGCCGGCAATGGCGTTGTTGGAGGCCAGCAATTGCGCTGAGGCGTCCACTTTGGCGCCGCCGAGGGCCTTTTCGTTGAAGACTTCGAAGGTGCCGGAAGCTACGTCGCGGGAGATGACCACGATGGGTAGGCTGGGTCCGCCCAAGTCCTTCCAGTTCTTGATCTTGCCGGTGTAGATGGACTTGATCTGGGCAATGCTGAGATTCTTCACCGGGTTGGCGGAATTGACCACCATGGCAATGCCATCCAGCGCGATGGCGTAGGGAGTGGGGTTGACGCCCTTGGATTTGGCCTGGGCGAGTTCTTTGGACTTCATGGGACGGCTGGAATTGGCGATCTGCACCGTGCCGTTCTGCAAGGCAGCGACGCCCACGCCGGAACCGCCTCCGCGCACTGAGATGTTGATATTGGGATGGGCATCCATGAAGGCTTCGGCCGCGGCCTGGGCGATCGGCAGCACGGTGGTCGAGCCCGAACAGGTGATCTGGTTCTTTTTGGCCAGGACCGGAAGAATGATCAGGCTCAGGGCCACAAGCAGCAATATGATACGTATCTTCATTGGTATCTCCTATACTTTGAGCGTGTTGGCAAAGCGCCACTTCAACTGCAACAGCAGGGTGGAAGTGTCTTTGAGTTTGTTGGCGAAAGCGGCGGCGGATTCATCCGCGTCGTAGCTCTTGAGGGTGTAGTTGAGTTGCAACTGCATTGCGGGATTGGCACTGTCGTCGTGCATGAGGTTGTAATTGATGCCGCCGGTGATGGCGGTGAGAAGGTTCTTGTTCGAGGGATTGTCTGTCTCGTCCCAGCGGTCGTAGCGTCCCAGAATGTCGACATCAGCACCGATCAGGCTTTTGAGTTTTAGGGTGGGAAAGACAGTGAGCGAGGTGGCGGTGTAATCCTTGGCCGGGGCGTGGGGATACTGGACATCCTTGCTCATGTACTCCACCCAGAGGTCCACGGGGCCATAAGCTGCGCGCAGCAAGCCGTCGAGCAACAATTGGGTGTTGTGGGCGGCATTGTCGGTGGCATCGGCAAGTTTAACCTTGCGTTCGCTGCTATTGGTCATCACGGAGCCGCCCAGGGTGAGGCCGGGCAGGGGCATCAGGCGCAGATTGGCCAAAAAGGACGGATCGATGTTGTCCTTGAGGTTGGCGCCGTAATTTTTATAGCCTTCGCCGTTATAGAGGCCAAACGCGTATTCGCCCCAGCCTCCGGGGATGTAGCCGTTGAGGCTGATGCCGTAGTCGGCGGAATTGGCCAGTTTATACTCGTCGGAAGGTGCTTTGCCGATCAGGCTGTAGTTCCAGTCGTAGATGCTGCCGAAATACACTTTCTGCAAGCCGATGGTGGTGGTCAGATCCGGAATCGGGATCAGCCGGGCGAAATCCAGATAGGCGTACTTGAGTTTCAAGCCGGCGCCGTCCTTGATCAGATCGGTGCTGAAGATATCCACGGTGAGGCGGCCCTTGACCGTTTCGCTGAATTTGGGCTCCAAACCGAGGTAGCCGCGCTCCAGCGAGAAGTTGTTGCGCAGCGTGGCGTCGGAACTGTCTCCCGGGGCTTTGCCGCTTTCCAGGGTCCAGCGGTTCCACAATTCGCCGGTCAGTTTGATCTCTTCGGCGCAGAGCAGTCCGGCCAAAAGCAGCATTGCGGCCAGGACGGCGATATGGACTTTGTTCATACTTTTCTCCTTTGACACTTTGAGGTCTGCCTGGTTATACGGGTTTTGTGTTAAGATTTGATAAGGCGGCGATGAAGATTTCTTAACCGAGGCCGCATCTGGAAATCAGTTGACAATATGCCCCCCTCCGCGCGCCTTGCTCACAAAGATCATCTGTGAGGATTTCATGAAAATTTTAGTGCTCAATTGCGGCAGTTCGTCCATCAAATACCAGTTCCGGGATATGGACAGCAAAGAGGTGCTGGCCGACGGCATCGCCGAAAAGATCGGCGAGGACATCGCGCTGTTCACCTACAAGAGCGCCAGATACACCAAAAAGAAACGCGAGATGGTGATCGAAAACCACGAGCAGGGCCTGCAGATCATCCTGGATTCGCTTTTGGACAAGGTCAACGGCGTGATCGCGGACAAGCGCGAGATCGACGCCGTGGGCCACCGTCTGGTGCATGCCGGCGAGCACTATTCGGACGCCGTGGTCATCACCGACCATGTGGTGAATGTGATGCGGGAGTGCATTTCCCTGGCTCCGTTGCACAATCCCGCCAACCTCAAGGGCATCGAAGCGGTGCAGAAAAACATGCCCGAGGTCCCGCAATGCGGCCTCTTCGACACCGCGTTCCATCAGACCATGCCGCCCCATGCCTATCTCTATCCCCTGCCACTGGATTTTTATACCACGCACAAGATCCGCCGTTACGGCTTTCACGGCACCTCACACAAGTATGTCGGCCTGCAGGCCGCGGAGTTTCTGGGCCAAGATATCGCCGATCTCAAGATCATCAGCTGCCACCTCGGCAATGGCGCCTCCATCACCGCCATCGACGGCGGCAAATCCGTGGACACCTCAATGGGCCTCACTCCCCTGGAAGGATTGATGATGGGCACCCGCTGCGGCGACCTCGATCCGGCCCTACCCATTCACATGCAGCAACACCTCGGCCTCAGCGTGGACGAGGTCAACGCCATCCTCAACCGCAAAAGCGGCATGCTCGGCCTCTCACAGATCTCCAACGACATGCGCGAGATCGAGGACCAGATCCTGCTGCACAACAACCCCAACGCCATCCAGGCCCACGAAGTCTACTGCTACCGCCTGCGCAAATATATCGGCGCCTATTTCGCCGTGCTCAACGGACTCGACGTGCTGATCTTCACCGGCGGCGTGGGTGAAAACATGCCCATCATGCGGGAACTGGCCTGCACGGGCCTGGACGCCCTGGGTATCAAACTGGATCCGGAGGCGAACAAAGTTCACAGCGACCGCATCGAACGCATCAGCGCTCCGGAATCCCGCGTAACCGTGCTCAAGATCCCCACCAACGAAGAACTGATGATCGCCCTGGAGACCAAGCGCCTGCTTTTTGGCTGAACCGGGACCGGACAACGCCATGCGCATCGATCTGCTGCTTTCCAAACTCTGCCTCACCAAGACGCGCAGCATTGCCAAAACCGCCTGCGACAAAGGATTGGTCAGCCTCAACGGCAAGACAGCCAAGGCCTCGGCGGAGGTCAAAGCCGGCGACGAAATCCGCTTCCAACTCTACGGTTACGACCACAGCCTCCGCCTGGAGCGCGTTCCCACTGGCAACGTGCCCAAAAAGGACGCCACCGCCTACTACACCCTTCTGAGCCGCACAACTCTGCCCGGCTGAAGCCCCCCATGCGCCGCACCGCTATGCTTCTGCTGCTGCTCTGCTGCGCCACCCTTGGCGCGCAGTATCAACTCGCCGTCAGCACCCGCAATTTCAGCATCCACACGCCGGATGGCAATTACGCGGTATCCAGGAGTTTCCTGGCTCAATTGAACGCCCGCGTGGACGCCCTGCAAATGAGCCTCGGCGTCTATCTGGACGCAGCCGCCCCGGTGTATGTGGTGCCGGATTCCGTCGCGTATGAGAGCCTGACCGGCGATCAGAGCGCGATCGTGGAATTCAGCGACGCCTTCTACTCCTCCGCTGACCAGCGCATTTACATCCGCGGCGGAGCGCCCCTGGGCACCAGCTATGGCGGCATCATCCTCCACGAATACACCCACTGGTATCTGGACCAATTGCTGACCGGCGCTCCGCTCTGGCTGCACGAAGGCCTCGCCACGCTGCACGGCAACCAACTTGGGCTCGACCGCTACTTTCTCTATGTGCGCGAACGCTTTTGGGGCCGGAATCTCGATCTCTTCAGCCTGGCCTATACCTATCCCGAACGCCGGCAGGATTGGGAATTGTATTATCTGGCCTCTTTTTTTGCCGTCAAATACATGCGGGATCAGGAACCCGCTGCATGGCGCGCGTTCTGGGCGCAAGTGGACGCCAATCAGCGCCGTGGAGTCAAGACCCGCTTCGGACCTGCTTTCCGGACCGCTTACGGCATGGATCTCTATGCCTTTCATCAAAGCTTTGCCGACCACAGCCGCCGCCAGGCCTGGATCTATCTGCTCACCGGATTTGGCTCCCTGCTTTTTGCCGCTCTGCCGCTGCTCCTGATCTGGGCTGTGCTGAGCCACCGCCGCCGTTTGCGCGCCCTGCCGGATCTGCCCCTGCCCGAGGAAACGCCTCCGGAAGACGCGGACGAGCCGCCTCCGGCGTGATTTTCATTGACTGAATCGGGGCTGGGGCAAAGAAAGGTCGGAAGCAGCTTCATACAAGGAGTCACGATGTATCCAGTCAGTTTTGGCAGCGACAATCATTCCGGAGTGCATCCCCGCATCTGGGACGCCCTGCGCAAGGCCGATGCCGGCTATTGCCCCGCCTACGGCGACGACCCCCTCACGCTTAAAGTCCTGAACGAGCTCGAAGCCCTCTTCGGCGGCGACTGCGAAGCCAGTTTCGTCATGACCGGCACCGGTGCCAACGTGATCGCCCTGCAAAACTTCCTGCACTCCTTCCACGCGGTCTTTTGCGCCAATACCGCCCACATCAACGTGGATGAATGCGGCGCCGTGCAGAAGTTCACGCAAGCCCGCCTCAAGGTCATCGACACCCCGGACGGCAAACTCACACCAGAACTGATCTTTCCCCAATTGCTCAACAACCGGGACCAACACCACTCCCAGGGCCGCGTCATCTCGCTGACCCAAAGCACGGAATATGGCACCCTCTACAGCCTGTCCGAGATCCGGGCTCTGGCCGAGTTCGCGCACCAGCATGACATGTTTCTGCACATCGACGGCGCCCGGTTGGCCAACGCCGCAGCCGCGCTCAATTGCTCGCTGCAGGAACTGACCAAAGACGCCCAAGTGGATATTGTCAGCTTCGGCGGCGCCAAAAATGGCCTGCTGTTCGGCGAGGCGATCATTTCCTTCCGCCCGGAACTCACGGCCGACCTGCGTTTCTACCGCAAGCAATGCACCCAGCTCTTCAGCAAAATGCGCTACATCGCCGCGCAGTTCGAAGCCTATCTGGAGGACGAACTCTGGCGCGCCAATGCTCTCCACGCCAACGCCATGGCCTCGAAACTCGCTTCCGGGTTGGCCTGCTTCCCCGCACTCCGCATCACCCAACCGGTCTGCGTCAATTCCGTCTATGTGATCCTGCCCCGCGAGATCACACCCGCCCTGCAGGAACAATACCACTTCTATATGTGGAACGAAGCCCTCAACGAGGTGCGTCTAATGTGTTCCTACAACACCACGGACGAGCATATTGACGATTTTTTACACAGTATACAGGACTTACTGCCATAAATCCCGACCTGATCGACGTTTGTAACTGCGGAATTATGTTAAAGCAGCGGCAAGCAGCCTGTAAGGAAAAATATGATACCCAGCGAGTACCGCATCCTGGACGCGCACGAGCATCCCGACGGATTGGAAGCAGCGATCCGCTATATTCATGGCCGATGGGGGCGTCCGGAAAACCTGCCCTTCTACCGCGACGCCATCACCCACTACGGTGCAACCCTGCCCCGCTTCTTCTTGTTAATGCGCGGAGAGAGGACCCTCGGCTGCGGAGCCTTGATCGTCAACGACTTCGTCAGCCGGCACGATCTCTGGCCTTGGTACGCCTGCCACTACATCGAACCTGAGGAACGCGGCCAGGGATTGGGGCAATTGCTTCTGACCCACGCGGCGAACCTGGCCCGGTCATTGGGATTTACGCGTCTTTACCTCAGCACCGGCCATGACGGCTATTACGAAAAATACGGCTGGGAACGCATGGAGGATGGCTGGGAGCCCTCCGGAGCCAGGACGAGGATCTATAGCCTGAGTCTATTGCGCTGATCTGGATGCATTCTAAAGAATCAGGGCAATAGGGCAAAAGAGAAATCCTGACGCTCAGAACTCAATCACTCTGTCCCTTTCCTCTCAACCGCATTCAACAATCAGGCGGCTTGATCCGCCGAATAAAAAAACCCCCGCCTGAGCGGGGGTGTGAGGGAGGGAAGGAATCCATCCTTCAATTGGTATCGTGGGCGATCACATAGTAGAAGCCGCGGGGTCCGCTGGCCACGCCGGGATGCAGGAATTCCGGGATCAGCAGATAGGACTGCAGAAGGCTGAAGCCGGTATAGGGATCCGTAGAATAATAGATATCGTAGCTATCAGCGCCGGGCACGTCATCCCACTCCACCAGCATATCCGCGCCCATGGGCGTGAGGGTGAAATACACCGGCGGGCGTGGCTTGGCGTCCGGATGCACGAAGAAGCGCCAGACGGGGCTGAAGGTCTCGCGGCCGGTGCTGTCGAAGGCTTTCACCTTCCAGTAAATCAGGCTGCCGGGAGCGCAATAACCCGACCAGGCAGATGTTTCCGATGTTGTGAACGATCCCGCTGTCTCAAAACCTGCCGAGACATCCCAATACACCGTGTAGGACACATAATCCCCGGGATCGGGATCGGTTGTTGCCTGCCAGGAGAGCAGATTGCTGGTCAAATGCACGGTCTCGTTGTAGGATGGAGCGCTCAGTACAAAGGCCAACGGCGCTTCGGGTACCGCGGTGTCGAAACGGTAGTAGTTCTCATAACACCACACCGTTTGGTCCTGAGTGTCCGTGGCGCTGACCTTCCAATAATAGCTTGTGTCGTCGTCCAGGGTGCCCGGGGGAATCAGATAGAACGAGGTAAGCAGATCGGGCACGGTGATCAGTCCGGTGCTGAAACCGGTGTTGCGGGCGATTAACAGGGTGTAGGTGACCGTGTCCCCGGGGCTGGGATCGATGGATTCCTCCCAATCAAGAACGGGAGTGAGTGATTCCACGGCGCTGTTGGTTACAGGGGTGAGCAGGTGGAAGCGTGAGGGGGCGTCGCCGATGTCGGTGGTCCGCCAGGGATTGAAGTCCACATAGTCGGACACGTTGTCCCCCAACCCGCTGGAATTTAGGCTGGCGTGATAGGGTCCGGAGGCATCGCCCCACCAGTTGTAAAGAGCGTTAACGTTGAAGCTGGCGGTGGTATTCTGCACGCCGTAAGTGCTGTTGCCATCAATGCTGTTGGCGTTGCCGGTGCTGCCGCCGATGAGGAGATTGGCGTTGTTGGTGCAATACACTCCGATGCTGTTGCCGTATATATTGCTTTTACTGATAGAGGCAACGGCGCCACCGCCTGTGGCGTAGATCCCCACACTGCCATTGCGGATCACGCAGCTGTCGATATAGGACAGGGGCGCATTGTCGATCCGCACATTGCCGTTGGTGCCGGCGTGTTCCACTACGCAGCCGTTGAGATAGGAGCTGTTGCTGGAGAAAACATAGAACTGGATCCCCGTCCAGCCGCCGGTCGTGCCGGACAGTGCGGAGAAAGTGACTCCATCAGCCTGCAAGGCTCCGTTGTGATCGCTATACCAGGGACTGCCAATCCAGATGCCTGCATCGGCGCGGAAGAGCAGGCTCAATCCGGAATTGAGTTTGAGTATGGGAGTGGAACCGCTGGCGTCAACATAGATATAGGAACTGACCTCAACCGGCACGCCGGGATCGTTCCAGGTGTAATTGGCAGAGAGGGTTTGGCCACCGAGTA
>CAYXEF010000003.1:65549-69708 GCA_964463825.1 uncultured Candidatus Cloacimonadota bacterium | reverse complement strand
AGCGCCGTTCATTTCGGCGGGGCTGCGAGCCGGGATTCCGGGATCCCATGTAAGGAGCTGGCCGAGGCCGGGGAAAAGAATGGCGCGGGTGCTGGTCTGGCCAACTATCCCGCGCCTGTTGCGTCAATACCCGAAAGGTTTACTCGGCTTCGGCGGCCGGCGCGGTGTAGGTCCGCTGCGCCAGTTGGCTATCCAGCAGGAAGAGTCCGGAGACGTTGTCCCTGATCATTTCCAGGCGCCTTAAGATCTTTTCCGCGGAGGCTTCTTCCTCCACCTGTTCGTCCACGAACCACTGCAGCAGGCTTTTGCTGGGGTGGTCGTTTTCCTGGAGCGCGAGATCCATGAGTTTGTGGATGTTTTGGGTGATGAATTGCTCGTGCTCGTAGGTCATCTGCAGGGCCTTGAGCGGGCTGCCGAAGTCGATCTCCGGCTTGTCGATGGCCAGCAGTTCGACCTTGCCGCCGCGTTCCAGCAGGAAGTTGAAGAACTTCATCGCGTGGTCGCGCTCTTCCTTGCTCTGCACCGCCATCCAATTGGCGAAGCCGTCCAGGTTTTGCCCGGCGAACCAGGCCTGCATGGAGACATAGAGGTATTCCGAGTAGAGTTCCCGGTTGATCTGTTCGTTGATCGCTTTTTCCAGGGTTTTGCTGATCATGTGTTTGCTCCTTGTTCTATCTTTTGTAGTTGTTGTTCGATGTTTTGCGTGATGCCGTCCAGAGTGGCGGCGTCCGGGATGTACTGGACCTTGATGGGTTCCAGCATCGTAAATCCGCATTCCTGGGGATCGCCCAGGAGTTTTTGCAAAATGGGGATGCTCTGCCCGCCCCAGCCGTAGGAGCCGAAAGCCAGGCCGATCCTGTCTTTGGGCGAGAGGCCCTTGAGATAATACAGGAATCCCGCCACAGTCGGCAGGATGCTGCTGTTGAGGGTCGGCGAGCCGACGGCGATGTATTTGGCGTCCATGACCTCGGTCATGATATCTGAGATATGGTTGGCCTGCAGGTTCAGGAGTTGGGCCGCGATGCCTCGCCGCTCGAAGCCTGCGGCGATGGCGTAGGCCATCTGCTGGGTGGATTTCCACATCGTGTCGTAGATAATGAGCGCCTTCTTGGGATCAGCCACATTGCCCGACCAATCCTGGTAAGCGGCCAAAATCTGCGGAATCTGGGAGCTCCAGATCAGGCCGTGGCTGGGGGCGATCATCTCGAATTCCAGCGGGGCGGCGGCTTCCAGGACCTTCTGCACCTGCTTGGAATAGGGCAGCACGATGTTCGCGTAATACTTCTTGGCCTCCTGCAACACGATGCCGGGGGGCAATTCCTCCGCCAAACGCTGCGTGGAGGCGATGTGCTGGCCGAAGGCGTCGTTGGAAAAGAGGATCTTTTCCTGTGGGCAATAGGTGACCTGATTGTCGGGCCAATGCACCATCGGGGTGGTCAGAAAGGTCAGGTCGCGGCTGCCGATGTTGAGCGTGTCGCCGCTTTTGATCTCCTGAAAGTCCCAATCCTGCTTGTAGTGCGCCTTCAGGCCCTTGATCCCGTTGGCGTTGGTGTAGAGCCTGGCCTGCGGGGCGAGTTCCAGCATCCGGGGCAGCGAGCCTGAATGGTCCATCTCCACGTGATTCTGGACGATGACTTCGATGCGGGCGGGATCGATCACGTCTTTGATCCGGGCGAGTTGTTCCTCGAAGAGGTAGCTCTTGACATTGTCGATCAGGGTGACCTTCTCGTCCAGGATCAGATAGGCGTTGTAGGTGGAGCCGCGCTGCGTGAGGTAGCCGTGGAAATTGCGCAGATCCCAGTCCACGGCGCCCACCCACCAGATATTGTCACGAAGTTTGTACGCTTTCATTTTCTCTCCCTAAAAGTCGCGGGATTACTTGATATCCTACCATTATAGTATAATAACCGGAACGCCCCGGGGCAAGGGCGACCTCACTTTTGGCAAAGGGGGCAATAGAAGCTGCCGCGCCCGCCCTGCCTGATCCGCTTCACTTCGTGGCCGCGCGGACAGCGCTCCTTCCGGTAGATCTGCAGGAAGTTCTGGAATTCCCCGGTTTTGTCGTCCACGCGCCGGAAATCCGAGATCGAGGTGCCGTTCATCGCGATGGCCTCTTTCAGCACCGCGCGGGTCTGTTCCGCCAGGCGTCTGAGCTGCGCTAGCGTGAGCGCGGAGGCCGGCTTTTCGGGCCGGATCCCGCTGCGGTAGAGGATCTCGTTGGCGTAGATATTGCCCAGTCCGGCGATTAGGCTTTGGTCCATGAGCGCGTTTTTGATGGGCGTTTTGCGGCGGGCGAAGAGTTCTTTGAGGCGGGTGGCGGAAAACTCCGGCTCCAGCGGCTCCAAACCCAGGCGGGGCATGAAACGATCCACATTCGCGGACAGGCAGAGCGTGATCTTGCCGAAGGTGCGGATGTCGATGAAATGCAATTTGCGCCCCTGATCCAGCAGGATGCAGGCCCGTTCGTGGCAGGCGGAGCCGGGGGCGGCGCTGCTGACCAGCTTGCCGGTCATGCGCAGGTGGATGATCAGCGTGTGGCCGCCGCTCAACCGCAGCAGCATGTATTTGCCGCGGCGTTCAAAGGACTCCACCGTGGCCGGGAAGGGCTTGCCGCGCAATTCCGGATCACGGATCACCGTGCCCGGATACATGCACTCCAGCCCCGTGATGCGCGCGCCTTCCAATTCCCGCGCCAGGCCGTCCAAAACTGTCTGCACTTCCGGTAATTCGGGCATGTTTTCCTCTTTTTGGTCTTTGCCGATAAACTAATCCCCTCCCTGCCGCCGGCAATCGCTTTTTCGTCGGGCGTCCGGACAAACAGCCGCTTTTTTTCTTGACATAGTTCCCCGCTTCCCAGAACTGAGACAAATGTCTTTCCAACTCTGGGGAGGTGACAATGCTTCACGATGCAGCGAGGTTTGTCCCCGTCCGCCGAATTTTCGCGGTGTCCGGGGGGAATGCGGCAATCCGTGTGAGAGCCTGCCCGCCAATCCGCGCTACCACCCCAATCAAACCAACTAAGGAGCCTTGTATGAACAAAGCGATCCTGATCCTCCTCGCGGCAGCCCTGGTGCTGCTGGTTTCCTGCGCCCGCAAGGAAACGCCCCTGACCATCCTCACCGAGGATTATCCCCCGCTCAGTTATCTGGAAAACGGCGTCGTGACCGGCTACGGCGCTGATGTCGTGGCCGCGATCCAGAAGGAACTTAAGACTGATTACCAGCCCCAGCTGGTGAGTTGGGACGAAGCCTACCAACGCGCCCAGAATGAGGCCAACGTGGTGCTCTTCACCATGGAAAAGACCCCGGAGCGCGAGGACAAGTTCCACTTCATCGGCCCGTTGGGAGAAAGCGTATCCAGTTTCTACGCCCTGGCTGACAGTAAAATTGAATTACCTGATCTGGAAGCCGCGAAACTGATCGGTTCGATCGCCACCACCACGGAGTGGTTCACCGAGCAGTTCCTCAAGCAGAAAGGCTTCGCGAACCTGGCCAGCGACCCTGATCCGCTGAAGGCCATCCGTCTGCTGGTGGAGAAAAAGAGCGATCTTTCCGTCTTCACGGACATCACTTACCCCCGCCTGGCCCAGCAGGCCGGCATCGATCCCGCGCTCCTGAAACCAGTTTTAGAACTGATGCGCAGCCAGTATTACATTGCCATTTCCAAGCAGACCGATGCCAAGATCGTGCAACAATGGCAGGAAGCCTTTGCCAAACTGGAACAGGACGGCACCCTCAAAACCCTCAAGGAGAAGTGGTTTCCGCCTCTAGCGCCGTGATGGCCGGCTAAAGGCCGGACGTGACAAGGGATAATAATTCTTTGTGGGGATGAAGAGGTTAGCGGGGGCGGGAAAAGAGAAGCGGGTTAAGCGGGATGGTGTTTCCATCCGCCGCTTAACCCGCTGAGTGTTTACAACAGATGCAGCCGGGGTTGGATCAGGTATTGGCGGTGCTCGTTCCAAACGCTGAGGATGCGGATCTCCGGCACCTGGTGCCTGGTATTCTCCACCGGGCCGTTCCGGCGGCTGGTCCCGTCGGTCTGGTCGGCGACCTGGCATGCTGTCTGATGCGGTGTTCTGTAGATGTTCTTCATTGTTCCTCCCAAACATCTCATTCTATATATCAGACGAATGGCAATCACAAAGTGTTGGGAATTTATT
>CAYXEF010000003.1:53238-65449 GCA_964463825.1 uncultured Candidatus Cloacimonadota bacterium | reverse complement strand
GGGCGGGGTCTTGCTCATTGGGAGGTATTTTCTGCCGTCACATCACATAGGTGGCGACATTCTCGATCACATTGTCAAACTGGCCGCATTCCGGCTCGTCGTCATCGTCTGCGCCCTGCACGCGGATCACGCCTTCGCTGTGGCGCAATTTGCCCTGCAGGATGCTGGCCGCGTCGCGGGAAGCGGTGATCTGGCCATAATTGTCCAACACGCCGATCTTGCCGGCAATGGCGCTCACGGCGACATCCTCGGCGAAGTTCAGTTCCCCCGTCACGACCAGCGTCGCCTTGTCCGGCATTGCTTCCAGCCGCACCGGCGTGATCGTCTGTTCGCAACCGACCACTTCCAGCGTGTTCGGTTCGTAGGGGATGCCTCTGGTGCCCGGAGCCAGGCGCTGCGCCATTTCATGCATCACGTTTTTGGGAAAATACAGGGTGCCGGCTTCAAAGCGCAGGTCTTTCTGGCGGAGCAGCTCCTCGCTGATCTCCTCCAGCAGGATCAGGATGCCGTAACAGGATATGGTTTGTTTGTTTACGGTCATCATGGTGAAGGTGTCCAGCATGGTGTTGCCGGGCACATAATGGAAGTCCAGGCGCACGATGCGGATGCGCGCCTTTTCCGGTTCCAGCAGGACCTTGCGCAGCATCGCTTCGTGGGGTTCGCCGCATTTGATGGCTCCCACCACACGCAAACTCTTGATCTTGCGCAGGAACAACTCCTCATCCACCGTGTCGGCGAACTTGAGCGAGCCTTGCACGGAAAGTTCGGTGCCGTCCTCCAGGGTGTTCAGGTATTCGTTGCTGATCTCCACCCGGCCGGAGGTGCGGACGCCGCTGACCGGGACCGAAGCCACCGGGCCGACGATCTCCCGCGCGCTGCTCATAAACGCGCCGTAAAGCGGGGCGGGCACTGACGCCGGACCGATCAGGCAGAGTCCGATCAGGCGTTCGCGCAGCAGCTCCGGGCTGATCTCAGCCTCCAGGGTCAGAGGACCGACCACGCAGAGTTTGAGCCCCCGCGGCGCATCTTCCAGCATCTGCGCCGTGATTTCCAGCGGACCGGTGTGCAGTTTGTATTCTTCATCCAGTTCCAGCATCTTGCCCACGTTGAGCAGGCTGACCTTGAGGAAATCGGCCTTGTTTTGCGGGCTGATCGCGAGGCAGCCGATATTGACCAGTTTGCCGATGCCTTGGATCTGTTCCGGTGTGGCGTGGCGCGCGTCCAGGATGCCAATGTTTTTGATCAGAGTAGACATTGTTCCTCCTTCTCACTCTGTTCTATATATAATCTGAGTTTATCCATTGCCGATTTGAGCCGCCAGCGCACCGTGCCTTCCGGGATGCCCAGTTCCTCGCTGATCTCGCGGCTGTTGAGGCCCTGCCAGAACCGCTGGCGCACGATCTCCTTCTCTAGGGCCGGCAGGCGGTCCAGATGCGGCTCCAGGTGATAAACGGGCGTCGCAGCCTGATACGCGGGCTCCTGCCGCATACTGGTAACCTGTTCCAGTTTGCGGTGCCGGCAGATATCCAGCCAGCGGTTTTTGAGCACCGTGAAGAGCCAACTGCGTTGCTTGGGCATTGTCATCACCTCCAGCGTTTGCTGGTGGACCATGCACTTGATCCAGGTTTCCTGCATCAGATCCTCGGCTTCGTCGGCGTCGCGCGTGACCTGCAGGGCGAAGTTGAACAGCGCCCGCTCATGCGTCCGGACAAATTCTTCGAGGTCGATCATTTGCGTCTCGTGAATGGTTCACATAAATCTAACGCGCCGCAGGTCCCGGGTGTTGGGATTATTTCCGGATTTCTGGTCTTTTTTTCAGTGTACGGGTCTGATTCCGGGCCGATGACTTCTGCGCGGAGCCTGTAAGATCCAGTGCCGGAAGAGGATCCGATCCGGTTTGGGCTTCGATCAGGTATGCGGGATCAGATCTGGTGGTCCAGATACTCGTAGCCTGGCAATTCCGGCAGCAGGCCGGCTTCGACCGCCGCCCGCACCGATACGCAGGGCAAGTTTTGCTCCGCGATCTGGCTACGGGTGAGGGTCTGCAGGTCCACCTGCCCCGGATACGCGGACTGCAGCGCCCAGAGCATCTTGACGAACAGGCTGTACCAGGAGGGGTAGTTCGCGTTTTCGTCCCGCTCGCGCAGGATGCCAAGGTAGATCTTGAAATCGTAACGGTATGCGGGGGATGGGTTCAACGCCTTGATCTGCCGTGCGATGGCGGCGTAGCTGGCGTTTTGGGGTTGGGCGGGCATCTTGGGCATCCGGCGCATCAAGGTGCGCTTGAGACGGGGATGATAGTAGTAAATGGCTCCGTCAAGCTGGCCGGAAAATCCTTTAAGACCTTCTTTGACAACAACTTTCATGATTACCTCCTGTTGTTGGGACCATGATTCCTCCCCGCCGCGGGCTGTCAATCAATTCTTAATCAAGCCTTAATCAAGCGTTAATAATTAAGACTTGATTAAGGCTTGATTATGACTTGATTAAGGCTGTCAGGCAAGGAGGCGGTTTTGATGTTCCGGGTCCGGGTCATGGTCAGATCTACGGATTCTGGTTTGCGATTTAACAGTGTCTCGGATATCTTAAAAAATAGCTTGACAGAATATCAAGATACTTAAAGTAGGGTTTGATTATATTAAGGAGTCGACCATGGATATGACTTCGTGCCCGATCTGCAGGAAAGAACTCCTGATCCGGGAATACTACTGCCCCTCCTGCGAGGTGGCTTTCCAGGGGAATTTCAGCACTTCCTGGCTGAGCGGCCTGAGCCCCGCTCAACTGGAGTTTGTGCGTCTGTTCATCACCGTCCAGGGCAACATCAAAGAGATGGAAAAGCGCCTGGGCATATCGTATCCGACAGTCAAAAACCGGCTGGCGGAGATAATCCGGGCCATCGCCCGCGGGGAAGCCCCCACCGAGGATTTCAGCGACATCATCGGCGACCTCGAACAGGGTTTCATCAGCGTGGACGAGGCCATCAGCATGATTGACACAAGGAGGAAATCATGAAAACCACCAAAAAAATCGAGCTCAACTACGACTTTACCGGCAAGGAAAAAGTCGAGATCGACAACGCCATGGCGCCTTTGGAGATCAGCGTTTCCACCTCGGGACAGGTGGAGATCGAAGCCGAACTGAGTATCCCTTCCTACGCTCCGGGCACCGATATCGCCGGGTATTTTAACGTCGGGGAAGACGGCAAGACCCTGAAGATCGAGCTGGAAGAGATTCCGGAACTGGCCATGCCAAGAAGCGCGGGCGGCAGATCCCAGGTCTGGATCCGCGTTCCGGCGGGCGCGGCGGTGATCGCCGAATCCGAGATCCATCCGCTGGCTGTCATAGGTTTGTCCGGCTCTTTGGTCATCCATAACGAGAACGGCCCCATCCGGATGGAAAACTGCGAAGGGCACATCCACCTGGAAAATGAGAACGGTCCGCTCCAACTCGTGGGCTGCAGCGGCGAATTCGAGATCGACATGGAAAACGGTCCGGTCGTGGCGGAAAAGATCAGCGGCACCAAGCTCGGGATCAAATCCGAGAACGGCCCCATCAGGATCCTGCAGGCGGCCTTCCCGGAAGTGCGGATCAGCAATGAAAACGGCATGGTGTATTACGAGACCCTGGCCGTGGAAAGCGGCATTTTCGGCTTCGAGAACGAAAACGGGGTGGTCAGTCTGGCGCTGCCCGAAGATCTGGGCTTCGAGCTGGACGCCGCTACGGAACTGGGTTCGGTGCATTGCGGCCTGGAGGCCGAAAGCAGCAGCAAAGACGGGCACCGGATTTACCGCCGCGGCGACGGCGCCGTCCGCATCAGCGTGCGTACCGAAAACGGCGCGATCAAGGTCAACGCTTCCGGACAGTCCGATCTGGGCTTCTTCAAACTCAAGCTGGAAGAGCTCAAGCGCCTGATCCAAAACGCGGTGGGCCCCGAAGACAAGGAAAAGGTGCTGCTGGCCGTGGAAAACATCGCGGTCGTGGTCGAAAAAGCCTTATCCAAGATCACCGAGGCCAAACTCCGGGACGGCCTGGCAGCCGCGCTGTCCAAACTGAAACAGGCGGTGCAGGACTTCGATACGGAACAGGCCAAAGACAAGGTCATCCTCACGGTTGAGGAGATCGGGGACGAACTGAGCTCAGCCCTCAAGAGCATCCTGCGCAAGGTCCGGGATCCCTTCCGCGAGGGCGAGACCCGCGGCCGCGACTCCCGCGCGCATTTCCACCACAGCTTTGGCGGGCGCGGCTTCGAGTTCAGGCACGGCTCCTTCGATCCGGAGGCGCTCAAAGACTATGTGCACGGCATCATGGAAAGCACTCTGGCCAGGGTCAACAAAGGCCTCAGCGGCCGCGAGAAGAGTGAAGTGGACGAACGCAGCCGGATCAAGATCCTGGAGCTGCTGGAAGCCGGCAAGATCACCGCGGAGGAGGCGGAGCGCCTGTTGCGGGCGATGGGAAAAGAATAAAACCTTGACAGATAGCAGGCTCGGCAATTTTTGAGCTAAACCGGTCGGGATGTAGCGCAGTCCGGTTAGCGCGCTCGGTTCGGGACCGAGAAGTCGGAGGTTCAAATCCTCTCATCCCGACCATATTTTCTATCTTTAAAGGATCAGAATGCCCGAGCAGAAACTAAACCTGAGATACTATCTGCGGCTCCTTTTTCCCTTTGTCAAAAAGGACCTGGGACTGCTGGGCTTCGGTCTTTTTGCCATGCTGCTCACCTCCTCGCTGCAGCTGGTGTATCCGCTGATCCTGGCCGAGATCGTGGACAAGAGCATTCCCACCGGGGACGTGGGCATGATGTACCGTTTCGGGCTGTTGTTCGTAGGCGTGGTGATCGTTTCCGGCCTGTTATCCTATCTGCAGATCGTGCTGCTCTCCCGCCTGGGCATCAAGATCATCACCAACTTCAAGGCCAAGGTCTTCCGCCACCTGCTCACGCTGCCCGTGGATTGGTTCAACCAGCGCCAGGTGGGGGAATTGATCGCCCGCGTCGAAAGCGACAGCGAGCGCGTCAAGGCGTTGTTTTCCGAGCTCTCCATCCGCATCATAGGCAATGTGCTGTTCTTCGCCGGGGTCTTCATCGTGATGTTCATCCGGGACTGGCAAGTCGCCTCCTATATCCTGCCCTCCATGGCGGTGGCTGTGGTGGGATACTATTACCTGATCAAGTATCTGGCCAAGTTTTACCGCCTCATCCGCGAGAAATACGCACTGGTGAGCGCCAAGATCACGGACTACGTGCAGGGCATGCAGGTGATCCAGGCCCTGAACCAACAGGAAAAAGCGTATCAGGACCTCAAGGCCGCCTCGGACGATAAATACCGGCTGGAAACGCGTACCTCGTTCACGGAATACGGCTCGCAGAGCGTGTTCATGCTGGTCTTCGAGGTGATGTTCTTGGTGGTGATCATCCGCCTGATGGCGCCGCGCATCATCGCCGGCGCGGTCACTCTGGGCACGCTGATCGTCTTTGTGGATTACATTTTCCGCATGATCTGGCCGCTAATGCAGATCTCGGAGAACGTGATGCAGATCCAGCGCGCCTTCGTCTCGCTCAAGCGCATCCTGGAACTCACGGAACTGCAGAGCGAGGAGGAGCTTTTCACCGGGACGAAACAGCCTTCCTTCGAGCGCGAGATCAGGTTCGATCATGTCTGGTTCGCCTACAAGGAAGAGGAGTGGATCCTGAAGGACGTATCCTTCAGCATTCCCAAGGGCAAAAAGATCGCTCTGGTCGGGGCTTCCGGCAGCGGCAAGACGACCACGGTCAGCCTGCTCTGCGGATTTTATCCCGTGCTGAAAGGCCGCATCCTCATCGACGGCGTGCCGCTCTCCGAGCTGGAGTTCCGCGCCTGGCGCCGCAAGATCGGCCTCATCCTGCAGGATATCTTCCTCTTTCCGGGCAGCATCCTGGAAAACGTGCGCGTCTACAACGACGCCATCCCCGGGGAGAAAGTCAAAGAGGCGATCAACATCGTGCAGCTGGATGAGTTTATCCAGGCCCAAAACCTCGGCCTGGACAGCGAACTGGCGGAACGCGGGCAAAACATCTCCCAGGGCGAGAAACAGCTGATCAGCTTCGCCCGCGCGCTGGCCTTCGAGGCCGAGATCATCGTCATGGACGAGGCCACCGCCTCGATCGACCCGCAGACCGAAGCCAAGATCCAGCGCAGCATGAGGACCGTCTTCGCGGATAAGACCGCCGTGGTGGTCGCCCACCGCCTGACCTCGGTTTTGGACGCCGACGAGATCCTGCTCTTCCGCGACGGCGAGATCATCCACCGCGGCACACACACTCAACTGATGGCGGATTCCTCAGAATACCGCAAGCTGGTCGAGCTGCAAATGCTGGCCGGGGAGGGCGCGTGAACAAGCACCTGAAGTGGATAATCCGCCAATGGAGCCACCAGAAGTGGTTCCTGGTGGTGATGCTGGTCTTCACGCTGGGCTCCTCAGCTGTTTCCATCGCCCATCCCATCGTCTTCGGTCGCCTGATCGACCTTTTGCGCAACATTCTCAACGACCCGGCCAGGTATCCGGAGCCCATGCACGAGGTCAACCGCGTGGTCTGGATCCTGCTGGCGCTGGGACTGGCGCAGTTCGTCACCGGCTTCTATCCGGCGTTCCGGGGCTGGGTCAACATCCGTTTCGAGAACTTTTTGCGGATGTTCTACTTTCGCTTTATCCTGAACAAGGACTTCCGCTTCTTCCTCAAATACCGCACCGGGGACGTGGTGACGCGGCTCACGGACGATCTGAGCGACTTTCCCAAGATCAGCTGGTTTCTCTGTTCGGGGATCTTCCGCGCGCTCAATTCCTTCAGTTTGATCGCCTTTTCGCTGGTCGTGATGTTCAGCATCAACCCGCGTCTGACCTTGCTCTCGGTATCGCCGCTGCCGCTGATGATGCTGGTCTTTTATTTCACCTCGGACCGCCTCTACAAGAACTTCGAGCGCAACCAACAGGCCATCAGCAACATCAACAACCAGCTGGAGATGAGTTTCTCCGGCATCCGCATCGTCAAAGCCTTTGTCAGCGAGGAAAAATACAACCGCTTCTTTGACACCGCCCTGGCGCGCCGTTTCAAGACCGAGATGAGCGTCGTCAAACTCAACGCCATCCTGCACCTGATCTACGAATACATCGACTACTTCGCCCAGATCGGCGTCATCCTCTTTGGCGGCTACATGGCCGTCAAAGGCCGCATCACGGTCGGCACCTTCTACATGTTTTACTCGTATCTGAGCATGATGATCTATCCGCTGCTGGATCTGCCGCAGCTCTTCGTTTCAGGCAAACAGGCCTTCGTCAATATCGACCGCCTCGAGGACATGAAGCACTACCCCAGCTTCAACGAGACCTGGACCGGCACCCGCAAACTGGAAGGCTTTGGGGAACTGCGTTTCGAGGGCGTGAGCTGCACCTATCCGGACAAGACCGAGCCCGCCATCCTGGACTGCAACTTTGAGCTGAAACAGGGCGAACGCATGCTGATCCTGGGCTCCACCGGCGCGGGTAAAAGCACCGTCGCCAACATTGTCCTGGGCCTCCTGCGGCCGGATTCCGGACGCGTCAGCGTCAACGGCATTCCGCTGGAGGAACTGGATCTGGCGGCCCTGCGCGAGTTGATCGCCTATGTCCCGCAGGATCCCGTGCTCTTCACGGGCACGGTCAGGGAAAACGTGCTCTTTGCCGTCGATGGCGCATCTGACGAAGAGTACCGCATGGCCGTTAAAACCTCGCAATTGGAGTCCGAGGTCGCCTCCTTCCCCCGGGGTGACGAGACCCGCGTCGGGCAGCGCGGATTGGGCGTTTCCGGCGGCCAGAAACAGCGCATCACCATCGCCCGGGCTCTGATCAAGCGGCCTCAACTGCTGATCCTGGACGACATCACCGCCTCCCTCGACGCCGAAAATGAGGAAAAACTCTGGCAGGATATCAATGCCAATTACCCCGGTATCGCCGCCATCGTGATCTCACACCGCCTCTCCACCCTGCACTACGTGGACCGCGTCCTCTTTCTCGACGCTGAAGGCCGCGCCCACCAAGGCACGCACGACGAACTGGTCTTCAACAACCCGGAATACCACGATTTCCTGCACGAGCATTTAAAGTAGCTAGCTGGCAAACCAGGTCTGACTGGCTCAGTTTACTTGAGCAGGACCATCTTCCGCGAAACGCTTTTTCCCGCGCAGGTCAGGTGGCTGAAATAGATCCCGCTGCTTACCGGATTCCCCTGATCGTCGCGTCCATCCCAGACCAAGGAACTAGCGCCAGCCGGTAACAGTTGGCCGGAAACCAGGCTCCTCACCAGCTGGCCTTTCTGGTTAAACACCGCCAGATCGGCGGTCCCGGCTTCTGGCAAGCTGAACGCGATAGTCGTTTCGGGATTGAAGGGATTGGGATAGTTCTGATGGAGCGCGGGTTGATCAAGCGCAGGTACAACGGGATCGGAAACCTCGACCCAGGCGCTGTTGATCCGCGTGGCGTAGATCGCGGAGACATAGTATTCGGAGTCCAGGATCCCGGCCCGGGCGTCGTTCCAGGCCACCAGGGCGGTATTGCCGATCACGTCCGCCTGGATATGATCCTGTTCCAGCCAGGCTCCGCAAAGCGTGGCGGGGCCAGGGCCCATCGCTATTCCCTGCGGGTTGATGTGCCTGATATAGATATCCCGGTCGTAGTCGGATCCCAGCCTGTAGTCGGACCAGAGGGCAGCCAGGCCGCCATTGGCGAAGCCCAGCAGCTGCGCGTCCCTGATATAATCTGTTCCAGTCCCCACTGTATGGCCATCTGCGCCATACAGCAGGTTGCCGTTTCCGTCTATCTTCTGCAGATACAGGGTCCAGGGATCCTGCCGGGCAATGAGGAAAACGAAGCCGCCATCGGCTTTCGCGGTACTCCGGATATCGTGGGGCATGGCGATCCCGGCTTCGGGCCAGAGCCTGGTTCCAGAGGGAGTTATCCTCTGCAGCCGCAAGTTGTAGGATGCCCAGGTTTTGTAGAATACCACGAGGTCGTTGCCCAGCATGGTGTCCGGGGAGAAATATTCGTCGATGTAGCCGTCTTCATTGATGGCAGCGATGCCCTGGGCTGGCCAACCCGGTTCCGGATCGCCGTTGACGTCCACACGCAGGGTCCGGCCTTGATGCTGGTCGGTGTTTATGTCGTTGGTATTGAAGGCGAAAAACCTGTCCTGCAGGCTCGCCAGGCTGACATGGACACTTTCCGGAAACTGGATCAGGGCCTTGCCTTCCGGTCCCCACATCACCTGGCCGTTCGAAATCCGTTGTCCCATCAGATAATACTGAGGCCAGCCCCCCTGAGTCCAGCCAATGTAGATGTCGCCACCGCTCTGGCCGATCCGGAAATCCGAATCGGTATAGTAGTTTTGGGTGACCTCGATGCCATAGCCCGGATACATCAGATTGCCCTGCGCGTCGATCCTTTGCACGTGATAGAACAGCCCCTGGCCTTCGTAATAAGCGCGGTAAAGGATGGCGACGCTGTTATCCGGCAGGCTCAGCAGCTTGACATCGGCCATGTGCAGCTGCAGGGACGGGAAGAGCGGCCTGCCGTTGGGCTCCAAAAGGGGATTCAGGTCGCTGTCGCAGATCTGGTAGTAGGTGTTGAACCAGCCATTGCGGATGTCTGAAAAGAGCACCAGATATCTGTCTTGCAAGGCTGCCACGCCGATCGTTTCGGCGATGCCGTTTAGCCGCGAAACCAGAGGTGCTCCGCCCAGATCCAGAAAGGCCGCGCCGCCAGTGCTCAAAACCTGCCTGCGGATGGCGTTGTGCATTTCCCTTTGGTCGCGCCAGAGGAACATTCCCCGGTCGGCGAAGGCCACTGGTATGGGCATTTCCAAATAAGGGTTGGGAGCGCTGAGCGCGATCCCATTATCAGCCCAGGGCAGGTTTCCCGAGGCAGACACATACTGCGTTTTCAATTCCTGGGCTGTGTCATCCGCGTTGTTTTGCACAAAGCTGAGCCAGGCCGCGCCGCCATCCGTGACCGCTAATCGCAGGTTCCGGAAGACCCAGGTATCAGAAGCGCCGCTGGCAATCTGCACTCCAGCGGGCCCCCAGAGAGGAGCGTAATCAGCATCGAGCCGCAGGACTTTCAGATAGACATCCAGGTAACCGGATGTGTCCTCGTAGCCAAACATCAAACCACCGTCGGAGACTGGTTTCAGGAGGGGTGGATTCATGCCACCGGTATTGGCAGACAGTGAAACCGTCACAGGCGCGGGCAGCAGCAGATTGCCGCTGTTGTCCATCCGCTGCAGGATCAGGCCGCCATTGGCATTGGTGTTTACATTCCAGAGCACATATTCGCCAGAGGCGTCCCGCAGTATGGAATAGCGGAGTCCGGGAAAAGCAGATTGCGGCAGCATCGGATTATTGCCGATCACCGTTCCTTGCGGCGAAAAACGGGTCAGTTCGGTATAGCGGATGCTGCCCTGCGGCTTGTTCACGTTGACGATGAGGCCACCCTCGCCGTCGCTGACCGCCGCATCCAGGTTTATGCTGTTGGCATGGCTGGCCAGGACGATCCCGCCGGCAGTCCATAACTGGTTGCCAAAGCTGTCCAGATTCTGGCCGATGACATCGTGGAAACCATAGTTGCGGCCATACACCGCGTAAACTCCGCCGATTGTGTTGGGGACCAGGCTGGTCTCGACGAAAGCGCCGCTGCCGCTGCTGATCTGCACGCCGTTTTCACCCCACAGAGGCTGGCCGTTGGAACTGAATTTCTGCACCCGGACTCCCTGTACGATATCTCTTCCCGATTGCGCGTAAAGCACCACGAAGTTGTTGTCCGAGGTCTGGACACAGGCCCCGATCTCCTGCAAGCCTGGCGCGCTGACGATGATCCGCGGTTCCGTCCATTGCGGCACTCCCGAGGGATTGAGCTTCTGCGCCCAGATATCCGTATCTCCGGCTTCGGTGTCTTCCCACAGGGCGATCACGCAGCCATCGGTGCTGCGGACCTGGGTGCCCCGCCAATCCAGTTTCCAAGCCTTGCGCAAAGGAACTTCCTGGGCGAGCGCGAATACTGCCGCCAGCATGATCAAGATTGACAATACACAGCGTTTCATAACAAACTCCTTATCTCGTAACTCAAATCTGTCAGTTGCCATTTGAAACCACTCTTCTGTCATAGACTGTTTCCGGCCTTAATGGGGGAGCGTTTATCCTGATTATTATGGAACTGAGCAACAACGCTTTAGAAAAGTCAGAAATCAGTTGGCTAAATCGGTTATGAAATCTGAAATATTTATCAAAGCAAGTTCTATTCCAATTTGCCGGTTAGTGGAACCTTTTTGCTTGGATGGAAGAGTTAGCGTCTCAAAGGTTGGTTTAGAACAGGTAGCGCTGGATGAAGAAAAAGGGTGAGCTGGATCCCGTTCTTTGCTTTGATGGATTTGACAAAACCAAGAGACTGGGAGACGGTCATGACTCAACGAAGCGAAAGAGAGATAAGTGGGCCGAGGTGGCCAGGTTGTTTCAAAACTCTCCGCAACCTTGGCTCCCGCTCCAGGCAGTCAATCACTTCTTAATCAAGCCTTAATCAAGTCTTAATTGTTAACGCTTGATTAAGGCTTGATCAAGACTTGATTAACGCTATGCAGCCGGGGCGCCATCTTAAAAAAGAGACTTGGGATAGAGCATTCTACCCCAAGTCGCTGTGAGAGACCGCTGAATTGAGAATGATTTATAGATGAAAAACTTGCAAGGACCAGCCCATTGCTCACTGGCAAGGACTAAGGTCTTTGGACTTGTGCGTTCAAAAGCAAACTGGGCTCGACTTCACCTCAATCCGGATTATGAAACACAGGTGGCGGTCCCGGCATCCACTGAGGCTGTGCTAACCCTGAAAGCCACTGCTCTCAGGGTTGCCAGCACTCACCATATTATCCAGTAAAAAACAGCTTCGCCTGGATAGTATCCAGGCTGGTGTCTAGTCAGGTTTTATTTGTTGGGACGGAAAACGTAGATTTGGCCGTTGATCCGGACTATCCAGATATCATCACCTTTTTCAATCACATAGAGATCCGGATCGTTAATATCGCCGTTGTATTCCGGCAGGACGGTCGTGGCAATCCAATCGAACACAGAAGCGTTCACAGCCAAGGGCATCGATACGCTGAGCAGCATCAGGCAAAGAATAAGGAATTTTCTCATAATTCAGTTCTCCCATAAGATTA
>CAYXEF010000003.1:28712-53138 GCA_964463825.1 uncultured Candidatus Cloacimonadota bacterium | reverse complement strand
AGCATCAGGCAAAGAATAAGGAATTTTCTCATAATTCAGTTCTCCCATAAGATTAGTTTCAGATCGTTGAAAGTGTTACCCAGAAACCCGCCAACATATTGCGAGATAAGGAAATATAGCAAGCCTGCCAGCTCTGGGTGGATCACCCCAAGCTGAGTTTCCGGCTCAACAACTATCCCCAACGAGAGATCGCCCCGATTATGCGGCTATGCCCATTCTACAGGTGATTAATGTGTATACTGATAAACATCCTCCGGGGTTAACAGGCACCTACCCTTGTCAGATGGATAATGAGGGAGTTTGGATTCGGGGATCACACCGATCAGCGAAGAATCAAAGCAGTTGGTAATATGGATGTAATTGGCTCTGTTTATTGCAATCTCCACCACGACCAGAATCGGTCCGGTGGCGTTGCTTACATCGCAGATGCTGATCTGGTAGTGTTTGGGGGATAACTGGGATATTCCCCAATCGAAGATCGTATGGATGGATTGAAGCGTGTTCTGAATCTTGGGAATCATCTCGGGAGAGCAGTAATGGTAGAGTTGTTTGTAATCCCCCAGGCGGTTTTTCTCGACCAGCGTGTTCAGGAAGCGCTTGATATTGACAAGAGTCCTGTAATCCAGGATTTCCGGCCTGTTCACCCATCCCTGTTCATTCAGGTAACTTGCCTTGAGGTTGGTCAGGATGCTGTGTTTGCGTTTGCGGGCCGCGCTGGAATTGATCCCTTTGCTGAGGGCGTAATCCTTGATTGTCTTGAATGACCGCATTTCCCTGAGCTCGGCATATTCCGCTTTGGATAACAGGCGCTTGAGATCGGAATCGTTCAGGCTTCTTTCCAGCTGTTCTTCCTGAACTTGCAGGGCGTCCGGGAGGGGCTCCAACTGCAGTTTCCTGCTCAATTCCTGTTTTTTCCGGTCTTCCTTGACCGAGAGCATGAACTGGTTGTAAACAGCCTGCCTGAGCCATCCTTTGATGTGCGTGACCTCAGCCTGGGATTGCAGGAATGATACCATCACAGTCTGGGTCGTATCCTGAGCGATGTCGGCATCTTCGGAGAGTTTGAGAGCATAATGAAAGCAGTAATCCCACAGTTCCAGGATATGTGATTCGGTGCGCGATTCCGCTTGTTTCTGGATCCAGGAGCTCAAATCAGGTTCCTGGATATCTTGCTTGACGAGGCCGATCTGGATGTCGCTGGTGATTTGTTTAGCCAGGGCGTCATGGCCGATGTATTCCTTGACCTTGTTGAAAATCCTTTCACTGATTTCAGCGAAATCTTCCTGCGACGGAAGGTCTTGGAACTTCGGCTTATCCATTATCTGCTCCATGATCAACCCGATTTGCAGCGGGTACATTGAGCCTTCAGACGTGACCATATTCAGCTAATGGAACCCCATATAATGCGTCATGGAAATTGTCAATCAAAAAACCTGTTTATCCCTTCCGTGCTTATATACCACTGCACCCTCCAATCATCCGGGATAAAAATGGAGCGGGAAACGGGACTCGAACCCGCGACATCAACCTTGGCAAGGTTGCGCTCTACCAACTGAGCTATTCCCGCTCTGGTACCAGAGGCCGGACTTGAACCGGCACGAGCTTGCGCCCGAGGGATTTTAAGTCCCTTGTGTCTACCAATTCCACCACTCCGGCGTGGTTAAAAGGATGGAGGCGACACCCGGATTTGAACCGGGGATAAAGGTTTTGCAGACCTCTGCCTTACCACTTGGCTATGTCGCCTCAAAACTGGAGCGGGAAACGGGACTCGAACCCGCGACATCAACCTTGGCAAGGTTGCGCTCTACCAACTGAGCTATTCCCGCTCTGCTTGCGCCGTGTCCGATTCAAAATTTTGGGAGGTCTGTTTTTGTCAAGGCAAAAAGTCGGCCTCCGCAAAGACCTCGGCCTCGAAGCGGAAGAGCCGCGCGCCCGCGTCCCGCCACGCTGTGTCGGGCAAGCCAGCCTTGCGGCAGAGCTGCTTGAGGTAAGTCGGCAAATCCCAATTCCACTCCACCGGCACCTGCGGCAGCAGCAGACCGGAGCCGTGAGGATGCTGGAGATACAGACCATCGCGGCCGATCTGGATCTGGCCGGTGTCCTCGATGGGGATCAGGTCCCCCAGCACGGAGATCTCGAGCTCGATCTCGTCCAGTTCGGACTGACGCAGAGCGGAAAAGCGGGGATCGTCAAAGGCCGCGGCACGCGCCATTTCAGCCACGCTGACGGCGATGCTTTTGTAGCCACGGATGAAGCCGATGCAGCCGCGCAGTTCTCCACGCTTATGCAACGTAACGAAAGCGCCCCTCTTCTCCTGCAATTCCGGCTCCGTGGGCAAGCTTGGATGGATCCGGCCGAAGTGGCTTTGGATGGACTCCCGTGCCAGTTGCAGCAAGCGTTTCTTCAGTTCGTCCGTCATCGCAATTGCCTCAATGATAGACCAGGGCTGAAAGGTAGCCCACGACCTGCTGGTTGTCGCCGCTGACCTTGCCGGAATGGGTGTAATGGATGACTTTGGCCTGCGCGTCCGGAACCAGGGAGGCATAATAGAGCAGGGTGAGCACGCCGCCGATACCGCAGGCCTCGCAGCGTTTGCTGATCACGCTCTGCCAGAGGGCGTCGGGATCCAGGCTCATGATGTAGCGGGTGATGAGGCCGTCCATTTGTTCGGCGCGGTCGGAATTGTGGTAGTGCGAAAGGTCGGTGGAGACAATGATGGCGACCTTTTGTCCGCTGGCGGAGATAGCTTCACTCAGGACCCTGGCCAGGTTCTGCGCCACCTCGGGATAAGGCCGGCCGATCATGACGGGGCAGATCCGGGCTTCGGGAAAGAAATGTTTGATCAGCGGCAGCTGGATCTCCAGGGAGTGTTCCTGCTCGTGATAATGTCGGTCCACGGCGGAGGAGGAGTGCCTGGAAAGTAGTTCCGCCAGCCGCAGATCCAGATCCAGCTTGCCCAGCGGGCTGTCGTATTGTTCGAAGGGGGAGAGGGACCAGTCAAAGTGGCTGCCATGGTGGCTGGGATGCAGGATGAGCAGGCTGTCGAAGTCCTGGCCCGCGATGTAGTGGAAAGCTCGGGCGGCGCAGGCTCCGGAAT
Organism: uncultured Candidatus Cloacimonadota bacterium; assembly: GCA_964463825.1. Taxonomy (GTDB): domain Bacteria; phylum Cloacimonadota; class Cloacimonadia; order Cloacimonadales; family Cloacimonadaceae; genus Syntrophosphaera. The sequence goes on along the minus strand of CAYXEF010000003.1, from coordinate 50,041 downwards.
AGACATATCCGGCGTGGGGCACGATCAGGCCGAGGCAGCGTTCGTTTGCTTTGGCCTGGGGCTGGCCGGCGCTCCAGGACTGGATCTGGCGCGTGATCTGGTCGGCGAAGCGGGGGTAAAAACTCCCCGCGTGGGCGGTCTTTCTAAGCATTATTGGCCTCCGTATCATACAAATGTAACTCTGATGACCTGATTGGCATGATTGTCATGATCCCGAAATGATCCGGCACGGTATTGCGCATAGCTTCAGAGCGCGGCTGATCATAACCATCCTGCGTTTCCTTTCCATCCGCGCTCTCTTTTACGCTCATTCCTGCGCTCCTGGCACAAGGACGAAGAAATCCGCGATCTGGCCGGCGTTTTCCGGCAGGGGCTCGTTTGCAGGATGGGGGCTGAGCACGGCGAGTCTGAGCTGGGGCGCGCGGGATCTGACGCGCTCCACCGTGCCCAGGAACTCGCGGGAGTGAAAGTCCCCGTTGAAGTGTACGATCTTATCTCCGGGCCGCTGTTCACCCAAGCGCAGTATACTTTCGGCCATGGTGTCGTCCTTGACGCACTGGGCGTAGTAGAGCCGGTCGTAAAGGTCTTCATTCTGCGTGTTGCCGTGCATGGCGTTGGCCTGCATGGTGCTGAGGAAGTTATCCCGGTAACGGCCGGGTGGAGCGCTGACCTGACGGGCCACCCAGTCCCGTTCTTCAATGGAAAGGCTGTCCAGGAAGGACTTTCCGGTTTGCGCGGCAGCCCGGGCCAGGCGGCGCGGGACATTGGCGGCCAGGCAGGCGAGGTTTTGAGCCTTGGCAAACTCGATCAGGGGTCGGTAGTCAGAGGCGTAATTGGGCCAGGGTCGGGACACGGCCAGGAACTGTTCTTCGCTGGTCTGGCCGGCGAGATAGGCATCCAGGGCGCTTTGCGTGTCTCGCTCGAACATCTCAAAAGAGAGCAGCAGGCGGGGCTGGCAGGCATAAAGGGCGGCCAGCAGTTCGCGCTGAGCCTCATGCACGGCGGAGTCATCGTGCCATTCGCCGAAAAAGACGATGTCGTATTGCGCCAGTATCCGGGCCAGGTCCGAAATTTCCAGCGTATTGCCGCTTCTGGCTTCGACGAAGCTGTAATCCTGGGCCAGGAGGCAGGCTCCGGCCAGGCTCAGGATCAGGGTCAACAAGGTTTTTAGCATTGCTTCAGTCTTCCTTTATCCGATAATCTATAGCGGAGCGGGAGCGCAAGCCATCCAGAAATTCGCGCAGCCGCATGCAGTTCTCTGCCCAGAGCTGCAGTTCCAGCTCGACCCGCTCGCCCCATTCCTCCTGCAAGATCACTCCCTGAAAAGACTTGGCCAGCCGCAGCACTTGCTCCGCCTGGGAGTAGTCGCAGCGGATGCTGAAGCTGCATAGCCTGCGCAGTGGAATGAGCTCCGCCTCAGCCAGAGCCAGTTCCACACTACCACCATAGGCTCCGATCAGACCGGGCACGCCCAGCTTGACTCCGCCGAAATAGCGGGTGACGATAGCCAGCACAAAGCTGAGCCGGGCGCGCAGCAGGGCGTTGAGCATGGGTTTGCCCGCGCTGCCGGAGGGTTCGCCGGCGTCCGAACTGAGCCGGATTTCCTGACCGTAGCCGCAGATCCAGGCGAAACAGTGGTGTGCGGCATCTGCGAATTGGGCGCTGTGGGCCGCGATCAGGCGCCGGGCCGTCTCCTGGTCAGGAATGGGGAAGAGGAAGGCCCGGAACTCGGACCTTTTGATCTTCTGGGAGCTTTGAGCCGGCTCGGCGAGCGTGAACAGAGTCATGGCTTCATTTGGCACGGGGCAGGTCGCTCCAGCGAGTGGTGTAGCAAGGCGAGAGTTTGGCGCGTTTCATTTCCCATTTCTTGCCCACGCCGCAACTGGCGTAAAAAACCGTATCGCGTCCGCAGCGGCGGTTGAGGCTGTCGACGGCCTCGATCAGGGCTTTGCGGGAGTCGTCCAGGTAGCTGGATTCGATCAGGTTCAAGGGCACATCGCCCTCGTCCATGAGGTTGGCGAACATCACACCAGCCTTTTTGTATTCGAAGCCGGGCAGATAAACGTCGCGCAGCAGTTCCAGCCCGGCTTTGATCAGATCCGGCGTATAGGCGCTGGGCACGGCGAGGCTGGATTGGGCGGAGTTGTTGTATTGGGGGCCTTCCTTGAAGCGGTTGGTATTGAGGAAGACCATCATGTGGCCCGCCACGCTATGCTGGGCGCGCATTTTTTCCGCGGCGCGCGTGATGTAGGTGGAGACCGCCTCTTCCAGCTCGGTGAGGTCGGATACCTGGCGGGAAAAGGATTTGGAGCAGACGACGCTCTTCTTAGGCGCGGGCGCCTCGTCCAGATCGATACAGCCGAAGCCCTGCAATTCCAGCACGGTCTTGTGTCCGATGCTGGTCATATAGTGGTCGATGAACTTTTCCGATGCCTCGCGTAGCTGCCAGGCGTTGACGATCCCGTTCTGCCGCAGGAACTTGTCGTATTGGCCGCCGATGCCCCAGATCTCCGCGACCGGCGTCCGGCTCAGCGCTTTGGCGATGCGCTCATCGTCCAGCAAGACCAGGCAGCCGCGATAACCGGAGTAGCGCTTGGCATAGTGATTGGCGATCTTGGCCAGGGTCTTGGTGCGGGAAATGCCCACGGAGACGGGGATTCCGGTCCACTTCCGGACCGTGGCGCGGATCTTGCGTCCGTATTCCTCCAGATCGCGAACGCGGAAACCCGCCAGGCCCAGGAAGGCCTCGTCGATGGAATAGATCTCCAATTCCGGCGAAAAGCGCGCCAACACCTCCATGACCCGGGCGGACATATCACCATACAGCGCGTAATTGGAAGAAAGCAGCGTTCCCCCGTGTTTGCGGATCAGGGCCTCGTGCTTGAAGCCGGGCGCGCCCATGGGGATCTGGAGGGCCTTGATCTCGTTGGAACGTGAAACGATACAGCCGTCGTTATTGGACAGCACGGCCACCGGTTTGCCCTCCAGGGAAGGGTCAAACACGCGTTCGCAGGACACATAGAAGTTGTTGCAGTCAACCAGGGCGACAATATCCGTGTCCGAAAGGCCGATCTTGTTCATCACGTATATCCCAGAGCCACATTATCCGGCAGGCTTGTGCTGTCAACCGGATAATCTCAATCAGGACCTTGGACGGTGATGCAGATGGTAGTGAGGGGAAAAGTGCTTTATAAAATTCGCGGCAGAGTAACTTACTCGCTTGTGCGTTACCGATTAATACAGCATTAAACACGATAACATCAATAACGGCCAGTTATCTAATCAAATGGGTCTGACTCACGCAGTGCTTGGTTCATGCCTCTAAGTTGTTTTAGGGCAAAATATTGCCTGTTATTTTTAGAGTAATCAATCCTAAGGTTCAGAGGATAGGTTTGCTTTATCCCTTTCTGCAGTGGGGATTTGTTAGATGAAATAGAACTGGCCAATGCTCTAATCTCCTTATAGACAAATTCTAACACGAACATTGTGACAAACCCAGAGGCGGTGTAGATTACAGGCAATGATGCATAGAATCTGTTGCAGTACAAGCCAAAATTATTACCATGGGGAAATATCTCCATTAACTTAACTAACTTATAACCAATAGAGGCGCGATTTGATTCAGTATAGAATGTTAATATACTTTCGTACTCAAATCTAATTTCATCGATATCACTTTCTTGAGAGAAATGTTGATAGGGGAACCTTTTTACTATACTTTGGGGTAGGGTATAATACAAGTCGTTATAGCATTTCATTAATTGACTCTTGCGCTTTATCTCGATGGAGTTAACAGTGGATATATGCTTTAAAACCGCCTTGCAGTATTGTCTGTATGTCGACACCAAGTTGCCTACGGCCAGGTTGTATTTGGCGATGGCGATCTGTGAATCTTTCCATCCTGAAAGGTCCCTGTTTTCGTAGATGAATTTAGAGGCTTCCAGCAATTCGGCGTTAACAGGGTCTAGCTCCCATTTGGCAAGGGTTGATATTTGATTGGGTAATGGATCATCAGGCGACATTAACAAGGGTTTAAATTTCGACCAAGGCCCCTGGATATTTTCGTTTACCAAGTCGATCACATCGCTCTTGACATACTCTGAATTGAGTTGTTCGGCAACAAGTGATCTGCAGAATATACAGAGAAGAATTACTAACATACCAGCTGCTGGTGAAAAATGTAACGTAGGCCTAGAATCTGCTAGTTTCATTTTGTGTTCTCTCATAAGGCACCCCATGAATATGAATGAGTTCGAGTTTGTATTTGTGACATACCTGTCAAGTTGAAATTTTTGCAGAGTAGTGAAGGCAATTCAGGTTGTTATGTGCTAGATGCCATTCTGGTGCCATAAGTATCCGCATCATAAAGCGATTATCAACCAATTGTGCTTCCCTACCATACATTTGTGGCTAGATCTCAAATCGATAAAAGACTCGTTCCTTGCAGTTATTGAGCAACTTCGCCATGGTGTTAGTGCCTGCCACAGGTGGCCCTTACATATCATAACGACGAAGAAAACACAAGGGCCTGTAATAGGACCTTAGCCTACAAAAAGATCAAGTTTTATGTAGACAGGGTTGACCTGTATTGAACATCGGTAGGCCTAAATATCCCACTTGGACACATCAATATTCCAACGTGCACAGAGATTTATTAGATCTTTCCAATGCATATGTTCTCTATCTATTTTTTCTCTAATTTCTCTATTAGTGAGCGCATTTTTTAGTTTGACTTTATGCGAACGCTCTAAGAACCCCTTATCTACCATACCGTATGACGCAAGAAACTCACAGTGTTCAAATAAACCCAGATAGTTGTCTATCGATCCCCACGTCTGCGCATATTGGGTATTCCATTTTCCCATTCTCCACCTGGTCTCAGTGCTATTGTTACACCCCTATATTCATAGAAAAGTTTTTTAAGATCCAGTATAGACCTTGAGCGATATTCTAGAGTCTGGATCTTCAATTACTTGGCTGCAAATAGAAAACCCACAATAATCACAGATGTCTGGATCCCCGATATTATAAGAGACCAATCGATATTGTAATTCATAGTATCTCCTATTGTAATATTTCTTTTACGTTGGATTTGGAATCGTTGTTAGCGCATGTATGAATCCTGGAGCGCCCATGGTGATCTGGAGAGCCTTGATCTCGTTGGAACGCGAAACGATACAGCCGTCGTTATTGGACAGCACGGCCACCGGTTTGCCCTCCAGGGAAGGGTCAAACACGCGTTCGCAGGACACATAGAAGTTGTTGCAGTCCACCAGGGCGACAATATCCGTGTCCGAAAGGCCGATCTTGTTCATCGTGGTGCTCCGGATTCAAATCTACAGATAAGGCCACTATTGTCAATACGATATTGCCCCAATTGCGTATGATCTTAATGGCAATCATTTACGGCAGGGACGATTGTAGCAACCCCTGTCCCAGCAGAATCTACCACATCCGCATGAACGCCGGGGCTTGGAGTCATACGCGTGGTTTGGGGTCCATGGGGCTTGCGACCTATGGCCGCTGCACACCCATCGCTACAAATGTCCCTTTCCGGGCTGGTCAACACATGACTTTACATACATCCGCCTGAAGAAGGAGAGCCTTTCTTTTGGCGTTTTTTGTGGTTACTCCGCCCCGGCGGCTGGCTGGTTCACCTTTTGCCCACAACCCGAACACTTCCCGTCGTATGAACGGGAAGTATTGGGGGTGTATAGGAGAGGCGGACCAGCTGGCCGCAAGGGCGGGGTCCGGGGTTTTCATGGGAGTTTCTGACTTCCGACCGGGATGGCTGTGCCGGAGTCCTCCCCGGCATTCCACGCCGTGAGTTCAAAGCTGGTCCGAGCGGGACGAAAAAGAAAAACCGTCGGCAGGGGGGGCCGACGGTTTGGTTCGGACAGGGGGTTGTCCGTTGAGAGACCTAAGCAGGGTAGGAGTGGGAAGTTCTAATCCAGGGCTTTGAGGAAGGAGGGCAGGTCGGTGCGTGGATTGACCTGCCGGGCGCTTTCCTCGTCCCGTTGGTTTTTATCATTTTTGGTATCCGGTTGGTTGATGTTGAGTACGCGGAAGATATCGTCGATATCGTCGTCGATCTTGGTTTGTTTGGGGCTGGCGGCCTTGGCGGGCTGGGGCTGCACGAGGACCTGGGGGCGTGGGAAATCCACGATCTTGTCGGCGGTGTTCTTGAGTCCGGTGGCAATGATGGTGACGCTGACCTTGCCGATGAGGTCGGGCTCGATGATGATACCCATGATGATGTTGGCGGCTGAGCCGGTTTCGTTGACGATGACGCTGGAAACCTCGTCGCATTCGTGCATGCGGATGTCCGGTCCGGCGGTGATGTTGATCAGCAAAGATTGGCAGCCGTGGAGGCTGATATCGCTGAGCAGGGGGTTGTTGATGGCGGCTTTGGCGGCCATCACGGCGCGGTTTTCGCCGTCGGCGATGCCTGTGCCCATGAGGGCGTAGCCCATGTTTTGCATCACGGTGCGGATGTCGGCAAAATCGACGTGGATCAGGCCGCTGGCGCTGATGATGTCGGCAACGGCCTTGGCGGCGTCGTAGAGCACGTGATCGGCTTTTTCGAAAGCCTCGAGCAAAGTGAGTTCGCCGTAGATCTCAGTCAGTTTGGCGTTCGGGATCACGATTAGAGTATCTACAAACTCGGACAGCTTTTTGATCCCGTCCTGGGCGTTGGCCATGCGTTTCTGGCCTTCGAAAGGAAAGGGTGTGGTGACAATGGCCAGGGTGAGGACGCCCAGGTCGCGGGCGATCTTGGCCACCACGGGAGCGGCGCCGGTGCCCGTGCCTCCGCCCATGCCGGCGGCGATGAAGACCATGTCCGCGCCTTCGAGGTGGGACCTGATCTCATCTTTGGATTCCTCGGCGCTGCGTTCGCCCAGATCCGGATTGGCGCCGGTGCCCAGGCCGCGGGTGAGTTTCTTGCCCAACTGCAGTTTCATGCGGGCATTGCTTTTCACGAGGTCGCTCATGTCCGTATTGGCGGCGATGAACTCCACGCCTTGCAGCTGGTGCTCGATCATGGTGTTGATCGCGTTGCCGCCGGCTCCGCCGACGCCGACAATCTTGATCACGGTGTCCACGTGTTCGGTGGTTTCGTCAAATTCAATCATTGGTTCCCCCTTTACTTGTAACTGGTCAGGTCTTTATAGATTTTTACGATTTTATCGGTGAGTTTGGATTCGCGCAGACGGGCCAAACGGGATACGGGAGCCGGCAGTTCGCGGTCCAGCGAAACCGCCCAATGGAGCAAGCCGACCAAGGTGGCATAGCCGGGATCATTGAAGTGGCCTACGTTTCCGGAAAGGCGGCCGAGCTCCGGAGCGGCGATCTTGACCGGCAGGTTGAAAGATGACTCCACCACCTTGCCGATCTCCTGCAGTTTGGCGGTGCCGCCGGTGAGGACTATGCCCGCGGTTACGAGCTCAGGCGTGTAGTGGTTTTTCAGGCGGTCATAACACAACGAGAGCATTTCCTCAACACGGTGCTGGATGACGTGGCTGACCAATTGCTGGGAGCGGCGCACGCTGTCGCGGCCGCTGATGCCCTCGACATCGAGTTCCAGCTCGGGATCGACGCTGCTGGCCAGAGCGACGCCATAATGGGTCTTGATGTACTCCGCGTTGGCGATGGTGGTCTTGAGGCCGATGGCGAGATCCTCCGTGATGGAGGAGCCGGCCATGGGCACCACGAGCACCTTTTCCAGGACGCCGCGGTGGAAGAGGCTGATGTCGCAAGTGCCGCCGCCTATATCGATGAGGATCGTGCCGAGGCGGCGTTCGTCCTCGCTGAGGATGGCATTGGCGATGGCGATGTGGTTGAGGGCGAAGTTTTCCGGCTCAATCTCGTAACCGGCAAGTTCGATACTTTTACTGAGATTACGCAGCGGGGTGATGTCCGCGAAGATTGTATAGACCTTGGTGATCAGGTGGAATCCGTTCATGCGCAGGGGATTGCGGATGTCGTCCTGGCCGTCGATAACGTAGCCCTGAGGGATGCCGTGCAGGATTTGGGAGCGTTCGAAGCCCTTCTGGATCTTGATTCCGTTCTTGGCATCGTTGATCACCTGGTCGACATGCGACTGCTCGATCTCGCCGGGCTCGTTGGGATTGAGGGTGGGGATGGAAATACGGCCGTCACCCATGTGGGAACGGATATGCTCGCCAGTGATGTTGGCAAAGAGGTTTACCACTTTAGTGGTCGCCAGGGTCTCCAGTTCGCCCAAAACCTTGGCCACGCAGTCGGATACGGCTTGGATGTCCTTGACGATGCCCTTTTCGATCCCGGCGGAGGCCAGCTCGGTCTGGCCCAGGATCTCCAGGTGCTCCGGAGTCTTGTATTTGACCATCGCGGCTCGCAGGCGGGAAGAGCCGATGTCCAGGGCGGTAAGGATGTTATCGCGCATCTCAGTGTCCTGCCTTGACCACGACCTGGTCCGCGAACCTGAGATCGAGGATGGCGTCGCTGCCCACGTTGCCGTTTTCCTGCACAAACTGGTAGCGGGAGAGCTGGCTGGCGAGGTCGTCCCGTCCGGGGATAAGGCGCATGCCGTTGCGGGCGTCGATGATGTATACGGTTTTATCGATGGTGTAGTATTCGGATATGTTGGGCAAAAAGTCCGGGACTTCGCGGGCGATCTGGCGATGGGTGGCCAGAATCCTCTGCAGTGAGGCGCTCTTGATCCTGGTGCCTGCTTTGAGGCTGGAATTGGCCAAAAGGACTTCGGTGACGGGCAGATTCTCGATATAGACGTGGCTGTATTGATCCAGGATCACACCATTCTCATCGATGGGGAAAAGATCCCCTTCCAGGCTGCGCACATAAAGGCAGCCCTGGCGCTCCTGTATTGTGATGCGCAGCGAGCTGAGCAGGCGACGGCGGACCCTGACGCTCTCGACCCGCGCCAATTGCGAGATAGAACCGGCGATCCCGTCCGTGGAGATGCGGAGCAGGTTTTGCCCCAAATAAGGCCGCACGATGCGGGCGAGCAAGCTGTCGGGGATACTCTGGTTGCCGGAGAACTGCACCTTTCGCAGATTGAACCAGGGCGCGGAGGACAACAGCCGGTGCGTGCCAAAGCCCAGGCCGGTCAGAAACAGCAGGATCAGGATAAAAAAGAGGAGATAACGGCTGCTTCCGCGGCGTTTGCGGTGTTGGTTTGAGTTCAGTAACTTATTGTGTTTTATCGTCATTGCTCGCTCAAGTCAAGAGTGGGGACAGAGTCATTCAAGTCTCTAAATTGCTACGATTTTTTGCTTTACTGTTTTTGTCAACAGGTTTTTGCAGTTGGGCCAGGATTTCTTCTCCGTATTGCCAGATATTACCGGCGCCCATGGTGATGAGGATGTCGTCAGGTTTAAGCAGGGCAAGGGTTTGGGGGACAATCCCGGCGTTGTCCGCGATCAGCACGACATTGTGATGTCCGGATTGTACGGCAGCATCGCTGATCAGTTTGGAACTGACGCCCGGCAGGGGATTTTCCCGGGCGGGGTAGATTGGGGCCAGAATCAGGCAATCACAGGAGAAAAAGGCCTTGCCGAATTGCTCGTAGAGATCGCGGGTGCGGGAGAAGAGATGAGGCTGGAAAAGCGCTACGATGCGGCGTTTGGTGCTGTCCTTGAAACCTTCCAGTGTGGCGATGATCTCGGTTGGGTGGTGCGCATAATCATCGTAAACCGTGATTCCGCCTGCCGTTCCCTTGAGTTCGAAGCGGCGGTACACGCCGCTGTATTGCTTCAGTCCGGCCTGGATCTTTTCAAAGCTGACATCCAGTTCGAGTCCGATACCGACGGCCAGAAGGGAGTTTTGGATGTTGTGTCGTCCTGTGACATGCATGGCAATGCGGCCGAGCTTATAGCCCTTGAAGTAGAGGTCGTATTCAGACTTAAAGTCCTGCATGCTTATGTTTTGGGCCTGGATGTCCGCCTGGCGGGAAAAGCCGTAGGTGACTATGTCTTTGTTGATGTTGGGCAGGATGGACTGCACGCCGGGATCGTCCAGGCAGGCGATGACGCTGCCGAAAAAGGGGACCTTGTTTGCGTATTCTGTAAACGCGCCCTTGATGTTGTCCAGGTTGCGGTAGCAATCCAGGTGGTCGGTGTCGATGTTGGTGATGCCGGCGATGCAGGGCGTGAGCGAGAGGAAGGAATGGTCGTATTCATCGGCTTCGACCACGATGTATTTGCCGGAGCCCATGACATTATTGGAGCCGTAGTTTTTTACCTTGCCGCCGACGATGATGGTGGGATCCAGGCCGGCGGTTTCCAGCACCAGGCCGGCCATGGAGGTGGCGGTGGTCTTGCCGTGCGTGCCTGAGATACCGATGCTGAAACTCATGCGGGTGATCTCGGCCAACATCTCGGCGCGTCGGATGACGGGGATCTTAAGGGCTTTGGCAGCTTGGATCTCGGGGTTGTCGTCCTGGACCGCGGAAGACTTGACCACGACGTCGACATCCTTGACCACATCGGGATTGTGCCCTTCGCTGACGCGGATCCCCAGCTCTTCGAGGTGGCGGGTGAGATCGGTTTTTCTCAGATCCGAGCCAGTGATCTCCAGGCCCTGGTTGTGCAGAAATTCCGCGATGCCGCTCATTCCGATGCCGCCGATGCCAATGAAGTGGATCTTTTTGGTCTTACCCAACATGGTCGGACTCCTTTTCCAGATTGGCCAGGATCGCTGCCGCGATATCCCGGGCCGCGTGGTTGGGTGGCAGGTTCAGTTTGTCCCGGTAGCTGTCGTAATCGCTCTCGATCCGGTCCAAAGCCGCCAGTAGGCTCTCGGGCTGTAATTCCTTCTGCGCTAGCAGGACTGCCAGCCCCCGGTTCTGTTGTTCCAGGGCGTTGTAATACTGGTGGTTGCCTGCGGCTGTGGGCAGAGGGATCAGCACCGCCGGCAAACGGTTGGCTTCAAGTTCTGCCAGGGTCATGGCGCCGGCTCGGGTGACGGCTATATGGGCCAGGCGGTAATACTCCGACAGGCGGGGCGAAAAATCGAAGACATGCACGGATTTCTGGGCCGCGTTCCGGGCGGAATAGAGCGCGTAACCGGCGTTGCCGGTCTGCCAGACGATCTGGTAGCCCCGCTCCAGCAAACTGGGCAAGGCCGCGTCCACCACGGTGTTGATCGCTTGCGAACCCTGGCTGCCGCCCGTGACCAGCAGGATTTTACGGTCCTGGGAGACGTGAAGCTCAGTCGCGGCGGAAACAGGTTTGCGCTCCGGCAAAGGGATGCCCAGGCGTTCAACCTTGGCGCGGGGCAGGTATTTGGCCGTGTCGGGGAACGAGGTGTAGGTAACGCGCGTGTAGCGGGCCAGCAGCCTGGTGGTCAGGCCGGGATAGCTGTTGCTTTCGTGGAAGTAGAGCGGCGTCCGGCGCAGCATTGCAGCCAGGGCCACCGGGCCGGAGACAAAGCCGCCGGTACAGATCACAGCATCCGGCCGGAACTTGCTCATTATGGCGCGGGCTCCCAGAGTCGAGGAAAGCAGGAGGAACGGAAACAGCAGGTTACTCAGGCTGAGTTTGCGATAGAGCTTTTGCACCCGGATGCCTCGGAAGTTGAAGCCCTCAGCCGCCACCAGCGTGGATTCCAGGCTGTTGCGGTTGCCAATGAACAGGATCTGGCAGCCTTTTTGCTGCAACTGGCGGGCAATGGCGATCCCCGGGAAAATGTGGCCGCCGGTGCCGCCGCAGCCGCAGACAAAGCGCAGCGGCCGACTCACAACTGTCTCCGCGTGGCGCTTATGTTCAGGATCACGCCGATCGAAAGAGAATCCACCAGCAGCGCCGTTCCGCCGTAACTGATGAAGGGCAGGGTGGTGCCGGTGGAGGGTAGTATGGACATGGCGACGCCGGTGTTGACGAGGGCGTTGAGGAAGATATTCATCGCCAGGCCGGCGCAGAGGTATTTATAGTAAAGGTTGGTCTGAGCTTCGGCGATCTTGAAGGCGCGGAAGAATATAAACCCGTGCAGGATCAGGACCAGGATCGCGCCCAGAAAACCGAGCTCTTCGCCGATGATAGTGTAAACATAGTCTGTCTGGGCTTCCGGGAGATAGTTGTGTTTGGCCCGGCCGTAGGGTATGCCGGTCCCGATCAGGCCGCCGCTGGTGAGGGCGGTCAGGCTTTCGCTCACATGGTATCTATCATCGGAGGAGTTGTCGACCTGGATTCGGTTGTGAGTCAGCAAATTGTAGTCCAAATAGGTTTCCAGCCGTGCGCGGCGGAAGGGATCGCTAAAGAAAAACACCGCTCCCAAGACAAGCGTGAGTACCAAAATAACCAGGATCACCAGTCTCCAGCGCATACCGGCATAGATCAGCATTCCCAACAGAGTCGAGCCGCCGATGATCAGGGTGCTGAGGTGCTTTTCCAGAAAGATCAGAACGAAGATGATCAGGGTGCAGCCCAAGGGAAACCAGAATTCCTTGATGAACTTCCAGACGTTGGTGATCCGGATCTTGCTTTCCTTGTTGGCCAGATACCCGGCAAACAAGAACACGAGCGCGGCCCGAGCCAGAAAGCTCGGCTGCAGGCTGAACCAGCCGATACGGATCTGGCGCTTGGCGCCGTTGACTTCGTGTCCCCAGAGTAAGACAGCAATCAGTAGTAGGACCGAGATTATCACATAAAGCAAGTTCAGTGGGCGGATGCGCTCAAGTTTGACCATATGCAGTGCCAGGTTGGCTGCCAGAAACGCCACCGAGAGATTGATCAAATGACGGTAGAAATAGCCCAGCGAACTCTGCATGGAGTTAATGTCCAGCATCACTAGCAAGCCCATCATGCAGAGCAGGATGTAGGTGATGAAGACTGATTTATCGTAGGATACGATGTACTCTTGGATCCTATTTTTTCCCATGTTCTGCCTCCAACTGGCGGACCAGCTCCTTGAATGTGTCGCCGCGGTGTTCAAAATTGCGGAAGCGGTCAAAACTCGCGCAGGCGGGGGAGAGGACAATAATGTCACCCGGCAGCGAATCGGCAAATGCCTGATGCAGGCAGTCAGCGAAATCGTCCACGCGTTTCAGATCGACCTGTCCCTGCCAGGCAGCGCTCATCTTTTCTGCCGTGTCACCGGTCAGATATACCTTCCTGGCCCATTGCCGCAGGAGCGGAGTCAGGACAGAGTAGTCCTCGCCCTTGTCGGAGCCGCCCATGATGACCCGGATCGGCTTATCGAAGGCTGTGAGAGCCGATTTGACGGAGTCGCAGTTGGTGGCCTTGGAATCGTTGTAAAACAGGATCCCGTTGATATCGGCGACAAACTCCAGCCGATGGGTCAGGGGTTGAAAGCTCTTGGCGGCTTCCATGGCCAGGGTCAGGTCCTGGGTGAGGCTGTCGACACTTAAAAGTGCCGCCATGGTGTTAGCGTAGTTGTGACTGCCGCGGATCTGGAGTTGGGCGACCGGCAGTTTGTGCCGCAATCCGATTTGGATCGCGTCGCGGTTCAGCCAGGCATCGGTCTCGGGCGGGGTCTGAACCAAAGAATAGCGGCGCAGGCGGGAACGGATCTGGCTGAGGTTCTGAGTTATCGGCTCCGAATCGATGCAGACTACGGCGGTGTCCAAGGCGGTCTGTTGGGCAAAGATGCGGAATTTGGAGCTGATGTAATCCTCGAAGCTGGCATAGCGGTTGAGGTGATCGGGAGTGATGTTCAGGAGAACGGCGACATCCGGTTTGAAGCTGTCGCAGAGATCCAGCTGGAAGCTGCTCACTTCCAGCACGAGGAAGTCCAGGCCGGGATTCTGGATTGGATGGGCGCACAAGGCAGAGCCGATATTGCCGGCCAGGATGCTCCGGTAACCCATGTTCTTCAGCAGATGCTGGATCAAAGAGGCTGTGGTGCTCTTGCCGTTGGAGCCGGTCACGGCGATCACTCTGCTGTCTTTATGTTTGATCAGCCAGCCAAATTCGATCTCGCTGATCAGTTTCACGCCATTTTGCCTGGCCTGATAAAACAGCGGCAGGTCGAGCGGGATGCCGGGACTGACGATCCAGGTGTCGCAGGTCATCAGTTTATCGGTGTGGCCGCCGAATTCGCAATTGAAATCCCGCTGCAGCTCAGCCGCGTTGTGAAATTCAGATTGTGACCGCAGCTCGCTGAGGAAGGCTGTAGCTCCCAGTTCCTTGATCTTGTAGGCAGCAGCAATGCCGCTGCGGGCAAGACCCAGAATGGCGTAGTGGCATTGGGGATCAAACATAGCTTTACTCAGCGCAGTTTTATGGTGCTCAGGCCAACGGCCAGCAGCAGAATCGCGATGATCCAGAAACGGATCACAATCTTGGACTCGTGCCAGCCCTTAAGTTCAAAGTGATGATGCAGCGGTGAGCAGAGAAAAACCCGGCGGCCCGTACCGGTCTTTATTCTGGTGTGCTTGAACCAGCTTGTCTGGATCAGCACGGAGAGCATCTCGGCTACAAAAATGAAACCAATGATGAGCAGGAAGATCTGTTCCTTGAGCAAGACTGAGATAACGGCCAGAATCCCGCCCAGGGTCAGCGATCCCGTATCGCCCATGAATACCTGCGCCGGATACGCATTGAACCAGAGAAATCCGATCAGCGTGCCCACCAGCGCGGCAATGAACACGGTCAGTTCGCCGGCGGTGGGGATGAATTCCAGATTAAGATACGAAGCGGAGACGAAATTGCCCTTGAGATAGCTCATCACTCCCAGGCCCAGCGCGGCAAACACCAGCACGCCGGGCGCCAGGCCGTCCAGACCGTCAGTCAGGTTCACGGCATTGGAAGTACCGGTGATGAACAGCACGACAATCGGAACGAACAGCCAGCCCAGCTGGATGTAGGTGTTCTTGAAAAAAGGTATCTGCAGCGCCGTGATATTGTCGGCGGAGGTGCTGCTGAAATAAATCGCCAGGGTCAGGACCAGCCCAACGCTGATCTGTCCCCACAGTTTGTAACGCGGCAGCAGGCCCTTGGAAGCTTTGCCGTAGTTTTTGAGATAATCGTCCAGAAAGCCGACCACGCCCAGCCACACCAAGGTCAGATACATCATCAGGATGGATTTGTTACTCAGGTCATTCCAGAGAAATGATGACGCCAGCAGCGCGACCAGGATGATCAAGCCCCCCATGGTCGGTGTTCCCGCTTTGCCCTGATGCATTTTTGGGACGTCGGCATCGATGGTTTCCACCGCGGATTTACTTTTCAGCAGGCGGATAAAGGCCGGCCCCAGCAGCAGGGTGAACAGCAGGGAGGTCAGAAAAGCGCCGATGGAGCGGAAAGAGATATAGCGCAGCACATTGAACACGATGCTGTACTTGGCCAAAGGATAGAGCAAATGATAGAGCATGTTATACCTCTTTACGCAACTGCGGCAGCACTTTTTCCAAATGCAGGGAGTGGGAGCCCTTAATCAGGATAACAGCTTTGGGTGTGAGCTCGCCGAGAACGGAGCTAGCCAGCAGCTCCTCCACATCGGCAAAATGCGTGTCACGCAAACTGGAATCCTGGGCCTGATATCGCACTGACAGATCTCCAACCGTGATCAGGCGGTCGTAGCCGCTTTCGTTGAGAATCGCTCCGATCATATCGTGATAAGCTGCCGCAGCTGAGCCCAGTTCCATCATGTCACCCAGGATCGCGATATGTTCTCGCTCGGGCTCCACGCGTTTCCAGTACTCAATAGCAGCTTGCATGGACACCGGATTGGCATTGTAGCAATCGATCACCAGGGTGAAACTCCCTGTTTGCTCCAAACTGAGCCGGAGTTCCAGCCGCACAGATTCCCGCAGGGCATCGCGGATGGCGGGGGCGGGTATACCCTTGAGCAGGGCGCAGGAGATGGCGAAAGCGGCGTTCTTGGCGGCGTAGGGGTATGGATAGGGAATCTGGTATCGCTCTTCGTTCAGTTCAAATTCGCAGTCGCTGACGCCGCATTGCACGGCGCTGATGCGGAAATCCGCCTGCTCGGTGAACCCAACGCCCTTGCCACGGTCCGCGTAGATCGCGAATCGCGAATCATCGGCATCAAAGAGCCGGATATCAAGTGGGCGGTTGAAGAGGGCGACCTTTTCCCGGAAAACGCCGTCCTCGTCGACCAAACCAGCCAGATGCGAAGGTCCGACATTGAGGATAATGCCGGCGTCGGGATTGCAGACCTCGCTCAGAGCCGCGATCTCTCCCGGGGCGTTGGTGCCCAGTTCCAGAACGGCGTACTGGTGCTCGGGCCTAATCTTGGCAATGGTGCGGCAGAGGCCGATCAGGTTGTTCTCGTTGGCCGCAGTTTTTAAGGTCTGAGTCCCGGCGGAGAAAATCTGGGCTAGCATTTCCTTGGTGCCGCTTTTGCCGGTGCTGCCGGTGAGTGCGATCTTGTATGCGGGAAACATCAGCAGATATTTGCGGAGCAGGGCTGCCAGTAGGGTCAGAGTGTCCGGCACGCAGAGGTAGTTTGCGTGGTCTGCCAGTTCGCGTTGCCCTATCGCAAACACCGAGTGATCGTTCAGGACCTGAGATAGAAAATCGTTGGCGTCGTAATTATGTCCCTTGAGCGCGAAGAACAGCGAGCCAGGCTGCAAGGAGCGGCTGTCTGTGGAGATGCGCATGTAGGAGCGCGGTTCTATGTAACCCGGAATAGAACCGGGTTCCTGTCCGGCCAGCAGAATCAGCAGCAGCCGTTCCACCGGCAAGGCCAGATCATCGCTCTCCTGAGGCTCCGCGGCCAACTCAGCCAGGCAGGCGAGGGCAATTTCCCGATCGTCGAATGGCAGCCGCTGGCTGCCGATGACCTGATAGTTTTCGTGTCCTTTGCCGCAGAGCAGCACGATATCGCCAGGTTGTGCCAATCGCAGGATCGCGCGGATAGCCTGCCGACGATCGCGGATGATCCACCAGGGCAACCAGGTGTCGCTGCCGGTGACGATGTCCCGGATGATCGCTTCGGGATTCTCTCCACGGGGATTGTCGTCAGTGATAATGACGGCGTCGCTGTGCTGCAGAGCGGCTTTGAGCATCAGGGGGCGCTTACCATGATCGCGCTCTCCGCCAGCCCCAAAGAGGCATAGGATGCGCCGGTGCTCGAGGTCGCGGCTGGCGCGCAGGACGTTCTCCAAAGCGTCCGGGCTGTGGGCGTAATCAACGAACACGCTGATGCCCATTCCGCCTGGGACCCGTTCGAAGCGCCCTTTGACGGGAGGCACGGCGTTCAGCCCCTGCTCGATCTGGCGCTTCTCAAGGCCCATGAGATCAAGTGTGGCCGCGCTCATGGCCAGGTTGGCGACGTTGAACCTGCCGATCAAAGACGAGCGCAGATTGATCACCCCATCCGGCGTTTGGAGCGCGAAGCGGCTCTGCTGCAGCGATTGCTTGTGCGAGTCCTGGTCCATGCGGATCACATAGTCGGCTTCCGAACTGCCAAGGGAGAAGACGTAGGCGTCCTGTTCCTTTAGTTTCTGGCAGATAAGAGCTCCATAACTGTCGTCGATGTTCACCAGGGCAATAGCTTCATGCCGGACCGTTGCTTCGAACAGCTTCATTTTGGTGGCGCCATATTCGTCCATGTTGTGATGAAAATCCAGGTGCTCGCGACTGAGATTTGTGAACAAGCAGTAGTCAAACTTGATGCCGTAGACCCGATCCAAAGCCAGGGCGTGCGAGGAAACCTCCATAAAGACAAACTTGACGCCGCGGTCCGCCATCTTTGCCAAAATGGAATTGAGTTCCAGGATATCCGGTGTCGTGTGTCCGGTCTCGTATTGCTCATCATTTATATAGTAGCCCAGGGTGCCGATCCATCCTGCCGGCAGCCCCAACTCCCGCACGGCTTGAAAGAGCAGCAGGGAAGTGGTAGTCTTGCCGTTTGTTCCGGTCACCCCCACCAGGCGAAAGCGTGAGCTGGGATCATGGTAGTGGATCTGGGCCAAGAGTGCCGCCGCCTTGCGCGAATCACTCACCCGCAGCGCGGGCAGGGAGTCGGTAAACTCATTTTCGCAGACCACCAGCGCGGCCTTCCTGGAGCGAGCGTCCTCGATATAGTTATGACCGTCGTTCTGCAATCCTTTGATACAGACGAAAACGTCGCCGGCAGCCACATCCCGGTTGTCCACGCAGATCTTTCCCGCGATCCTGTCCAAAACCGCCAAGCCTTGGCTATCCAGCAACAGCCCCTGCTCGCGCAGCAGTTCCAGGATCTCGTTCAGATTCACAGCGAAGCCTCGATCAGGCAGACGGTGTGACTGGTGAGACGGGAACCGGGCTGGATGGATTGCTGGCGCACGATGCCGGAGCCTTTGATCCGCAGGGCCACATTGTTGCGTGCGGCCAACTGCAGGGCTTTGCGTACTGTCAGGCCGGCCAGGTTGGGCATTTCGCCCCGGATCACGGCCGGTTCATTCGGCTGCGAACTGCGCCCGATCTTGAGCGTGATATGGTGTCCCGGTTCGACGGATACGCCTGGCTTGGGGAATTGGTCGGTGACCACGCTGGCGGAGTCCGCGCCTTCGATCTTGTATCTGAATCCACGCCGGTTGAGGATATCTTCGGCCTGGTTGACGTGTTTGCCGCGCAGATCCGGCATCTGCAGCGAACTCTGCCGCAGGCGGTCGTCAAAAGCGATGATATTGCAGCTGGGCAGGAAGAGGATGTCTTCCACGATGCGCTTGAAGGTTGGGGCCGCGCTGGTGCTGCCCCAATGATACTGCCCCAGGGGCTCGTCGTAGAAGACCAGGATGACCAATTGCGGATCGTCGGCGGGGAACATGCCCACAAAGACAGAGGTGTTCTTGTCGCTGGAGTAGCCCCCGCCGCCTTCCAGAGCCTTTTCCGCCGTTCCGGTCTTACCCGCCACCTTGATGTAGTCCATCTTGATATGCCGGGCCGTGCCACGGTCCACGACCGTCTGCATATAGCTGCGGATGGTATCGGTGCTGGCCTTGCTGGCCACCTCGCGCAGGATCTCCGGCTCGAATTGTTGGATGATCCGGCCATTGTTGTCGGTGACAGATTCCAGCAATTGCGGTTTCATGATCTTGCCGCCGTTGGCGACGGAGCAGAAGGCCGTGGCGTGCTGCAGCGCAGTTACGGCGAGGCCTTGGCCGAAGGCGAGCGAGTGCAGCGTAAACTTGTCCCAGCGGTCTAGCTTGCTCAACCAGCCGCTGCTTTCCCCATAGAGGCTCAGACCCGTTTTCTGGCCATAGCCCAGGGCGATGAATTTTTCGTACAGTTTGGTTTTGCCAACCCGGCTGGCGATCTTGGCGATGCCCACGTTGCTGGACTTCGTGATGATATCCATGGGCCGTAAACTGCCGCTGATATGGATATCGCGGATCGTGCGGTCGCCGGTGTCCCACACTCCGCAAGGGATCAGTTCGTTGGGATCCACCTTGTGGTGCTCCAGGGCTGCCAGCATGGTCAGAGGTTTCATGGTGGAGCCCGGTTCGAAGTTGAAACTCACCGGAATGTTGGATTTGACCCGTACCAGGCCCGGATCCAGTTCCCGGTCCTCGGCAGAAATGCCCGCCATGGCTAGTATTTTTCCAGTTTTGGGATCCATGGCGATTGCCCCGGCGTTCCTGGCCTGGTAAGTCTGGATGTCCTGATATAGGGCGTTCTCGACGATCTCCTGAATCTTGGTGTCTATGGTCAGATGCAGGTTGTAGCCATCGCGTGAGGGCTTCTTGTGCAGTTTGGGATAGGGCACGCGTTCGCCCTGGGAGTCGTAAACCACCTCCCGCCAGCCATATTCGCCTGTGAGTAGCTTGTCATAGCTGGATTCGATACCGTTGATGCCGCTCATTTTATACAGCGATTTGTTGCCGGTCTCGGGATCGTAACCATCGGAGACGGCGACGGCGGAGCCCAGCAAGCGGGCCGCGAGGACACCCTGGGAATAGATCCGCTTCATGTGCGAAAAACTGTAGTTCAAGCCCGGCAAGCCCTGTTCCTTGAAGGCTTGGATGATGCGCTCCAATTCCGTTTCCCGCACCTTGTTGGTGATCTGGATGGAGCTGAACTTGTCGTTCATGGTCAGGCGTCTGTAGACTGTCTCAGACGTCACGCTGCAGTTGGCTCCGATAGTTTGGCTGATCAGCCGGTAGACCTCCCGCAGTTCTTTATCATGTTTTACCGTCCACTTGCGCACCGCCTCGCGATCGATGTCGATCTGGTTGTAACTGACAGAACTCACCAACAGCCGGCCATTGGCGTCGAAGATCGAACCGCGGGTGGGGATCAGGATCTCCTTGTTCGGCGTATAACGCGGAAACACTTTCGGCCCCAGATCCAAAGGATCAAGGATCTGTAGGCTGAACAGATACGCCGCCCAGACCAGCGTGGTCAGGCCGAAGATAAAGACCAGAAATCTGTAGCGCGACCGCATCGCTCAGTCCAGAATGATCTCCACTTGCTTAGCTTGGGCGCGGGAAGCGATCAGATCTATGATGCAGTATTTCTCCCGGGCCTTGGTATCGGCGGGTTCGTGCACGTAGATGATCTTGCCCTGTTCCTCCTGGGGTACGAAATTGCTCAGTTCCACCCGCACCAGGCTGGCGATGTGTTTGCCGCTGCGCAGGTCGTCCAGTTCCACCTGGAGCTCGGTATTGATGTTCTTGTCGGCGGCGTAGCTGGCTTCCAGGTGCGCCAACTGCCTGGTCTGCCGGAAGGTCCGGTGGGTGTTGACAAAACTCAGAAATGTCACTACTGAGGCGATCACCGCAACGATGATTAATCTTGCTCTCATGTTTCCCCCATAAGTTTTTCGGCGGCCCGCAAACGCACGCTGCGGGAGCGGACGTTGGATTCCACTTCCGTATCTTCTGCGGTGAGTGGGCGCTTGGTTAACAACTCCAGTTGCCGCTTTTTCCCACAGACGCACTGCGGTAATCCGGGCGGACAGACGCAGCTGGCGGCGGCTCTGCGGAATGTGTTTTTTACGATCCGATCCTCCAGAGAATGGTAACTCAGCACGACGATGCGGCCTTGCGGCTTGAGCAGGTTGATCGCGTCCTGCAAAGCGGGTTCCAGGACCTCCAGCTCCCGGTTCACGCAAATACGCAAAGCCTGGAAGATCCGAACCTTGGCCTTGAGCGCGTCCCTGGTGCCCGGAGTGTAGACCTGTTCGATCAGCCGGGCCAGATCGCGGGTCGTGGCCACAGGCTTCAGATTGCGCTGTTCGACGATCTTGCGGGCGATGCGTCCCGCTTGGGGTTCTTCACCCCATTCCTTGAAAATTTTGGCCAGTTCGCTCTGGCTGGACTGGTTGACGATTTCCTCCGCGGTGCGGGTGATCCTGCCGTCCATGCGCATATCCAGCGGCGCTTCGCGGTCGAAGCTGAAGCCGCGTTCCGGAGTATC
>CAYXEF010000003.1:16399-28612 GCA_964463825.1 uncultured Candidatus Cloacimonadota bacterium | reverse complement strand
TTTACGCAGCTCTCTGCCAGGACGGGGGTGTGGTAGGAATTCATTTGGGTGGTTTGGGCTGGAAGTTGTAGGTGTCGTACGCCTGCCGGCTGTGTTCGCGGTCTTTGGCGTATTTGGAGTAATAGGAATCCGGATTCCAGATCGAGATGAAGTGGCCCTCGCCTTTGACGATGGCCTTGTCCGTGATGCCGGCTTCCCTCAATTGCTGTTCGGGGAGGCGGATGCGTCCCGGGCCCTCCAGCTCGGCCTCGGTCACGGCGCAGTCGATGAGCTCGGCGCGAAACATCCGGTCGTCGTCGTTTCCGGCCAGGAGCTCGGCCAGGGTCTCATACCAGGAATCCAAAGGATACAAAGCGATCGAGTCACGCGGCCCGCAAGTGACCACCACCGTGCGCAGCGACTCGTCCGCAAACTTGCGTTTGAACTGTGCCGGGATCATCACCCGGTTGTTGTGCACGGCGTTCTCTGATCTCCCAAAAAAAGGACCTGACATATCCACTACCTTTGTAGTACAAGTTCGCCGGAACCCCTGCAAGGCTGATCCGGCCGGCGTCCGGATGCCCGTGGCGGAGATAAAAATGACATTTTATGACTTAATTTGACATCCTGTGGTGCTGATATGACATCTCACGTTTCTTGTCAAGCAGAAAATGCGTTTTTTTGAAGATTTATGCCCAAATCATGTTCAAGCCTGCCTTCCGGGTTTGCGGTTCAATCGCGTTCGAGCCCTTAACGACGTAGAATTGGAGCTAAAGTTTCCCATTAACACGATCAGGGAGAATGGATTTACGCTAATCAGTCAGCTGCATGGATCTTCCAGAATATGATCCAGCTATCGACCGCAGTCTGTCCCAGGACCGTGATTTGTGAGTTCGGCGATCCCGGGTCAGGAAGGGGGCAGATTGGGATTGAAGAAGGTGAGAAAGACTATTTCCGCGTTAGGAACAGCCTGCGGGTTTGCGTGTCCGTGCCGCTCGTCAGCCTGGCCAGATAGATTCCGGAGCCAAGGCTGGCGCGGAGTTCGGAGCCAGGCCAAAACACTTCATGCGCGCCGGGCGGCAGCGTTTCCGAGAGCAACGTGGCCACCTTCCGGCCGCGGAGGTCGTAGATGCGCAGAGTGGTGGGGGCTGTCTTCACGATCTGGAAGCTGATGCAGCTGCGATCACGGAATGGATTGGGGCTGGCGCGCAGCTGCAGCGAGGCGGAGGGCGCCAGCGGATCGTCGGCCGCCACGCCCACTTGCAGCGTGATTTCCGGGCTCCAGGCGGAGCCTCGGAATCCGGCGTCGATCGCCTGGGAGGAAACGTAATATGTGCCCGGCTCCAGCCGGTGGCGGGCGAAGCTGGATCTGCCGGATTCGGGAATCCTGCGGTAGCCGGTGGCCGGATGGGATTGGGGCATCAATATCTCGCCGCCGCCGGGCGTGGTGCCGATCCGGAGTTCGTAGCTGAGGCAGTGCGGGGGAGTGGTGTCATCGGCCGAGGGTGTGAACGTGAAACCGGTATCGGGGCTGTAGGACATATCAGGGCAGGCCGGAGGCCAGTTATAGGCATTGGTGTCGTTACGGTAAAAGCGGATCCGGTCGCCGATCACCGGAGGGAGAGATTCCTCGCCCAGATAGGCCAGATCCAGGTCCCCGTCGTTATCGAGATCGGCCCAACAAGCTTGGCTTTCTTTGACTGTGGTGAAGTCATCGTTACTGGGGATGAAGATCCCGTCACCTTCGTTGCGCATCAGGACGGCCAGCGAATGGGAGGAACTGTCCCGGCCGCAGAGGAAAATGTCGCTGTCGCCGTCATTGTCGTAGTCCGCGCAGGCCGCGTCACCCATCCAGACGCCCGGCAGCGTGGCCGGGGACAGAGTGAAACCCCCGACGCCGTTATTGAGCATGATCCTCGTACTTTGCTGGTTGCTGGAGTTTAAACCGCAAAAGACCAGATCCAGGTCGCCGTCGTTGTCGCAATCGAACCAGTCCACCCCCGATCCTCCCACCAACCCGGGACTGAGGACATTAACCCAGGAGCCGTCGCCCTGGTTTCTGTACACCCGTGTGGTATAGCCGAAATTGTGGTCCGGCAGCTCGTACCAGCCGCTGCTGGCCAGATCCAGCTCGCCGTCGCGGTTGTAATCCGCCGACCGCAGCTCGCCGTTGAAGATCGGAGTGACATTCAGGCTGGCCACCTCAAATTGCGATGCGCCCAGATTGCGTACGACACCGGTCTGGATATCGGTGCCGTCCATGCTCCAAACCGCTCCCTGGAAGACGAGATCCCAGTCCCCGTCGTTATTATAGTCCACCCAGGAATGATGGCCGCGCTGGATGCCGGGCAATACGAAGGGCAATTCTTCGAAATCCTGCCCCTGTAAATTGCGGTAAAGCTTGAAATTGGCGGCATAAGCAACGGGGGACACGGCGCCGCTCACGGCCAGATCGAGCCAACCGTCCCGGTCAAAATCCCCCCAGGCGGCACAACCGCGGCTGAAGGCGGGGAAGGCGATGCCGCTCGGCGTGAATTGCCAGTTGCCATCATTGCGGTATAGCGTGGCTTGGTACAGAGTGCTGTTGCCCAGGATGAAGAGGTCGAGATCGCCGTCGTTGTCATAATCTCCGGGCGCGATAAAGCCATATTGGAACACCGGTATCCCCAGGTCCATCTGGGTGAACTGTGCGTTCATCTGGACACGCGAGCAGAGCAGGAACAGGCAACAGAGCAGGCAGGGACGCATTGTTATTCCTTTTGTGTAGCTGTGAAGCATTCTGCATATCATTGATCAGCGCGACGGGCTATATGTCAAGCTGGAAATGCGGCGTCTTCCCATTTGCATTCCGGATTGCCGGATAAACTCCAATCCTGTTTGTTCTGAATGCGGTACATCCGCCGGGCCAATATCTGGTAGCCCGCTTCACCAATCCGCGCATTTTTCTGCGGTGTCGCTCCCTGCGTTTCTCTGCTTGACCGCCCCTGCGCCCTGACCGCTGACAACACGGATACAACCCCAGGACTTCCCGCCGCACCGGCGGGATGTCTTGGGGAAGCTGGCGCGAACTGGATCAGCTACGCGCCAGAGCGAATAGACCAAGCGAGACATTCGTAAACCAGCCTCAGACAGGAATCATATGAGATATTGGGAATCAGCCGGTTTTGCGTCAGGACCGTGTGGTTTGGGCCGCGCTCGCGGTGAATCTCAGAGTCGCTTCTCATCCTCTTCTGAGTAACTGGTGACGGGCAGGGGCGAGACAGCAGAGGCAAAGCCGGAAAACAGGACAGAGCTGCAACCGCGGTTGAAGCTGCGAGTTTCTGAAGGGAGTCAGATCACCAGGCGGAATGTGAAAACAGCCGCGCTGTTGATCGCTATCGCGGACGCCCGACTGGATCTTTGGTTTGAAAAACAAGATAAATCGTAATCAAAATCAACAGTCCCGGCAGCCGTTTTTTCTCAGAAAAATGCTCTTTTCATTGTCTTCTGGCATTGAATTGGTTTGGATCATATATATAAAGTAATGCTTCATATCGTAGAGTCTAATATATCTAATATTCAATAATCAAAAGAACGCCATGAAATCCATTCAGGCCTCAAAAAAAGCGATTCGGCAAAGACTGCCGCCTCAGTCTGCAAGATTTAAGATCAATGTTGAGATGAACTTGGGCGGAGTGGCGAAAAAAAGTTTGAACTTTCGCTTGACAGAATCTGTAAGTCCCTATTTAAATACCAATCGCAGCGTTGCTTCGGGACCTGTTAAAGTTGCGCCCGGATCTCTAAACGGCTGCCTGAGAAGTTTTTATTGTTATGAGTTGCAAGGGAGGTTGCGATGTTTTCGAAGATTCGAAAACGCAACGGCAATATAGTGGCTTTTGATAAGCAAAAAATTGTGCGCGCGATCGCCAAGGCCGGTGAGGCCACGAGCGAGTTTGACGCCGCGATGGCGGAGGTTTTGACCTTGCGCGTGATGAATCTGGCGATCCAGATCATCAGCGAGGAAATTCCGGAAGTGGAGCGCATCCAGGATATCGTGGAGGAAGTGCTGCTGGCCTCGCCCTACAAGAAATCCGCCAAGGCCTACATCATCTACCGCGACCAGCATGCCCGCATCCGCGAAATGTTTTCCACCGGCGGCGTCCAGCTCATCGACCAGTATCTGGAGAAGCTGGATTGGCAGGTGAATGAGAATTCAAACATGGCCTACTCCCTGCAGGGGCTGAACAATTACATCGCGGCGGAGGTGAGCAAAACCTACTGGCTAAACAAGATCTATCCTCCCGAGATCCGCCGCGCGCACATCGAGGGGGAAATCCACATCCACGATCTGGGGCAATTGTCCGTCTATTGCGTGGGCTGGGATTTGATGGATCTGCTGCTGACCGGATTCTGCGGCGCCGAAGGCAAGGTGGAAAGCGCTCCCGCCAAGCATTTCCGCAGCGCGCTGGGGCAGATCGTGAACTTCTTTTACACGCTGCAGGGCGAAGCCGCGGGCGCCCAGGCCTTTTCCAATTTCGACACGCTGCTGGCGCCTTTCATCCGCTATGACGGGCTGGACTACGAGGAGGTCAAGCAGGCCCTGCAGGAATTTGTCTTTAATATCAACGTCCCCACCCGCGTGGGTTTTCAGACGCCCTTCACCAATATCACGCTGGATCTGAGGCCGCCGGATATCTACAAGGACACCCCCGTGATCATCGGCGGCGAGCCGCGCGAGCTTTGCTACTCGGACTTCCAGGCCGAAATGGATCTGCTGAACAAGGCCTTTCTGGAAGTGATGATCGAAGGCGACGCCAAAGGCCGGGTGTTCACCTTTCCCATCCCCACCTACAACATGACCAAGGACTTCGACTGGGACGACCCCAAGCTCAGCTACCTCTGGGAAGCCACGGCCAAATACGGCATTCCCTACTTCTCCAACTTTGTCAATTCGGATCTCGACCCCAACGACGCCCGCTCCATGTGCTGCCGGCTGCGCCTGGACACGCGCAAACTGGAGGCCCGCGGCGGCGGCCTTTTCGGCGCCAACCCGCTCACCGGCTCGATCGGCGTGGTCACGCTCAACCTGCCCCGCATCGGCTACCGCGCCCACAGCGAGGAGGAATTCTTCGATCTGCTGGAAACCGCGCTCAACACGGCCAAGAACAGCCTCGAAATCAAGCGCAAGATCCTGGAGCGCTACACCGAGAACGGGCTCTATCCCTACACCCGGTTCTACCTGAAAAAGATCCACGACCGCTTTTTGCAGTATTGGAAGAACCACTTTTCCACCATCGGCATCATCGGCATGAACGAAGCCAGCCTCAATTTCCTGGGCAAGAACCTCGGCAATCCGGAAGGCCGGGCCTTCGCGCTCAAGGTCATGGACTACCTGCGCGAGCGCTTGGTGCAGATCCAGGAAGAATCCGAATGCAACTACAATCTGGAGGCCACGCCCGCCGAAGGGACCAGTTATCGGCTGGCGATCCTGGACAAAAAACTCTTCCCGGACATCATCAGCGCCAACAGCCGCTCCGACACTCCTTTCTACACCAACAGCTCGCAGCTGCCGGTGAACTATTCCGACGACATCTTCGAGGTGCTGGATCTGCAGGACGAATTGCAGACCAAATACACGGGCGGCACGGTGCTGCATATCTTTGGCGGCGAGCGCGTCGAACACGGTGAAAGCATCCGCAAGCTGGTGCGCACCATCTGCGCCAGTTACCGCCTGCCCTATTTCACGTTTTCGCCCACCTTCAGCATCTGCCCCCAGCACGGCTATCTGGACGGTGAAAAGCCGATCTGCCCGCTCTGTCACAAGTCCACGGAGGTTTTTTCCCGCATCGTCGGCTACCTGCGCCCCGTGTCCCAATGGAACGAGGGCAAGAAGGCGGAATTCCAGCTGCGCACCACTTTTGACACGATCAAAAGTAGCAAATCCCACGTTCCCATGCAGCATCATGTCCTGTAACTGATCCACGCATGAAGATCGGCGGTTTCCATAAGTTTTCCATGCTGGATTATCCGGGGCAGCTGGCGGCGATCGTCTTTGCCCAGGGCTGCAATTTCCGCTGCCCCTATTGCCACAACCCCCAGCTGGTGGATCCGCTGCGTTTCAGCAAACCCTTGCGCAACAGCCGGATCCTGGATTTTTTGGCGCGCCGCAAGGGGCGCTTGGGCGCCGTGGTCATCTCCGGCGGCGAACCGACCTGCCAGCCCGATCTGGTCGATTTTGTGCGCCAACTCAAGGCCCTGGGCTATCTGGTCAAGATCGATACCAACGGCTCCCTGCCTGAAGTGATCGGCGCTCTGGCCAGCGAGAGCCTGGTCGATTACTGGGCCATGGATCTGAAGGCTCCCCTGGATATGTATGCGGCGCTTACCAAAACGACTATTCCTGTAAACCATATTCTTAAGAGTATGGACATAATCCGTAGCAGCAAAAAAGAATATGAGTTTAGAACCACCTACTTCGAGCGTCTGTTCGACTTCGGCGACATCCTCCGTATCCAGGATCTGTTGGTGTCCGGAGACCGCTACGTGCTGCAGGAATGCCGTTACGGCGATACTCTCGAGGACCTGAGCGCACTGCCGGCTCCGGCCTTGCCCGCGGAGTCCTCTTCCTTTATGCATCTGCGCGACAATCCCGCCTGCAAGTCCCTGTTGCGCTGGGGCGACCGGCATCAGGTCAGCATCCGCATCCGCTCGCTCTGAGACCATGCCTGAGATCAGCATTGAGCGCTGGCTGCCCCTGGTGGCCAAACCATCGCGCTATATCGACCACGAGCTGAACGCCAGCCGCAAAACCTGGCAGGAAAACAATTTTTGCCTCGTCTACCCCGATGTTTACGAGGTCGGCATTTCGCATCTGGGCTTGAAAATCCTGTATTCCATCCTCAATTCGCTGCCCGGCGTGATGGCGGATCGCTGCTACCTGCCCTGGCTGGATCTGGCGGACATCATGCGCCGTGAGCAAATTCCTTTGTTTGGGCTGGAAAGCCGGCGGCCGCTGCGGGATTTCGACCTCATCGGGATCACGCTGCAGAGTGAACTCACCTTCTCCAACATTTTGGAACTATTGGATTTGGCTGGTCTGCCCGTGCTGGCTGCCGAGCGCGGTGAAGAGCATCCACTGGTCATGGCCGGCGGTCCCTGCGCGACCAATCCCTGGCCGCTGACGCCTTTCATCGACGTCTTTTTCCTTGGCGAGGCGGAGGAAGCGATCCGGGAGATCGCGGACATCCTGTCGCAACACCAAACTAAGGCACGACGGCTGCGAGCGTTGGCGGAGCTTGAAGGCTGTTTTGTTCCGGCTCTGCAGCAGGATCAAATCAAGGACGGCTGGCGGCTGAAGGTGCGCAAGTACAGCGCGTTCGACTCCGGCCGGGAGATGCACGTGCCGCAGCTGCTGCCCTGGCAATTGGCGACGCACAACCGCTGCGTGGCAGAAATCATGCGCGGCTGCTCGCGCGGCTGCAGATTTTGCCATGCCGGCTATTTCTACCGTCCGGTGCGCGAACGTCCGGCGGAGTCCATCCTGGCGGAATTGCTGGGCGAGATCCGCAGCAGCGGCTGGGACGAGGCGGGTCTGCTTTCCCTTTCCAGCAGCGATTATTCCTGCCTGCCGGAGTTGCTCACCGCCCTGGCCGCTGCCGTGGATACCGACAAGACGCACATTTCACTGCCTTCCCTGCGCGTGGACAGTCTGGACGAGCAGACCGTGGAATTGATGCGCCGCCTGGGCCGCGAAGGCCTGACCATCGCCCCGGAGGCCGGCACCCAGCGCTTAAGGGACGTGATCAACAAAAACCTCACGCGGGAGCAGATCCTGGCCGGAGTCCGCGTCGCGCTGCGGCTTGGCTGGCAGAAGCTCAAGCTGTATTTTATGCTCGGCCTGCCGACAGAGACGGAAGCCGACTGCCTCGGCATCATCGATCTGATCGAAGAGATCGCGGCTTGTGGCGGCAAGCGCCTGCAGGTTAATGTCACGCTCTCGCCCTTCGTGCCCAAGCCCGGAACGCCCTTCCAATGGGCGCCCATGCCGGACGCGGAGGAATTGCTGCGCCGGATTTTGCTCATCAAACACCACTTTGGCAGAAGCCGGCAGGTCAGGATCAAGTATCACACCATCGAGACTTCAGCCTTGGAGGCCGTTTTTTCCCGCGGTGACCAGCGCGTGGGCGCAAGCTTACACAAAGCCTGGCTCATGGGAGCCCGATTTGACGGCTGGAACGAGTGTTTCGATTTCGCGGTCTGGTCAAGGGCCTTTGCCGAGACCGGCCTGGACTACCGCGAGTTTCTGGCTGCCCGGGATCCCGCCGGGCTTTTGCCCTGGGACTTCATCGACACCGGCGTCAGCAAAGCCTTTTTGCTTCAGGAATGGGACAAGGCACAGCGCGGCGAGGCCACACCCGATTGCCGCGCTAGCTGCGCCCAATGCGGCGTTTGCGGTCCGGAACTGCAGACTGTCACGGCCCCCCTCCCGTCTTTCGACGCGAGCCAGGCTCCTTTGATCAAAAAGCCTCTCAGCTCGGACTCCCACCCCGCCCAATACCGCTACCGGATCAGCTATGCCAAGACCGGCCTGCTGCGTTTTATCGCGCATTTGGATTGGATGCGCATGCTCTTTCGCCTGATCGGCAAAGCCCCGCTGGAAACGGTTTTCACGCAGGGCTTCTCCCCGCATCCCAAAGCCAGCCTCTGTCCGCCCCTGCCCCTGGGCGTGGAGAGCAACTGCGAATACTGCGACCTCAGTTTTCGCCGGCGCTATGAGGAACGGGAAATCATCGCCCGCATGAGCGGCGGCGGCATCCCGGAGTTCGAGGTCTTGAGCGCGCAAGAGCTGCCCGGTAAAGGCATCCAGCCGCGGGGCGAGGAGCTGCGTCTCTGGTTGCCACCGGATTTGCGCGGCCAGGCCGAAAGCGAGCTGGAAGCCTTCCAGGCCTCCTCCAGCCGCGTTTTTACCAAAAGCACAGCCACCCGGAGCCGGGATTACGACCTCAAAGACATTATCATCAACGCCCGCTGGCAGGAAGATCAGCTGGTGCTCGTAAAATCCCTGGCCAGTCCCGCCCTCTACGATGTCCTGAGTGAATTGCTGCGTTTGGATAAATACACCCTTTACTCATTCCACATCCGGCGCAGCGGCTGGATCTTCTGATCCTGCCCCGCAAGTTCCGGTAAATGGTACACTTAGACGCCAAAGCAGAAATATCTTGACTTATTATTCGGGAACAGAAAATCAGGGTAGTAATATGAAAGCGAGGTGCGCCATGAAAAACTCAATAGCCTTCTTCCTTGTCTGGCTCGCCGTGACAGGCCTCTGCGCCCAGTGGAGCGTCGATCCCCAGAATCCCAATCTGATCGCGGGTTTTCCGGCTGAACAAGTCATGCCCAAAGTGGCGATCTGCGATAACGGCAACACCTATATCTGCCGTTTCGACAACAACGGCGGCAGTTACAAGGTTTATCTGAACTTGCTCGCAGCTGACGGCACCCCAACCTGGACCAGCCCCCAGGGCCTGCTGATCAGCGAACACAACCAAATGACCTGGCTCACGGAGTATGACCTGACCGTGGACAATGACGGCAACGCGGTCATTGTCTTCCAAGACATCCGCAATTCCGGCGCCAACAATGTCGTGGCCTACAAGATCAGCCCGCAGCAGGCTTTTCTCTGGGGCGCGGACGGCATTCCGCTCTCCTCGGACACCAATCCCGATTTCGGCAATATGTCCCCGGTGGTCTTCAATTCCAATGACAACAATACCTACGTGGCCTGGCAAAGGATGGGAACGACGACCTCGATTGTGATCCAATGCCTGAACCCGGCAGGTCAGAAACTCTGGACCGAAAACGGGATAATGTTGACTCCGCCTGCAGGCAGCTACACCTGGCCCCAGATCATCCAATCCGACTTCGACAACATCCTCCTGAAGTATTACCACGACACCGGCCCGGTTTGGGCGCCCACGCGCCATACCTATGTCGCCAAATACAACACCCAGGGCCAGCAGCAATGGAACACCGTGATCACCAACGCTGGCGGCCTCATCGCCTGGCAGCAGCTGATCCCCTTCGAGTCCGATGGCGCGGGCGGCGCGGTCCTGGCTTGGTATGAGGACCGGGAAAACGACATGGACACAGATATTTACGCCCAGCGCGTGACCGCCTCCGGCGCTGTCAGCATGCCCGCCAACGGCGCTTTGGTCAGCGTCGATCCCGCCAACCAGCAATACTATCCCCAGCTGACCGTGGATCGCGAGAATCAGCAGATCTATGTCTTTTTCCGCGTCACCGATGCCAATCAAAACAGCTGGGGCCTGGGACGCCAGATGCTGGATTTTGCAGGCAACCGGCTCTGGGGCGAGACCGCGCCGCTCTTCGTCAATATCGGCGGACTAGAGGCCAATCCTGTCGGCGCGTTCTACACAGGCTACGGCGCTGTCTGCCATTACGAACTCAACGACCAGCTGTATGCCGAATGCTGGCGCGCCTCCGGAGCTGCGGGCTGGCAGGATACTCCGGTGGCGATCGCCCTCACCGCCGGCAGCAAGTATCATTTCGACAGCGCCGGACACCCGGACCAGTGGGGCGTCGTGACCTGGGAACAGGGCATGAGCGACATGGATATCTACGCCATGCGCCTCAACGGCAACGGCAGCATCGGAACGCTGTATCTGCCACCGCGCCAGCTGGTTGCCACGCTGCTGCCCCCGGATACCGTCCAGTTGGACTGGCAGGCCCCGTCTCTATACATCCTGCCGGATTCCTATTATGTCTATATCAACGGCGAACTGGGCCAGACCGTCCCCGGCAACGTCTTCAGCTACCAATTCGATGAGCTCGACCCCGGCAATTACGCTTTCTGGGTAAAAGCGCGCTATGGAGATCATTACTCAGCCAGTAGCGACACGGTCACCGTGGCTGTGGTTGCCGCGGACGATCCCCTCTGCCCGGAATTGCTGTCCCAACTGCGTTTGAGCCCCAATCCCTGGTCCGCCCAGACCCGCCTGAGTTTTATCCTGCACGGCAAGGCCCAAAGCGGCCGGATCAGCGTCTATGACCTGCGGGGCAGGCTGAACGCCAGGCTTTACTTGCAGGCGTATACAGGCTTCAACGAGTTCGAGTTGCGCTCCCTGGGCTTGCTGCCCCCCCACACAGGGATCTATTTGGTCAAACTGGAGCTGGGAGGCCAAACCCACCTCTTCCGAACTGTCTATACTAAATAGCGTAGCGTCCGATCTAACACAATAAGAACGGGAATCCCCCGTTGAGAGGGGATTCCCGTGTTTGTTCTTAAGGGTGGGACTACTTAGGTTTGAGAGATCCGCTGCCGAAAATCGTCCACCCAGCGGATTTCCCCTTCCGCCAGAAAGATCCAGCGGCGGGCGATGCTCACATGCTGGGGGGGGCAATCCATGCCGAGCATGAATTCCTCCAGCTCGCGGTGGCACTTGATCCCTTTCTCCAGCGCGGCGCGGTAGTCGGCGAGCAACTCCAGTTGCTGCTTAGGCGGCAGAAAGCCCAGGTTGTAAAAGGCGACATCGGCCTGCCAGCGCAGGTGTTCCTGTTCCTGTAGCAGCTCGCGGAGCTTGTCGGAAAAGGCTTCCCGGCCTTCCGGCGTCAGCTGGTAAACCTTGCGGGCGCGGTTTTCCTCGCTGATCTGGGTGGTCGATTCCACCAGGTTCATCACCTCCAGCTTGGTCAGCGCTTTATAAATGGTGGACATGGAGAGCTCGGTCCAATAACGCATATCGCGGAATTGGACGTCTTTTTCGATCTGGTAGGGATGCTTGGGCCCTTCGCTCAAAAGGCCCAGCAGTGCGGCTTCGGCGGCGGTAACGCTCATTTTGTGTCTCCTCTGGCATAGATTCTGACGCCAAGTTCTCACTGCCCTATATTTCTGTCAAGTGATATTATTATAAAACCATATTGTATTTATGCAATAGTGGGCGTAAGGTCAACTTAATTATTTGCTTTACAATCAATTAAGATATTCATTTCCGGGTCGTGACTAATCCATAGCTTTCTCCCTTCTTGCGGCGGGCTGTCAATTAAGTCTTAATAAAGCCTTAATCAAGTCTTAACTATTAACGCTTGATTAAGGCTTGATTAAGACTTGATTAAGGCTTTCAGGCAAGGAGGCCGCCAGGCTGGAATTACGGAGCTGAAGGGAGTCCCTTCGCGGCCACCAGTCCTCACGCCTCTCAGGTAAAGGGCTGGGGCAGTGAACTTCGCCCGGCAACGGAT
>CAYXEF010000003.1:4266-16299 GCA_964463825.1 uncultured Candidatus Cloacimonadota bacterium | reverse complement strand
TCCTCACGCCTCTCAGGTAAAGGGCTGGGGCAGTGAACTTCGCCCGGCAACGGATTCCGGCCTCAAGTCCGCAACCGCTGTCGATCTCGGGTCCACCTGAGAAATTTGCAGCAGCATGCCCTAACTGTATGCAATGGATAGGGATTAGCGCTTCGGATGCGTCCTCTGGCTAGGCATTTTTAGCACTCTCACTTTTCGATTGACAATTTTGTGGCTTGGATTACTTTGTCCTTAGATTGGCAAATCGGATGAGGGTTTGCCAAAACCAAAAATCAGAAAGGTGCAGCGGATGAAAAAGAATCAGCTCAGACTCAACCAGACTCTGACCGCGTTGGTGGACGAATATATCCTCAGCCACGAGCCGGTTTCCTCGCGGATGCTGAATGAGAAGTATCTGCCCGGGGTCAGTTCGGCCACTTTGCGCCTGGATCTGATGAAGCTGGAAACGCACAATCTGATCCAGCAGCCGCACACCTCGGCCGGCCGGACGCCCACCATCCAGGGCTACCGCCAGTATCTGCAACTGCTGGAGCCGGAACACGAACGGATCAGTTACCCAAACATGGATCTCCTGCGCGAACTGCTGATCCAGCACTATAAGGACACTCCGCTGGCCCTGCACTACATCATGCAGATGCTGGCCAAAGAGACCGACCAGCTCAGCTTCGTGGCCGAGCCCGAGGTCTCCAACGGCTATCTGGCCCGGCTGGAGGTCTTTCCGATCGGCATGCGCAAGTATATATTTGTCATGAGTTTGGACTCCGGCCTTGACAAGACCGTGGTCATGAAACTGGATTACGATTTCACGGAAGGCCAGCTGAAAAAACTGGTGCGCTATCTGAACGACGAGCTGGCCGGCCTGCGCATTTACGACATCGCCAACCGTGTGTTGGTGGAGATGCGTGAAAATATGTACCGGGACAACGCGCTGGTGAGCATGTTTCTGAAGGAATTGCACAAAGCCTTTGTGGACATCAGCGATTTCTTCATCCATTTCGACGGCAGCGTCAGTTTCCTGGAGCAGCCGGAGTTCGACTCCAAGCGCAACGTGCTCAGTTTCATGAATCTGATCCAGCGGCAGGACTATCTGCTGAACCTGATGCGCGGCTTCGACAGCAGCGGCGGGGTGCGGGTCCTGATGGGCGAGGATTTCAACGTTCCGGATGGAGCGGGTTTTTGCCTGATCTACGGGCGTTATGAGGTCTTTGGCATCCCCGGCTATTTGGGAGTCGTGGCGCCGTTGCGCACCCACTACCGCCGGCTGATCCCCCTGATCCGGGATATCACCGGCACGATCACCGAGACCACCCGCAAAGGCATGATGGTGGCCGCCAAGGAGGCTTGAGATGTCGCACAAAAAGAAAGTGGATAAACTGACGCTGGAGTCCGAAGAACAGGCCTGGCGCGAAGAACAGGGCATTCCGGAGACCGAAACCGGAAAAGGCCCGCAGGAGGAGGATTTGCAGCAGAAGATAAGCGCACTGGAAACCGAGAACGCCGAACTGAAAGATAAATATCTGCGCAGCATGGCGGAGTTTGAGAACTTCCGCCGCCGCAGCAACCAGGAAAAAGCGGATTGGATCAAACTGGCCACGCAGCGCCTGTCCCTGGAGCTCTGCGACGTGGTGGACAACTTCGAACGCGCCCTTCAGCAGAGCGTTGGCCGCGATCCCGAAGATCCCTTCGTCAAGGGCGTCCTGATGATCGAACAACAACTGCGCGCCGTTCTGGCCAAAGAAGGCGTCTGCAAGATCGAGGCTCTGGGCGAGGAATTCGATCCCGCCCAGCACGACGCGCTCACGCATATTCCCAGCGAGTATGAGCCCAACCGCGTGGCGGCCGTGATCCAAAACGGCTACACCATGCACGGCAAAGTCCTGCGTCCGGCCCGCGTGGCGGTGTCCTCAGGAGCAGCCGTTCCCAAAACCGAAACCAAGCGGGAGTCCGCAACCCAGGCTGCCTCTGCGGAAGAGGCCTCCGGCGGCAACGGCTCCGAGAAGATAGAGATTGAAATCGAATAATATGAGTACCATGGAGGAACAATGGGAAAAATAATAGGAATAGACTTGGGAACCACCAATTCCTGCGTCGCCGTCGTTGAAGGCGGCAAGCCGGTGGTGATCACCAACGCCGAAGGCGGCCGCACCACGCCGTCCGTGGTCGGATTTACCAAAGACGGACAACGCCTGGTCGGCCAAATGGCCAAACGCCAGGCTGTCACCAACCCCACCAACACGGTGTTCTCGATCAAGCGCTTCATGGGCCGCGCCTACAATGAGGTCGGCTCCGAGATCAAGCAGGTGCCCTTTAAAGTGATCTCCGGCCTCAAAGGCCAGGCGGCGGTGCATGTCGACGTGGAAAACAAGGATTTCACGCCGCAGGAGATCTCCGCGATGGTCCTGACCAAGATGAAAGAAACCGCGGAAGCGTATCTGGGGCAGAAAGTTACGGAAGCGGTCATCACGGTGCCCGCCTACTTCAACGATGATCAGCGCCAGGCCACCAAAGACGCCGGCAAGGTCGCCGGGCTCGATGTCAAACGCATCATCAACGAGCCTACGGCCGCGGCCCTGGCCTACGGCATGGAAAACAAGAAAGAGCAGAAAGTCGCGGTTTATGACCTCGGCGGCGGCACCTTCGACATTTCCATCCTGGACATCTCGCAGGGCGTGGTGGAAGTGCTTTCCACCAATGGCGACACGCACTTGGGCGGCGACGACTTCGACAAGCGGGTCATCGATTGGATCCTGGAACAATTCAAGAAAACCGAGGGGATCGACCTTTCGCGCGATCCGATGGCCATGCAGCGCCTGCGCGAAGCCGCGGAGAAAGCCAAGATCGAGCTCTCCGGCACGCAGACCACCAACATCAACCTGCCCTTCATCACAGCCGACGCCACTGGCCCCAAGCACCTGAACCTGGATCTCAGCCTGGCGGAGTTCAACCGCCTGACCGAAGATCTGGTGCAGCGGACTTTGGGACCCTGCCGCCAGGCCTTGAGCGATGCCAAACTCAGCGCCTCAGACGTGCAGGAAGTGCTGTTGGTCGGCGGCAGCACGCGCATTCCAGCGGTGCAGGAAGCGGTGGAAAAGTTCTTCGGCAAGAAGCCCAACCGCAGCCTCAATCCGGACGAAGTCGTGGCCATCGGAGCCGCCATCCAGGGCGCGATCCTCTCCGGCGACGACAAGGTCAGCGAGGTCCTGCTGCTTGACGTGACGCCGCTTTCCCTGGGCATCGAGACCCTGGGCGGGGTGACCACCAACCTGATCCCGCGTAATACCACGATCCCGACCAAGAAGAGCCAGATCTTCTCAACCGCCGCGGACAACCAGACCGCCGTCACCATCCACGTCCTGCAGGGCGAACGCCCCATGGCTCAGGATAACAAATCCCTCGGGCGTTTCGACCTGGTGGGCATTCCCTCCGCCCCGCGCGGCATGCCGCAGATCGAGGTGACCTTCGATATCGACGCCAACGGCATCCTGCACGTCTCCGCCAAGGACAAGGGCACCGGCAAAGAACAGTCCATCGTCATCGACCGCGCCGGCAACATCAACAAGGACGACATCGAACGGATGATCAAGGACGCGGAAATGCACGCCGACGAGGACAAGAAACGGCAGGAATTCATCACCGCCAAAAACGAACTCGACGCCCTGATCTTCAGCACGGAAAAGAGCCTGCGCGAATACGGCGACAAACTATCCGAGAACGAAAAAAGCGAATTGGAAGCCGAGCTTAAGACCGCCAAAGAGGCCATGGACAAAGCCACCGAAGCCAGTGAACTGGAATCCATCAAAGAAAACCTGGCCCGCAAGGCCCAACGCCTCGGCGAGATCATCTACGCGCAGGCGCAGCAGCAACAGGGCGCGGGCGGCGGTTTCGATCCCAATGCCGGCGGCTTCGGCCCGGAAGGCCCGTCTCCAGAGGAATCCGGCCCCCAGGCAGAACCCAAATCCGACGGCCCCATCGACGCCGATTTCGAAGTAGTGGACGATAAATAAGGCAGTTTCGGCCCGGCGGAGCCAACAGCTGCGCCGGGCTCAGCCTGTCGTCGTCAAAAAGGAAGAGCAATGGCCAAACGTGATTATTACGAGGTTTTGGGAGTCCCGAAAAGCGCTGAGGAAGCCGAGATCAAGAAGGCGTACCGGGCTCTGGCGATGAAGTTTCACCCGGACAAGAATCCGGACAACAAGGAAGCCGAGGAGAAGTTCAAAGAGGCCTCTGAAGCCTATGAAGTCCTGTCCGACAAGGATAAGCGCCAGCTCTATGACCAGTACGGACACGCCGGAGTGGACCAGCAATTCGGCAGCGGCGGCTTCAACTGGAACAACTTCACCCACTTCGAGGACATCAGCGATATCTTCGGCGGCGGTTTCAGCTCCATCTTCGACACCTTTTTCGGCGGGGGATTCGGCTCCCGGGGCGGCTTACAGCGCCGCCTGAACCAAGGTGAAGATCTGCAGATCGAGCTCTCGTTGAGCCTGAAAGAGATCGCCCTGGGGGCGGATAAGAAGATCAAGATCAGCGTCAAGGACGCTTGCGACAAGTGCGGCGGTTCCGGCAGCGCCGACGGCAACGCCGAAACCTGCTCCCAATGCCACGGCACCGGACAGGTGCGCACGGTGCGCCAGTCGCTGTTCGGACAGATGCAGACAGTCTCGGAATGCCCTTCCTGCCGCGGCGAAGGCCACGTGGTCCGCAACAAATGCACCAAATGTTACGGCGAGGGCAGAATGGGCAAGGTGAAAGAGATCTCGGTCAAGATCCCCGCCGGCGTGGGCGAAAACCAATACATCCGCCTGCGCGGACAGGGCAATATCGGTCCCCGCGGCGGCAGCCACGGCGACATTCTGGTGCTCATCCATGAAAAGCAGGACGACATCTTCGAACGCGACGGCAACAACATCATCCTGGAATTTCCCATCCACGTCACGCAGGCCGTCCTGGGCGACGAAATCGTGGTCCCGACCCTGACCGGCAACGCCAAAATGAAGATTCCCGCAGGCACCCAGGGCGGCAGGCTCTTCCGCCTCAAGGGACAGGGCATTCAGGGTTTGAACAGCTATTCCCGCGGCGACCTGATCGTGCGGGTGAACGTGATTACGCCGACCAAGCTTTCGCGCGAGGAGACGGAACTTTACAGCAAGTTGCGGGAGTTCGACAGCAAGCGCGAGCTCAAGCCCGGCAAGCGTTTCATCAACAAGCTCAAAGACTTCTTCTCTTAAGGGTCATGCCCAGCGTCTATTGTCCCGTCCTGCGCCAATACCGAAGCGGAGATCTGGTCAGGCTGGAAGGCTCCGAGTTCCATCACCTGGCGCACGTGACGCGCCGCCGCATCCTGGAGCCCGTGCTGCTCAATTCCGGAGACGGGCTGCTGTGTTGGGCGGAGTATGAGTCCAGCGGCTCGGACCACGCGCTGCTGAGGCTTACGCGCGCCGAGCTTGATCAGGCCAAGCCCCTCCACGCCTACGCGATCGCCTTCGCCCTGCTCAAAAACCGGCATGACGAGCTGCTGGTGGAGAAATGCACCGAGCTGGGCGCGACGGACTTCTTTCCTCTCTTCACGGAGCATTCGGTGCGGCAGCCCGGACCGGGGACGCTGGCGCGCTTTGCCAAGATCGCCCTGGCCGCGGTCAAGCAGTGTGACAATCCCTGGCTGCCCCGGATCCACGCCCCCCTGACATTGGAACATGCCCTTACAACCCTGCGGGAGCGGGGATTTCAGCCCATCGTGTGCTCGGAAAACAAGCCGCAGCGCTGGTTGCATGATTTGCGCCCGGAGCAGACGGGCCAGCCCTGTTTCCTGATCGGGCCGGAGGGCGGTTGGAGCAAGGCGGAGCAAGCGCTGCTGCAAAAAGAACCGGAGATCACGCTGGCGAGGCTGATCACCCGGGCCGAGACCGCCGCCATCGCAGTGGCCGCGCAGTGGCTGGCGCAGGCGGAAAGAGGCTTTGAGGCAGACTGAGCCTCAGAGACCCAAACGCTCCCAGACCAACTCTTTCATTCGCTCCCGCTGCGGACAGTCCAATTCCACCCGCACCGCCAGCAGTAAATCACTCAGCCAGGGATGCCGGCTCAGTTTGGTCAGGTCCTTTTCCGTGCAGAGCAGATACTCAGCTTGGTATTTTTGGCAGAGCCCGGCCAGTTTCTCAGCTTCCGATACGTCCGAAAAAGCATGGTGATCGGGATAACTAAGGTGTTGCAGCACAGTGACATCCAGCGTCCGCACCGTGCGGCTGAAGGAATCCGGATGCGCGATCCCGCTGACTAGCAGCACCCGTTTTCCCGCAAGCAGAGAGGGATCCGATACTTCTCCCCGGGTATCGACCAAACCGGTCACCTGCTGGCCGAGCTTGATGACAGGCAGACCAGTGGCCGCCAACAAGCCGTTTATGGCTGTTGGGTCCGGGCTGACGTCCTTGTTGATAACCGCAAGCAGCGAGCGGGGTGGCAGGGCTGAGAGCGGCTCGCGCAGATAACCGGCGGGCAGGACTCTGCCGTTGCCCAGGCCGATCTTGGAGTCAAAACAGACGATATCCAGGTCCCGCGCGATCTTCAGATGCTGAAATGCGTCATCCAGCAGGACCAGCTGCGTGTCGGGAAAGCTCGCCAGCAGCAGGGATACAGCTGCGCAGCGCTCTTTGCCCACGGCCACCGGCACTCCCGTCAGCCTGCGGGCAAGCAGATCCGCCTCGTCGCCGCTTTCGCTGACCGTGGTCAGGATGCGCTCGCCATCCGAAACGACCGCGGCAAAGCGTTCCAGCGAGCCTTTGTAACCGCGGTGGGAGATGGCCACGCGCAATCCGGAATCGCGCAGCAGGCCGGCGAGATAGATACAGAAAGGAGTTTTGCCGCTGCCGCCGCTGGCCAGGTTGCCGATGCTGATCACAGGGACCGGGGCTTTCCAGGACCGGCTCTGCCACTTGGCGCGGCGCCTCTTTTGCCATGCCGCGTTGGCTTGCCCCAAAGGGCTGAGCAGCAGGCTGAGCGGGGAGTTGCAAAGCAGATGTCGGTCGATGAATCCGCTAATCAGTATCGCTCTCCAGTGGGCGCAAACGGCGATCGATCAATTCCACCAGCTTGTCGATGTCCAGGGGTTTGTAGAGCACGTCGTGCAGCCCGTCCTGCTTAGCCCGCACCAGCACGTGGTCCGGATCGTAGCCGAAGCCGGTCATCATGATCACCGGCATGGCGGGATCGTAGTCCATGACGCGCCAGTAGAGTTCATAGCCGTTCATGTCCGGCATAGCGATATCGGTGAGCACGAGGTCGATTTTTCCGGTCGCGATCTCGCGCAGCGCGTCCATGCCGTTGGTGTAGCCCAGGATTTTCCAGTTGGGGCGGAGCTCTTCCAGATGGAATTTGAGGTTGACGATCAGATCTTCCTCATCCTCCACGATGCAGATAACTCTTCTCGTCACTTATCCCTCCGTGATCAACCGCGCTATCTCCTGGTAACGGGCCAGAGCCTGGTCCATGATCTCATGCGGCAGGCGGGGCGCCGGCGGACGCTTGTCCCAACCAGTGGAAAGCAGGTAATCGCGCACGATTTGTTTGTCAAAACTGGCCGGGCTTTTGCCCAAAGTGTAGGCGTCCAGGGCCCAGAAGCGCGAGGAATCGGGCGTCAGAGCCTCATCCGCCAGGATTAGTTGGCTGCCCAGCGCACCGAACTCGAACTTGGTGTCGGCGATAATGATGCCCTTGGGCAGCAACCGCTCATCGGCGAAGTTGTATAGTTCCAGGGATTTGTCGCGCAGGAACTCGGCGATCGGGCGGTCCATGCAGTTGAGCATCTCGCGGTAACTAATGTTCTCGTCATGGCCTTCGCTGGCTTTGGTGGAAGGCGTGAACAGCGGTTTGGCGAACTTCTGGCTCTCCCGCAGATCCTCAGCGATCAGCATGCCGCCCACTGTGCCGGTATGGCGGTATTCGTTCCAGGCGGAACCGCTGATGTAGCCGCGCACAATGCACTCGATGGGGATGATGCGGCATTTGCGCACGAGCATGCTGCGGCCTTGCAGATACTCGGCCCAGGGAGTGAATTCCGGCGGGAAGTCCTCCACCCGGTCGCTCAGAAAGTGGTTGGCAACGATGTGTCCTGTGCTGCGGAAGATCTGCGCCGCAATGCGGTTAAGCACGATGCCCTTGCCCGGGATCTCGTCCGGCAGGATCACGTCGAAGGCGGAGATGCGGTCGCTGGTCACGATCAGCAGCGTGTCTCCGAGGTCGTAAATATCGCGGACCTTGCCCTGGCGGCTTTGTTGTACAATCGGTAACTTACTCAGTTCTTGATACATATGCTATCCTGTCTGGATTTTGAGTTGATATTCGTAGAGGATGCGGGCTTCATCCACATCCTGCAGGTTGAGCGCCAGTCTCTCATTGTCCCGGAATTGCCGGGGCGGATTGGCGAAATTGTGTTCATGTCCCTGAAACCGGCACCAGCTGAGCAGTCCGCGCTCGACTCGCAACTCCGGTGTCTCCAGGTGCAGGGACTTGGTTACATAGAGGAAATTCAGCCAGTCGCGGTACTCGCGCAGTTTGTCCTCCTCAGCCTGCAGCAGCTCCGCTTTCTCGAACTCCAGGGCATCGAAATAGCGCTGCCGTTCAGCGGCGACCATATCCAGCAGGCCGTTATCCGGGTGCAGATAGGCTTCCCGCAATAGCTGGTCCAATTTGTCCAGTGACGGGGTATCCGGATCGCGGTCCCCCTCGCTCAAAGCCAGGCAATATCCCTTACAGAGACCCAGTTCCAGCTTCTCGCAGGGAAAGGCACCGCTTTCGCAATAGGGCAGTTTGAGAAGGCGGGATACGCTATCCATGACATCGGCCAGGAAGAAGCGGCTGCGCCAGGGACCGGCATAGATCCAGTCGTCCGCTGTGAAGTCCTGCGTGCAGACAAACGGAAAGCGCCAGGCGTCGAGCGCCAGATACACATACTCGGAGCTGGGCTGGCAAGCGTGGTGCAGGCTCTCTGGATGTTGCTGACTGAATGTTTTGGAGTGCAGCAGAGCGGGCAGGGCTTCAGGATGGCTTTCCCACTCCAGGATGTCCGCGGCTTGGGCCAATTCGGCGCAATTGGGATCACTTTCCGCCTTGCGGACCAGCTTGGCCAGGCGCAGAGCCAGATTGGGCGTGTAGCCGCTGCAGAGAACCTGGCCTTGTCTGCGGAAACAGAAGAACACCCAGCCCCGGGGGAGTCCGGCGCACTTCTGACCGAGCTTTGTATCCCATTTTACGCTTTCCATGCTCGCCATAGTTTTTCCGGCGTCCTTTGTGTCAATCAGAATGTTGGCCGGCCTGCCGCAGGCTCAATCGTGGTCTTGACAAGCCGCGAACAGACGCGCGCGACACGCTGCCGCAAGGCGCTCAGTCTGCCAAAGCCGTGGCGGTTTCCTCGTCAACACAGTTACCTGCCGGGATGCCGGTTGTGGTCCTGACCTTGAGAATAAAGAAGAGAGTGCCGATGACGCCGAAAGTGGCGGCGACGTAGAAGTTCAGCTGCGGGCTGCGCTGCCAGAGGAAAGCGCCTCCGAAAGCAGCGAGGGAGACTATGACATCGCGGATCAGGTAGTATGAGCCGAAGGTGGAGGCTTTGGCGTCGGCCGGCGCAAGATCGAGGATCAGGGCTTTGCGCGTGGGCTCTCCGAATTCCTTCAGCCCGCGCAGGATAAAGGCGAAGATCAGGGCTGTGTAGGTGCCGGAAACCGAGAGCACCAGCGGAAAGAGGGTGAAATTGGCAAAGGTGATGGCGATATAGGGCTTGCGCGAGCCGCGGTCGGCCAGATAAGCCACCGGGATGTAGATCAGCATGGCGGTGACCATCTCGATCGCGGTCAGAATGCCGAACTGGCCGGCGTTCAGTCCCTTGTTCCGCATCACCCAGACTACCACGAAGGCGTAGGGGATCTGCTCGCAGAATCGCACCAGGATGTCCGAGACCAGCAGATTGCGCAGCTGGCAGGGAATGCGCAGCCGCACTTTGCGCGAG
Source organism: uncultured Candidatus Cloacimonadota bacterium (assembly GCA_964463825.1). Lineage (GTDB taxonomy): Bacteria > Cloacimonadota > Cloacimonadia > Cloacimonadales > Cloacimonadaceae > Syntrophosphaera. The sequence goes on along the minus strand of CAYXEF010000003.1, from coordinate 6,305 downwards.
GCTTTTTCCTGCCGGGGCGGTTCGCTGATAAAGAGTTGCTGGACCACCAGCGCGATGAGCGCGAAGGCAATGGCGGCGATGAAAGCGTAGCGCACACCCCGCACGGTGCCGAAGGCGGTGATGAAGAATCCCCCCAGCAGGGGGCCCAGCGCCATGGGGATGCGCCGTACCAGGGAGTGCATGGTCACGCCCATGCCGCGCTTGTTTTGCGGCAGCACGGTTGCCACCAGGCTCATGGTCGCAGGCAGCGAGATCGCGGTCCAGGAAAGGAAAAAGATCGAGCCCACGAGCACGGCCCAGTTGGCCGGGATCAGCACCACCAGCCCGAAGCCCAGGACCGCCAGCAGATTGAAGAAAAGCAGGGCGCGTTTGTATCCGAGCCTGTCGGCCAGATAGCCGCCCGGGAAACTGTAGAGCGCGGAAAGCAGATTGTCCATGCCGTTGAGCAGTCCGATGATCAGCGGCGTGCCGCCCAGAGCGATGATGTAGATGGGGAGGAACCTCTCCGCCATGCGTTCTCCCAGCCCCACCAGGGTCACCATCACCAGCGAGGCCACGATGCCAGGCTTCAGCGCCAGAAAGTTCTGCAGTCGGTTTAGCCTCACTTCAGCCTCAGCAGCAGCGTGGTGAGAAAGTACCCGGCCAGCATTACGACGGTCGAGATGGCGAACGCGAGGTAGAAATTCAGCTCGCGTTTGAGCAGGATGGGAAACACGAGGAAAAACAGCAGCGACGGCAGCACCAGCCAGAAGATGTCGGTGGACAAGGCCGCGATCTGCTTGGTATCCTTGGTGTCGCGGTAGAGCCAGAGAATGCCGAGGAAAGAGACCAGGGGCAGGGAAGCGAAGATCGCGCCCAGCAGGGTGCTGCGTTTGGAGATTTCGCTGATCAGCAGGATCAACAGAGCGGAAATGACCACTTTCACAGCGTAATACATCAGCGGATAAAACCTCCTCCCAAAAGGATCTCGCCGTCATAGAACACCGCTCCCTGTCCGGGTGCGATCGCCAGTTGCGGCTCGTCGAAGACCACCTCGACCGTATCCCCGGACAGCGGCCGCAGCAGGCAGGACGCGGGCCGGTGCGCGGCGCGGATCTTGGCTGCGGCGTTGATTTCCCGCTTCGGAGGCGGCACGGAGAGCCAGTTGACCTGCTCCGCGAGCAGGCGGTCTTGATAGAGCAAGGCTTTGGGGCCCACGATCACGCGGTTGGCTGCAGCATCGATCGCGGTCACGAACCAGGGCTCGCTTTTGCCGCTGATTCCGATATGGCGCCGCTGCCCGACCGTATAATGCGGCAGGCCGCGGTGCCGGCCAATGACCCGGCCTTCGGGATCGACAATCTCGCCGGGCTCGAAGGCCTCCGCGGGGAAGAGCCGGGGATAGACATCGCCATCCAGAAAATCCTGGCTTTCCTCGCGCTGTTCCAGCCAGTCCAAGCCGCGCCGCAGTGCGATCCGCCGCACTTCAGCCTTGCTGAGTTCGCCCAGGGGGAACAGCGCGCGCGCCAATTGCTCCTGGCTCAAAAAGGCCAGGAAGTAGGACTGGTCCTTGACGGGATCGGCGGCGGCCAGCAACTGCCAGCGTTGGTGGTCTTCCGACCACTGTTTGCGGGCATAGTGGCCGGTGGCCAGAAAGTCGAATTCCGCGCCCAGATCCTCCAGCCCGCGCGGAAAAGCGCCGAATTTGACCAGGGGGTTGCAGCGCAGGCAGGGATTGGGCGTACGGCCCTGACGGTAAGTGGCGCAGAAGTAGTCCAGCACGCAGCTGGCAAACTCACGCTGCAGACGCACGATCAGGTGCGGGATGCCCAATTCATGGCAGATGCGCTCAGCGGCGGCGAGGTTCGCCGATTCGTGCGGTCCGAAACAACCATGGTGCGGCCAATCGGGTTCGACCGGACGCCCATCCCAGAAGGACATCGTCGCGCCGGTCACCTCAAAACCCTGCTCCAGCAGCAGCATGGCGCTCACGGCGGAATCAACGCCGCCGCTCAGGCCCAGAGCGACACGCTTCATCCGTGCACCTCGAAAAAACTCTC
>CAYXEF010000003.1:0-4166 GCA_964463825.1 uncultured Candidatus Cloacimonadota bacterium | reverse complement strand
CCGCCGCTCAGGCCCAGAGCGACACGCTTCATCCGTGCACCTCGAAAAAACTCTCCAGGCGCAACAGTGTCCGGGGATCCAGTTCTTCCGGCTGGTCGCCCTCCAGGGTCAAAAAGGGCAGGCGGATGTGCTTCTTGAGCAGGATGTTGTCGATCTGCAAGTGGCAAAAGGATTGGGTGTAACTGAGCACCACATCCACGCCGCGGCGCTCCAGCTGGGGCAAAATGTCGGCCAGGCGCTCATGCACGCTGTAGGGATAGGTGTAGGCGAGATACTGGTCCACGATGTCCGGCAGCAGCGCGGGCATGGCGAACTGGCGCTGCACCTCGTTGAAAACTACATCCGCGCCTTGCTCGCGGACGCGGTCGTAGATATCGCGGTAGATCGGCGGTACGCCCAGATAGGCCACGCGCAGCCCAGCGGGCACAGGTTCGCGCCGGGATGCCAGTTCCAGAAAGGCGTCAAGCTCCTGTTCGAAGCGGTCCGGATCCCCTTGAAAATCGGAGGAATTGACCAGCCAGAGGTGGTTTTCCTTGCCTGTCACCAGACCTTGCTTCCAGGTCCATTCGTCCAGGGTGGCCAGTTTGGTGCGGATCCGGTCCAGACGGCGTTTAACCGCCAGTGTCTGCTCACGCCGCACGCCGTAATGCTCTTCCAGCCTGCCGATCTCGGCATCCAGCGCGGCGTGGTAACGTTCCTGGGGGAAGGAAAAGTGCCAGACCGGAAGGCCGGCGTCGGCCAGCATCGCGGTGAGCGATACTCCGTTGGAGCAGTCGCCCTGCGCGATTCCCACGACTTCGTCCAGGCCGGCGGACAGCGCGGCGTCGTAATTGCCCTTGATCCAGGAGCAGACGGTGCGCGGAAAGCCCTTCAGTTCTGCGTTGTGGATATGGGTGGCGGAGTCCCCGGCGAGGAAGATGTTGTTCAGGTCCACCGGAATGTGTCCCGCGGCGTAGATCACTTCCACGGGAAAAGAGGTGGTGAAGCCGATGCGCTTAGTTTTCATAGCTTTGGCGGAGGTATTGTTCTTCCAGGTCCGCGATGCCCGCCTGGGCGGCGCGGATGGACGCTTCCAGTTCAATCAGTTGCTTTTGCAACGTGAGCACGCGGTCCGTTTCGGCGTAGGTTTCGGAGCGGGATAGCTCGGCGTGAATGGCGTCCACATCCGCTTTAAGCTGAGCCAGGTTTTGGGTCTGCAGCTCGATTTCCTGCTGGATTTGCTGCAGATACCAGGGATTGAGTTTGCGCTGGCGCTGCCGCGGCGGAGGCGGAGTTTTGGCCGCTTCGGGTTCCTCGAAGGCCAGTTCGATCGCCCGATGCCAGTCGCAATCCGGTTCCGTCACCGTCGTATAAGCGCCTTGCGGTCCCAGCTGTTTGCGAAAGACCCAGAATCGGTTGGCCAGTTCGCCCAGGAACCAGCGGTCGTGGGAGACGAAGATGAGCGTGCCGGGAAAGTCGCGCAGCGCTTGCAGCAAGGCCTCGGTCATATCCAGGTCGAGGTGGTTGGTCGGTTCGTCGAGGATCATCAAGTTGGGCTGTTCGTGCAGCATTTTGCAGAGATAGAGCCGGGATTTCTCGCCCCCGCTGAGCACGGACACGCTTTTCTCCACCGCGTCGCCCCGGAAGCCGAAACGCGCCAGCCAGCCCAGGACGTAGCCGCGCGGCTCGGCGGGCACCAGCTGCCAGAGCGTATCCAGCACGCTGAGCGACTCGTCGAGATTGACCTGATGCTGGTCGTAATAGCCGATCTGCAGGCTGGCGCCGGTTTTGAGCGTGCCGGCAAAGATCTCGTGTTCCCCGAGCAGGATCCTGAGCAGCGTGGTCTTGCCGCAGCCGTTGGGGCCGAGGACGCAGACGCGATCGCGGAAATGGGCTTGCAGCTGAACCTCGCGGGCCAGTTCCGGCTCCGGCCAGATGCCGAAGCTGACGTCGCGCAGCGTGTAGACGTCGTTCCCGCTGCGCTGGGCTGAAGCGGCAGGCAGGCGGATCTGCCGCGGGCGTCCGGGCTGTTTGACGATCTCCAGCCGGGCCAGCTGTTTGAGGCGGGACTTGGCCTGATTGGTCTTCTGCCCGGCGATGTTTTTGGCGATGAAGGCGCGGGTCTCGGCGATGTATTGCTGTTGCCGTTCAAACTGGCGCTGCTGGCTGAGCCTGGCGATCTCATCGGCGGCGCGGAAGGAGCTGTAATTGCCTTTGGTGACGCTCAAAATCCCGTCGCGCAGGCAAAAGACGCTGCTGACGGTGTTGTCCAGAAACTGGCGGTCATGAGACACCACCAAAAACGGCTTGCCCTGTTTGAGCAGGTATTTCTCCAGCCAGGCGATCATTTCCAGATCCAGGTGGTTGGTCGGCTCGTCCAGGATCAGCAGATCGTGTTCGGCCAAAAGTATGGCGGCAAGGCAGATGCGGGTTTGTTCCCCGCCGCTGAAGCTGCCGTTGGGCCGGTTCCAAACCTCAGGCGGAAAGTCCAGCGAGGTGAGCACATACTTGAGTTCGTTGTCAAACTCGTAGCCGCCCAATGCGGTGTAGCGCTCCACCACTGCGTTGAGCCGGTTTTCGGTTTCCGGATTGTGGGACGCGGCCAGTTCGCGGGACAGAAGCTCCAGTTCGGATGCCAAATGCAGCAGTTCGGGCCGCGCGGAGCGCAGATAGTCGCCCAGGCTGAGTTCCGGGTCCAGCTTGAATTCCTGTGGCAGATAGGCGATGCGGCAATTGCGCGCGCGTAAAACCTCCCCGGAGCTTGGCTGCAACTGCCCCAGGAGGGTCCTGATCAGCGTGGTTTTGCCGGAACCGTTGGCACCGATCAGGCCCACGCGGCTGTTGCGCTCCAGGCTGCAGTTGATGCCGCGCAGGATGTAGTTGCCGCCGAACTCGAGGCTGAGCTCGCGCGCCCGGATCAGGCTCATGGCCGCTCCGGTTCCCGGCACCGCAAAGCGGCCGGTATGATGGAAATCGTCTGGTTGGCTTGCATATATGCCCATTTTTCCGGCCGCTTGGCTGTGTCAAATAGATTTTCACGGCACAGGCCGGAGCCGCCGCCAGTTCGCGTTCCTGCGCCCGCGGCCCGATCCCGCCGCGCCTCGCAGTTCCGAGCAGATTTTGCTTGTCAAAAATCCGGCCTTGTTTTTTGTGGCGACAACAGGTCGGGATGTAGCGCAGTCCGGCTAGCGTACTTGAATGGGGTTCAAGTGGTCGCAGGTTCAAATCCTGTCATCCCGACCAGACACTATCGAAACCCGGGTTCCAAGCCCGGGTTTACCTTTATTATCCGGTATTTCAGCCCCAAACCCCGGCTCATTCCCGCCTTTTTCCGCCCTTGCCCCAACTTCTTAATCAAGTCTTAATCAAGCCTTAATCAAGCGTTAATAATTAAGACTTGATTAAGGCTTGATTAAGACTTGATTAACGCTGCGCGGTAAGGGAGCGCTGACCGCGGAAAAAGTTGGATTTGACCCTGGTCTCGACCTCGAATGCAGGCGGATGGTCACTTGACGTTCATATGCCAGCCGGCGCGGCAGGCGGGCCAAAGCAAGGAAAGCAGTTGACAAAAAGGGCGGGTGTTCAGTCTGGGATTTGTCCGGAAGGACACGAAAGCGAGGATAACAGATGACGGATTTCCCTTGGCGTTCTCACAGGCTTAGGTTGCGGGCGGCGGCAGTGATTTACCTTCTCGGCTGGTGGGGCGGCGCGCTGCCGGGACAGGAAGCCACGCTGCAAAACGGCGCGCAGGAACAGGCCTCCGCTGCTGCCCTGATCCCGGTGGCGCCGGAAACGCCGCCTACGCCGCAACCGCCCGTCACCGACTGGGCTCAGGCCAGACACGACCGGGCACCGCGCAACATCACGCAAGGATACTACATAATCATCAAAAAGGACATTCACACGCTGAGTCTGTATAAGGACGGAGTTCTGCTCAAAAGTTACCCCGTGGGCACCGGAAAGAATCCGGCCGATAAAATCAAGCCGCAGGACAATTCCACTCCGGAAGGGCATTTCAGCCTTAAAAGCGTTCACGACGCCCGGGCCTGGCTCTACACGCCGGCCGGGGGAGGCGCCAGCGCCCGCAACGTATACGGCCCCTGGTTTCTGAGAGTGGACACCGCAGCCGCGGGGAGCTTTTCCGGCAAGGCCTGGAGCGGCATCGGCATCCACGGCACCAATCAGCC
>CAYXEF010000002.1:65371-84564 GCA_964463825.1 uncultured Candidatus Cloacimonadota bacterium | reverse complement strand
ATTCATAAAATGTATGAGTTTTCATTTTGTGATTCCTGTCAAGCGGAAATTTCTTGTGTCTTGTCCATCCTGCCGGTTCTTTTGGGGGAGAGATGATTATTGCGGTGAGTTTGTAGTTTGGACAGGGACAAGATGCTAATGCCAGGCTGCTCAGATTGAGTATACTGTACATGGAGTAGCCATGTTTGGTTCCCTGGCGGGTGAGATTCCATAAACTGCGGTGGGCAGTTTAGCCGGATGAAACAGTTATATACTGATAAGAGCAAGGAGCAGAGATGGAATTAAACGAGTTCATCGAGATTTTAAAGCAGAGAGGCAAGCCGGAAAGCGTGCTGCAGAAAGCCCGTGAGGTGCTAATTCCGTATCTGGAAGCCGCTGCGGGAGCAGTCGAATTGTTGGCCTTCACACGCCGCTATGTGGAGCATCTTAGCGCCGACGCAGAAAACACCCTGGACCTGATCGTCATTCTCTATTGGTATCACGAGCAGAGCAACAACCAAGACTGTGCCAGGTATCTGATCACCATGCTGGGAACCAGGAAGGTGATCGAGAACCAGATCCGGCGTGTGAGTGAGCTATATGGGGAGGAGGCAGCAACCCGGATCATGGGTGAGACGCTGTTTCCCAGGCTGGGTACCGATCTGGCCGCCTATCCCGGGGCAATAATTGAATATATAAGACGGATGCGGGCTTGTTTGAGCGAACAGCAGTGCCAAAAGGCTCTGGCCGGAGACCACCATGAAGTGGGATTTGAACCGTTTGCCAAGGATAAACAACGGTTTGAGGAATCGCCTGATCTGGAGACATTTCTCCGGCAGAGGCACGAAGAATTCGTGCGCGTTCTGCGCGAGCATGCCCGCACCGGCAAGATCTGGTTTGAGCAATACATCACGGCAGAAGTGGCGGACCATGTGTCTGAGCATCAGGAGATCCACACCGGCGTGGTACAGGGTGACAAATTGATCGTGCAGAAGATCGCCTATGACCCGGATGCCTGGCTGAAAGAACAGGATCCAGTCCTGAAGCGCTTTCATGCCTGCCATTGCCCCTTTGTCCGCTACGCGATCAAGGATAATGCACAGCTGCCGGCATTATGGTGTTATTGCAGTGGTGGATTCACCAAGAATCTGTTTGATTGCCTCTACGGCGCGGATTTGGAGGTGGAGCTGTTGGAGTCTGTTCTGGACGGATCGGACAGATGCAGATTTGCCATCCATCTGCCTGATCAGGCCGGCAAGACAAGTCAACTTTCCCGGTGATTTTGATTGACTGATTCCCCCCTTGCACAGACTGGATTCCAAGAATCCTCAAGAGGTGACACATGATTGGTAAGATCGCGCTCTTCGTTTTGCTGGCGGCTTTATGCCTGTCGCTGCTGTGTTCTTGCGCGCCGGGTGTCAGCGGCCGTACCCCCAGGAATCCTGCCGGTTTCTTTTCCGGCATCTGGCATGGCTGGATCGCACCGGTGACCCTGATCTGGCAGATTTTCAATCCTCAGGTGCGTATTTATGAAGTCAACAATATTGGCTGGACCTACGATTTCGGATTTTACATGGCTATCATCGCCGGTTTCGGCGGGCTGGCCCTTACGCGCAAACGGCGCTGTAAGTAGGGGAGAAGGACGAGAGAAAATCCATAACAGATGAAGGCGGTCTTGACCTTGTTGGCGGCAGCCGCGATCTGGGGCTTCGCCTTTGTCGCTCAACGCAAGGGCATGGCCAGCCTCGATCCCTTCACATTCAACGCGCTGCGTTTTATCCTGGGGGCTGCCTGCGTGTGGCTCACCCGCCTGCTTCTGAGCCATACCCGCATATCCCGACAAACAGGTCCAGGACGGGAACCGAACCCCAGCCAAACTGCCGGTCATTGGATGGACTCGCTGCAACTGGGCGGGCTGCTCTTCATTGCCTCATCTTTGCAGCAATACGGGCTACTGTGGACGGGGGCGGGCAGCGCCGGCTTCATCACCGGGCTGTACGTGGTCATGGTGCCCTTGATCGGGCTGCTGCGGGGACAGCATCTCAACCGCCGGCTGCTCCTGTCAGTGGGCCTGGCTGTGGCAGGTTTATGGCTGATCAACCGGTCGCAGAGTTGGGAAGCCACGCAGGGCAACTTCCTGGTCTTGACCGGGGCATTGTTCTGGGCTCTGCATGTGCAATTGATCGACAAACTCACAGTGCGACGGAAGAGTCTGGATCTGGCACTGGGGCAATATCTGGTCTGCGCAGTCCTCAGCCTGGCGGGAGCCATACTGTATCGGGGATTGTGGGGAGCTGGCAGTCTGCCGGAGCTGGCCCTGGGTATCCGTTCGGCAATCCTTCCTCTGCTCTATGCGGGCTTGTTTTCCGTGGGCATCGCCTTCACCCTGCAGTTGCATGCACAGAAGAAAGTGGCGCCCACCACCGCCAGCGTCATCCTCTGTTCGGAATCGCTGTTTGCCCTGTTGGGCGGATATCTGCTGCTCCGGGAAGCGGTGACGCCGGCGATCATTTTGGGCGCGGCCTTGCTTCTGGCGGCGATGTTGGCCAGCCTGGCAGGGCAGGCCGGAAACGTTTTTCTGATTGACAAAAAAGCGGCTTCTGAAAAGTAGTACTCAGCTAATGCTTTAATGAAACCCTAAGGAAACAAGACATGGTTTTATACACTATTGCACTGATCGTTCATGTGGTCATCTGTGTGGCCCTGGTCCTGGTGATCCTGTCCCAGACTTCCAAGGGCGGTTTGGACGCCAATCTGGGCGGAGCCGCGATGAACGTCTTCGGCGGCAGCGGCGCCAGCAAGTTTCTGCGCAAATGGACCCAGATCCTGGGCGTGATCTTTGTGGCGTCCTGCATCTTCCTGGCTTTCCAAGTCCGCAATGTTGGCCGGGGCGCTGCTCCCAAGATCCTGGAAGAAAAATTCGGTGATACACCTGCGGCCACCCAGACCCCCAAGGCTCCGGTGCCTGCCACAGGTGAACAGCCCAAGTAAAATACACATTTTTCATGCAGAAGTGGTGGAATTTGGCAGACACGCAAGACTAAGGATCTTGTGCCTGTAACGGGTGTGCGGGTTCGAGTCCCGCCTTCTGCACCAATCTGACTCCCTACGGGGAGTTTTTTATTGACCAAATCCACGCTCCCCAAAACTGTTCCCCAAATTGACTACAAGCAAGTGGAGGTTTGCCATGTTTGGCAAAATGAAAAGCGACCTGTTACAACTCTTTGAGGAACTGAAGAAGCAGGGCCTGTACAAGAAAGAACGCATCATCACCACGCCCCAGGGCGCCAGGATCGGTGTCAGCACTGGTCAGAAAGTATTGAATTTCTGCGCCAACAATTATCTCGGCCTGGGCAACCACCCCGAGGTGGTCAAAGCCGCCCGGGAGATCATGAACGACTGGGGCTACGGACTCGCTTCCGTGCGGTTTATCTGCGGCACGCAAGCCATACACAAGGATCTGGAGAAGAAGATCTCCGAGTTTTTGGGCACCGAGGACACCATCCTCTACGCCGCCTGTTTCGATGCCAACGGCGGCATTTTTGAGCCCTTGCTGGATGAGGAATGCGCCATCATTTCAGACGAACTGAACCACGCCTCGATCATTGACGGCGTGCGGCTCTGCAAGGCGCAACGCTTCCGCTACAAGCACTCCAACATGCAGGAACTGGAAGAAGCCCTTGTCCGCGCCCAAGATCTGAAGTACCGCCTTGTCTGCACCGATGGCGTTTTCTCCATGGACGGCGATATGGCCAAACTGCCGGAGATCTGCGATCTGGCCGAGAAATACGATGCCTTGGTCATGGTCGACGACTCCCATGCCACCGGCTACATCGGCCCCCAGGGACGCGGCACGCCGGAGCAGTTTGGCGTTCAGCAGCGCGTGGACATCGTCACCAGCACCCTCGGCAAGGCCATGGGCGGCGCCAATGGAGGCTTTACTTCAGGCCGCCGCGAGATCATCGAGCTGTTGCGCCAGCGCAGCCGTCCCTATCTCTTTTCCAACACCGTCGCTCCCTCTGTGGTCGGCGCCAGCATCAAGGTGATCGAGATGTTGACACAATCCCCGGAACTGCGTGAAAAGGTGTGGGAAAACGCCAGATATTTCCGTGCCCGAATGATCGAAGCCGGATTCGACATCGTGCCCGGCAACACGGCCATCGTCCCGGTGATGCTCTATGACGAGCCTCTGGCCATGAAGATGGCGGATCTCCTGCTCCAGGAAGGCATCTATGTGATCGGTTTCGTCTATCCAGTGGTGCCCAAGGGCAAAGCCCGCATCCGCGTGCAGCTTTCCGCGGCGCACAACCGCGAGGATCTGGACCAGGCCATCGCCGCCTTCCAAAAAGTGGGCAGGGAACTCAAACTGATCTGAGAGAAGTAATGCCGGCAGGAAACGTGTATCTGGTGCCTGTTCCGATCGGAAACCTGGGCGACATCACCCTGCGCGCCCTGGACACGCTCCGGTCGGTGGCCCTGATCGCCTGCGAGGACACCCGCAAGACCCGCTTTCTGCTCTCGCAATACGAGATCAAACCGCCCCGCCTGCTTAGCCTGCACAAATACAACGAAAAACAGCGCCTGACGGAAATCCTCGCCCTGCTGCAAGAGGGCGGCGACCTCGCCGTGGTCACCGCCGCCGGCAGTCCGGGGATTTCCGATCCGGCCCAATACCTGATCGGAGCCTGCCTCTCAGCCGGAATCAGGATTGTTCCTCTGCCCGGCGCGACCGCGCTGCTGCCCGCAGTGATCGGCTCAGGGCTGGATTGTTCGCAATTCCAGTTCCTGGGTTTCCTCCCCCTCCGGCTCAAACAGCGCCAGGCCAGGCTGGAGCAGCTGCGCGAGTATCACGGTACCAGCATCGTCTACGAAGCTCCGCACCGGCTCCGTAAAACGCTGGAAGACATCCTTACCGTCTGTGGTGACCGGCAAATCTGCCTGGCGCGCGAACTCACGAAACTGCACGAGGAATTCGTCCGCGGCAGGCTCAGGGACCTGCTGGAGGATTACAATGTCACCGAGAAGGGCGAGTTTGTGATTGTGTTGGAAGGCCTCACTCCAGTGGCTGAGGACGCTTCCGGCGATATCTCCGCTTTCCTTGACGCTGCCATTAAGAGTAAAACCAGCCTCAGGGAACAGGCCGCTGAGATCTCACGGCTTTTCGGACTCAGCCGCAACAAGGCCTACCAGATGGTGTTGGAACACCGGGCGGGAAAGAGTTGAAGCCCTGGCTGATCTTCGATTTCGACGGTACCGTCGCCAATTCCATCGACAAGCTGCGCCAACTGATCAACGACCTGGCTCCACGCTACGGTTTTAGCGCCATCACCGCCGAGAAATTCTCCGCGATGCGCGATCTACCACTCACCCGCGCCGTGCGCGTCCTCAGACTGCCGCTCTATAAACTGAGCGGCGCCATCGCTCTAGTCCTCAACGAATATCGCAGGATCATCCCCGATCTGGAACCCTGCCCCGGTGTCATCCCCATGCTCAGGGAACTGAAAGCCGCAGGTTGCGCCCTGGCTCTCATCAGTTCCAACCGCACGGACAACCTGCAAGCCTGGCTGCGCCACCACTGCATCGATTGCTTCGACTGGGTCGAGGGCACCAACGGCATCCTCAAAAAACACGTCAACATCCGCGGCCAGATCCGGCGCCACGCGTTGGACAGCGAGGCCGTGATCTACGTCGGCGACGAAGTGCGGGATATCAAAGCCGCCCGTAAAAGCAGGGTGCGGGTCATCAGCGTGACCTGGGGCTTGCATTCTGCGGGACACCTGAGCGGTTCCGCTCCAGATTGGCTGGTGCGGGATCCGCGAGAGATCGTGTCCATCGCGCAAGGCCTGTTGATCAACACCCGATCGGAAACCACCGGGGCCAAGCTATGATTCCTGTGGCTTGGGCACGAAAATTGCATAACATATGAATGTGGATTTATAATCAAACCATGAGGAGATAAACAGATGAGAACATTAATGCTACTTGTGCTGATGCTGGGATTGACGCTCGCCCTGACCGCCGTCCCGCGCAACCTGGTCGTGGTCGAGGTCGCCACCGGAACCTGGTGCCAGTTTTGCCCAGGCGCCGCCATGGGCTGCCACGACCTGCTCCAGAACGGCCATGCCGTCGCCATCGTCAAAAACCACAACAACGATAACTATGCCAACGTCTATTCCAACGCCCGCAACAGCTACTATGCCCCCAGCGGATATCCGACCGCCTACTTCGATGGGCTCAATGCCGCCGTTGGCGGCAGTGGCACCACTTCCATGTATTCGACCTATCTGCCCCGTGTCAACGCCCGCCTCGCCGTGCCGTCGCACTTCACGATCACCGCAGTCGGCAACCAGAACGCTGGCCAGTATCAGGTCTCAGTAACCGTTGCCAAGCCCGAGGCGGACACCAACACCAACATCAAACTGCACGCCGTGCTCACCGAATCCAACATCCCGCAGGTGTGGTTCAACCAGACCACGGTGGAGAATGTCAACCGCCTCATGGTCCCGGACCAGAACGGCACCGCCATCAACCTGAATACCGGCGAGACGACCACCGTCAACCTGTCATTCACCCCCAATCCGGCGTGGAATGTCGGCAATTGCGAGATGGTGTTTTTCCTGCAAAACGTGACCACCAAGGAGATCCTGCAGGGCGTGAAGTATTCCCTGGCCGGCTTGGTCGGCGCATATCCCGTGTCGCATCAGACGCTCGATTTTCCGGATACCTATGTCACAGGCAGTGCCACCATCCCCATCACCATTACCAATTTCATTTCCACCACCGCCACCGGGACCATCTCCATCAACAATCCGGCCTTTACTTCCAGCGTGAGCAATTTCAGCATCCCGGCCACCCAAACCATCACCGTGGACGTCGCTTTCACCCCCACCGCGGCCCAGGACTATACCGGAACGCTGACCATCAATAGCGATCTCTACAACCATCCCCTGATCGAAATCCCGCTCTCGGGCACCGGATTCCTGAACGCGGCGCCGGTTGTCACTGATGTCGCGATTGTCGGTCCGCCGGTTCTCTATCAGCCCATGAGCGGATCCTACACCTTCTCCGATCCCGACAGCAATACCGAGGGTACATCGCTCTATCAGTGGTATAGGGTGGTCAACAACACGCCGCAGGCGATCACCGACGCCAACGCCACGGTCTACAATCCCGTGGAGGAAGATCTGGGCTTGCCGCTGGCCTTTGCCGTCACTCCCGTTGACCAGCACGGCATGGCCGGAATCCAGGTCATGAGCGCATACACGCTCCCGATCGATGTCCTGCCCGCCCCGCAGAACTTCAACGGCGTGCTCAATCCCCCGAGCACGGTCGTGCTCACCTGGGAACGCCCCCAATACTACGATGGACGCGGTCTCATCGGTTACCGTTTGTATCGCAACGGACTGACCATCTCCACCATCACCAACGTCAACACCCTCACCTTCACCGATACCTATGTACCCAACGGCACCCACGAGTATTGGATCTGCTCCATGTTCAACGATCCCTACATGCTCTCCGAACCATCCAATATCGTGACCATCAACATCGGCGTGGCCAACGACGATCAGCTTGCGCCAGCCCAACTCTGGGTCAGTGCAGCTCCCAACCCCTTCCGCAGCAACACGGTCTTCAGCATAGTGAGCAAGGCCGGTGCGCCCGTGTCTCTGGCCGTTTACAACCTCAAGGGCCAGCTGGTGAGGACCTTTGCCGCCGCCACCGATGCCGCAGGCATTGCCGGCTTCAGCTGGGACGGCACCGACAACAACGGCACACAGGTCGACAGCGGCATCTACAGCTATCGCCTCAGCAGCGCAGGCCAGGTCCGTAACGGCAGGATCATACTCATGAGATAACCATCCCACAGCCTGCTGGCTGAAACCATAGTGATCAACCGACACCCCGGACGCAGGTCCGGGGTTTTTCTGTCTCATGAGCATTCACTTCCTGCCACCGTTGCCTGCAAGCTGTAATGTTGTTGATTATTTTCACACCCATGTTCCGCCCCCGTTATCCGAGGTAATCCCGGGGGAAGGCACCAGAGACCGAACTCGCATAATCGCGGGATGCCTTGCTGATGCTCACAGGGATAACTCGTCCACACGGCAGGGGCAAATCCAGAGCTGATAGGTCTGCCCGGTTCACGATTCTAAGGCCGTAAAGCTGAGACAATGCTTCCCCAAACCATGTCTAATCTTGTGTTGTTATACGTGATACGAGGTGGCTACCTGGGGATATTTGACGATAAATCGTGAAAAAAAACTTGCCAAGAATCCGGTACTTCATATTTTGGCATCAGATAGCATTTACGAGGTACCCATGTTGTACAACCTGCCCAATGGAAGAAGCGTCGAACTCAGCGATGTGAGGAGGATTTCTAAGGTTCGGGACCAGGGTGATGACATGAGCACGATCGGTTACCGCAAGATGGTATTCACGATCCATATGAACAACCGCGATATCGTCGAAGTGAGCGAGCAATACCACTATTCAGACTGGATGGATAAAAAGAAAGAGCTCAATAATGTGCGCGCGGACCTGGTATCCAAGTGGAAAGCCCTGACCGGAGGCATTGACTCGTAATCCCTTGGCCCTACGCTGTTACGCGGACCCTCCCATCACTCCAGACGCTAGCTGGATTTCTTTTTACAACTATCATACTCTGCGCATGCGCGGACACCGCCTGCTTTAAACCCCCTACCAGTTAAAAAGATCTATCTGCCGGCCAGTCGGACGATCCTGTCCACCAGCTCGGGAAACTCCAATCCGATCGCCTGCGCGGCCTTGGGGGTCAGGCTCAGGGGCGTCATGCCGGGCAGGGTGTTAAGTTCCAGGAAATAGGCGTGTTCGCCGTCAAAACGGAAATCCGCGCGGGCATAATGACGCAATCCAAAAACCTGCCACAGGCGTTCGGCGTAGGTCTGGATCAATTGGGCCAGGGCATCCTCGACCGGTGCCGGAGCTAGGTACTCCGAGCGCCCTTCGCCATACTTGTTTTGGTAGTCGTACCAGCCGGCCAGGGGACGGATCTCCACCAGCGGCAGCGCTTGGCCGTCCAGCAGCGTGACCGTTAGTTCTCGTCCGGGGATAAAGCGCTCCAGAAGCGTACTGCCGGAGTGCGACAAGGCCAGTTTCAGCGCGGGTTTGAGCTGGGACAGCTGCTCCACCCGGGTCATGCCCACCGAGGAACCGCCGTCATTGGGCTTCACCATCAGCGGCAGGCCGAGTTTCTCACATACGGCCTGGTAATCGGCGGGATCGTTATAGTCGTTGAGCAGATCTTCGCGCATGAGCAGGTAATCGGCCGTGGGGATGCCTTCCTCCCGGGCAAGCAGTTTGGAGAGATACTTATCCATGGCCAGGGCGCAGGCTTTGGCACCTGAACCGGTGAAGGGGATCCCCTCCAATTCCAGTGCGGCCTGAAACTGGCCGTTTTCGCCGCTGCCGCCGTGCAGCCCCAGAAACACTACATCTGTCTTCAGTTCCCTGATCTGGGATAGAATTGCCTGTATGCCGTGAAAACGCGCCGGATCAAGTTTTTGAACCTCGTAACCCCTGGCTTCGAGGCCTTTGCCGATGGCTTCTCCGCTGATCAGGGATACCTCCCGTTCGGAGGATGTGCCGCCCAGTAAAACTGTGACTCTTGTCATGGATCCTCGTTATTAGTAAGTGCCAGCCTCAGCCCTTGAGCTGGAAAAATGGTCGTAAGGTCAGCCCCAAGGCGGCCTTGAACCTGGCCACTTCACTGATGTTGCCGCCGCAGAAATCGATTCCGTCCCAGCGCTGCGCCAGGCTCGAAACCAGCTCATAATAGTGCCGGGTACTGGCGCCGTTCTTCATCTCTTCGGGCAGCGTGCAGATCATTATCGAATAGGCGACACGGTCGTGGGTGCCGCCCAGCAGCAGATTGGAACTGATGATCCGCTGCCCGCGCAGCAGGTTGAATTGAGCCAGCAAATCCTGCCCGTGCAAACGGCGCATCCACTGCTCCCAGCCCTGATAGGGGAGACCGAAACGTTGTTCCTTGCGCTGATGCTGTTCCTTGAGCAGGTCGATGAATTCCTCCGGGCGAAAGCCTTCCTCTAAGCGATAGTCCTGCTTCATGGCGGACCGTAGTTTGCGGCGTTCATCGATGAGCGGCTCCAAAGGCTGTCTCAGGCTGTGCGTGAAGGTGTAGAGCGGTTTGGCGTGGAAGCCAGCCCAGGTGAAGCCCCGCGTATCGAGGTTGTGGGGTGCCAGGTTGAAATGCAGGCGCTTGTAACGGGCTTTGAGAAATTGAGCGATATCGGCGGAAACTTTGAGTTCGTCCAATAGATTGCGGTTACGCGCGCGGCCATCTTCCCAGAAGAACCACAAACCTTGATAATAGGCGCTTTGCGGGCAGATCAGACGGCGCAGGCCGAGATTCAGCTTCTCGTACAGGGGCATCATCGCCACGCATTGATCACCCTTGTGGCAGAGAAGTTGCCAGGCCTGACAATGCTGCAGCGCTGCCACCGCTTCCAGAAACTCCGGATGCAGCCACAGCGGCAGGGGGAAACTCTCATGTTGAGGGGTGCGCAGACTGATCTCGTACATGTTTCAGAGATGCTTCCTGATCATATTGTGCAGTTCTGAAAGCTGGAAGGGCTTGAGCAGATAATCGGCGGTGCAGGACTCAAGCAGGGGCGTGATCTTCTCCAGCTGGGAGTAATTGGTCAGCAGCAAACACGGCATCCGGGAGTCAGCGGCACGCAGCGCCAGCAGCAGAGCGCGGGTGGCGGAACTCCGCACGCCCTGATCGATCAAGGCCAAGAGATACTCTCTGGTTTTTAAAAGTTGCAGAGCCTGCTCCTCGTCTTCGGCAACGTCAACCTGATACCCTTTGGCGGACAAATACTCGCTGATCACTTCCCCCAGAAGCGGATCTTCGTCTACCAAGAGTATCAAATCGTTCATCCGGCACCTTTGCGCGTTATTTGCGGCTGCGTGGGCTGTGTCAGGCTCGCCGCGTTTTATTCTTTTCCCAATCTTCCTGCCACAGCGAAAACCGTCAATGAAAATCCGTGAAGACCGCAGAAGATTTTTGCCGGGAAGGTCTTTTTAAATTTTGTCATTGACTGATTTCGCGCTATATTGTTAGTGGAAACACCAATGTTTATGAGGTTCAAATGAAAGGTAAAGTCAAGTGGTTCAACAAGAATAAAGGTTACGGCTTTATTATTACCGAAGACAACAAAGAGTACTTCGTCCACTGGAAGTCCATCGTCACCAATTCCCCGCGGGAATTGAAGGTGCTGGAGCAGGACGAGATCGTCAGCTTCGACCTGATGGAAACAGACAAAGGCGTGCAGGCGATCAACATCATCCGCGTCAATCCCTGATCCAGAAGGGGACCCAACTATCCGGGGCGGGAGCTTGCAGCTCGCGCCCCTTTTTTTCTAAAGCATGGCTTTTTTACCCACCACCTTGAGCGAAGCCCGCGAGCGGGGCTGGGATGAGCTGGATATCGTCATCGTGACCGGCGACGCCTATGTCGATCATCCCAGTTTCGGCGCCGCCGTGATCGGCAGGCAGCTGGAGGCGGCGGGATTCAGGGTGGGTATTTTGGCCCAGCCCGATATCAACTCGGACGAAGATTTTCTGGCTTTGGGGAGGCCGCGGCTTTTTTTCGGCGTCACCGGCGGCAACCTGGACTCGTTGGTCAGCAATTACACCGCGCAGCGCAAACGCCGCAACGACGACGCCTACAGCCCCGGGGGCCAGGCAGGTCTGCGGCCCGACCGCGCCGTTTTGGCCTATGCCAACGTCCTCAGGCGGCTGTTCAAGCGCTCGGTGCTGGTCCTGGGCGGGATCGAAGCTTCGCTGCGCCGGATAGCGCATTACGATTATTGGCAGGACAAAGTGCGCGCCAGCCTGCTCAGCGACACCAAGGCCGACATTCTGGTCTACGGCATGGGGGAGAGGGCGGTGCTGGACATCGCCATGCGCCTGCAGCAAAGCGCATCCGTGGCGGATTTGCAGGATCTGCCGGGAACCGTCGCTTTCAGCCGAGACGCTCCCGCCAAGGATGACATCGTACTTCCGGACAACCTGGCCTGTCATGACAAGCAGGTTTTTCTGCGCATGACCCGGCTGTTCGAGCAACACCAAGCCAGCCGGGTGATCTACCAGCAAAACGGCAATCGCTGGCTCAGGCACAATCCCCCTGCCGGACCGCTCACCGAAGCCGAACTGGACGCGATCTACGCGCTGCCTTTCGCATATGCCCCCCATCCCAGCTATCAGGGGAGCAGGATCCCTGCCTTCGAGCAGATCAGGGATTCCTTGACCTCGCACCGCGGCTGCTTTGGCGGCTGCAATTTTTGTGCCCTCTCCGCTCATCAGGGACGGCGCATCCAATCCCGGTCAAGGGACTCGCTCCTGGACGAAGCGAAGAAAATCGCCACCCTGCGCGGTCAAGCGCTCACCATCACCGATGTCGGCGGCCCCACCGCCAATATGTACAGGTCGATCTGCCTGCAGGGCTTTCCCAGAGATTGTCCGCGCCCTTCCTGCCTCTATCCCAAACCCTGCCCCCAATTGCGGCCCGACCACCGGTCGCAGCTGGAATTGCTCAACGCGCTGGCAGCTTTGCCGGAAGTGCGGCAGGTCTTCGTCGCCTCCGGGATCCGGCACGATCTGGCTTTGGGCAGTCCTGAATATATCAAGGCCCTGGCCGCTCGCTACACCGGCGGACGGCTCAAACTGGCTCCGGAACACAGTTCCCCCGCCGTTCTGCGTTTGATGGGCAAACCGGAGATAGGGCTGTTCGAGGAATTCGTGCACCGCTACTTCGCCGCCTGTAAACTCGCGGGAGTCAGGCGGCAGGTGATCCCCTACATCATCATCGGACATCCCGGGACCACGGTCGAGGACGCGCTCTCATTGCGCAAATGGCTGATCAGCAATAAGCTGAGGGTGGAACAGGTACAGGAATTCACCCCCGCGCCGATGACTATCAGCACCTGTATGTACTATACGGGTTTGGACTACTACACGGGCAAACCCATCCACATCCCCAAACCTTCAGAAATCAGGCGGCAAAAAGAACTGGCGCTCTGGCACCTGCGCTCTCCTCTACCCCGTTGATCAGATCACCGTTGATCAACGCACGCTCCTTCCTTGCTTCTGTGTGGTATTATGCCACTCTGCCGGCTGAACACTACCCGTGTCTGACAGGGGTTGTCTTGGGGGAGTATAGCAGAGACAAACGAGAGGGCAGCAAGAACGAATCGGGATTTGATCCAGACTAGGAACAGATAGGATATATTGGAATCTGTTACACTGATATAATTAAGACTCTACATCCACTACGCTGACTTAGTGAATTGCTATATATGATTTTATGATTAATCGATTCCGCTTCTTTCTTCTCCGCAGAGACCAGTGACCTCAGTAAGCTGGAATAGATCGTTCAGGCGCCACTGCCAATTGCCCAGAGCCGTCCCCGGGACATTCATACGCGCTTCGGAGTCCAGCCCCAGCAGGTCCTGCACCGGCAGGATAACATTATGGCAGTTGGAGTTGCTGGCAATGATGCAAAGTACTTTATGAACCGCCGCCCCGATGTCGGCCTCCGTCTCCAGTCCCAACCCGGTAAACAGCAGCGGGTGTTCCTTGACGAAGGTCAGCAGATTTTGCCGGCTGGGAGCGTCCGGGGCCAGGTTGGCAAACCATTCCTGAGCTGTGGGATTGTCATGGGTTCCCGTATAGATGTACGCCTGAGCGGGGAAGGAGCGGGTGTCGGGGACGCCTTCCTCAAAGCAGAATTGCAGTATGATCATGCCCGGATAGTGGTTGAGGTCACGGTAACGGCACACTTCGGGGTTTAGGATACCCAGATCTTCGGCGATAAACGAATCCGGGGTGAAACGGTCACCCAGGATGGCAAAGAACTCATCAGGCAATGCCTTGACCCACTCTCCGTCAAGCGCATTCTGGGGCAGAACCGTCTCCTTGTTTTCCGGATCCTGTGAGCAAGAAACGGACCAGTAGTTCACATAACCAATGAAGTGATCCAAGCGTAATCTGTCTAAATAACCCAGCGCATGTCCGATGCGGCGGAGGAAAAGCTCAAAACCGTCTTCGCGCAAACGTTCCCAACGATACAGCGGATTTCCCCATAACTGGCCTTCGCTGCTGAATGCATCAGCCGGTACTCCGGCCACATGGAGCCGGTTGCCGTTGTCGTCCAAGTCGAAGTATTGCTGGTTGGCCCAGACTTCGGCGCTGTGATATGAGAGATAGAGCGGCATGTCGCCTATCAGTTGCAGGCCTTGGGAATTCAGGTATGACCGCAGCCGGTTGGCCTGATCCAACGCGAGAGCCTGTATGGCTGCGCATTGTAATATATTGCGGCGGTATCTTTTGAATAGATCTTGATAAAGTGTTGCATCATATTGTCGGTGCTCAGCCCGGAAATGCTGCCAGTCGTAATCTCCGTACAGTTTACTAAGCATGATATAAGCAAGGTAAGGCTTCATATTCAAAGCGTTACTTTCTATATACTCAATAATCTCATTATCAGTAAGATAATTGGCACTTGCTTTGCTCAGTAATGAATCTTTCAAACGATACACTGCCTCGTAGTGGACCTGACTGCTCCGAGGCAGGGTGGCGGCTTGCAGGTCCGCTTTATCGATCAAGCCATCCTCAAAGAGCAGGTCAGGGCTGATCAGATAGGGATTGAGCGCAAAAGCCGAGAGGGGATTGTAGGGGGAGTTACCGTAGCCGGCTTGATATAGGGGCAGGATCTGCCAGTAACGAAAACCGTTTTCGGACAGAAAATCGGCGAACTGGTAGGCTGCCGGACCGAAGTCGCCAATGCCGTAGTCTGTGGGCAGCGAGCTGATGTGCAGCAGCAGGCCGTGATTTTTCAAGCCACTTCCATCAGACGCAGGATACAGCTGGTGAGCAGAACGGTGTCGCTGGCGCTGGTGCTTTTAAGTTTGGCGTCTGTGTCGAGCAGGAGCTCGAAAATAGCCGGCATCTGTGTGATCCGGTAATGATCGGAAAAGCGCACAAACTCAGCTCTTTGGGATTCAAAGTGTTCCGGCAGCTGGGCCCGGATGATCTCCGTGGCGCTGAAATGGTTCTCTCTCAGTAGCATGATTTTGTAAATGCTGAAGTAAAACCGGTTGATCAGGAACAAAACCTGCAACGGCGCCCAGTCCGAGGACAGCATCTTTTCCAGCAATTGCAGGCAGGTCTTGCTTTGCCGGTTGCCCAGCGAGCGGAAAAACTCTATCTGGGTGCCCACCCGTGAGATTCCGATGCTGCGGATAATATCTTCATCCGAGATCAGCTTGCGTGCGCCGAGGAGCAGTCCCAGTTTTTGCAGCTCATTGTAAACGCTGGCAAAGTCCAGTTCCACCCGGTTGATGAACAGACTTTTCGCGCTTTCGGACATTCTGATGCCCAGCCTCGAGAGGACCAGATTGACCAGCGGGACCAGCTCGCTGCTGAATCTGGGAGGGTCGCAGGTCACGACCTGGCAGACGTCCCTGATTTTTTTCCAGCCGGCAACGCGGGCGTCCACTTTATCCGCTGTGACGACCAATGTCTGCCCTTCTGAGGGCTCCGTGAAATACGCCGCAAGCGTCTCCAACTCCTGTTTCTTGAGCAACTCGGCGTTGCGTAACAAGATCATTTTGGAGCTGGAAAAGATGGAATAGGCGTCCAGGAGATCGTTCAACTCGGTGGCTTTGACCTCGTCGCAATAGACAATCAGCCGATCCGGCGCCGCAGATTGAGCCAGCCTTGCGTAGATCACATCAGCCACCATATCAGTCAAATAGGCATCTCCGCCCAGCAGCAGGTAGTTCTGGCCCAGTGATACCTTCTGAGGATCGAATTTGAGAGCCGGGACAGCTGTCATAGAGAGAAGCCCAGGATCGATATGATGCTGATCAGAGCAACGATCCAGCAATAATACGCGAAGTATTTCAACCTCGCTTTGCTGATCAGATCCATCAACAACGCTATCACCAGATATCCGGCCACACCCGCGGCAAGACATCCGGCCAGATAGATTTCCGCCTGGGAGATCCGTAGCTGCTGGAATTCCTTGATATGTGAGAGATTGGCACCCAGGATTGCGGGAATGCTGAGCAGGAAGGAGAATTCCGCCGCTTCGCGTCTTTTGACGCCTGCGAACAGGGCGGTGGAGATCGTCATCCCGGAGCGGGAGATGCCGGGTATAATGGCAATGCCCTGCATCAGACCGATGAGCAGGCTGCGCGGCCAACCCATCTGTGCGGCGTTGACGCGGTCTGTTTTGACAAGATCGGAGCCAAAGACGACACAGCCGGTAATGATCAGCATGAAAGCGACGACCAGGGGCCTCGCATACAGGGCGGCAAAGAACTCACCGCCGATCAGGAATACCAGCACCGTGGCGGCTGTGGCCAGGATGAGATACAACAGCAAACTGCGATTATGCGTCAGATCCGGTTGTTCCTGCGTTTTATTCACTGAGAACGGAGATTTGAGCAGCGCCCAAATGCGCCGTCGGAAAAAGACCAATACCGCTATGAGGGTGCCAAAATGCATGAAAACTTCAAACAGGATGTCGCCGCTATCCTGCAGACCGAGAAAATGCTGCGCCAGGACCAGATGGCCGGAACTGCTGACGGGCAAAAACTCCGTCAATCCCTGGAGAATGCCCAACAAGACTGAGTTCAGCAGCGTCATGGCAGTCTCCTAAGAAATAGGTGGCACATCGTATTTTCCATATTGGGACAGGGGGATAAGAGTGAATCCCTCGGCTTGCAGGCGGGAGATGAAAGTGCGCAGGTACTGCAGTTTTTCATGCGAGTGGCAATGCGTGATGGCGATTATGTAGTTGCGGCTGGCGCTCAGATTTTTGATCTGCTCCAGTTTTTTCTCCATGGTGGCTTGCGAGATGTCGGGCGCATCGAGGAAAATGTCGTTGCGATACGCGGGGATATGATGTTTCTGGGCTGTCTGATAGGCGATCGAGACATTGGATGTGCGGCTGTCCAGGAAGACCTTGTTCTTGTCCCTGAGGATCTTCATCACATGTCCCATGACTGCGGCATCGGTGGTGGCCAGGCTGCCCATGTGGTTGTTTATGCCCAAGCAATACGGCAGCTCGCTGAAATGCCGGTTGAGCAGTTTTTCCACCTCGTTCTGGCCCATTTGGACCAAGATCGGATTTTCGCCGGGATTGACTCTGGGATAGCCGATCGGTTCCATCGGAACATGGATCAAGGTTTCCCGGCTTTGGCCGCGGGCTTGTTCCATGGTCTGGACGCTGTGGGCCATACCGGGAAAGATGGCAAAAGTGACTTCGGCAGGCAGGCTCAGAAATCCCTGCAGCAAGTCGCCCTGCACCGAACCGAAATCATCGACTACGATGGCAATATACTTGGGATTGGTTTTGGCTTTAACAGGCGCTTTGTCATAATAGAGGTTCACCTCGACATCTTTCCTGCCCTGCTTGAAAGTCAGGATCTGCTTGTTGTCTGCCGCTTTGCCGGAGGTGAGTTTGGCTCCGCGGTTCTCAAGTTCGCTTTTAACGATCATGTTGGCATAGGTCAGATCCATCTTGTCACGGTCGATGGGCAGGCGGTATTGCTGCTTGCTTTTCTCTTTGGTTTTGGTGATGCGCGGAGGGGTAACACCCAGTTTCTTGGCCACCTCGGTGATGGCGGATTCCGGATCCGGCGTGGCCTGCGCCAGCGTTGCTGGTGTGGGCAGTACAGTCTCCGGCGGTATCCTGATGCTGATCAGCCAAATGATCCCAGCGGAAAGACAGCCGATAACCAGATAGAGTCCTAAAGGGAAACTGGTTCTGTTCGATTTGCGTTTGCGACTTCTGCGTTTTTTTCGCTTCTTAGGCATCAGAGCCCCCTGGTTTGGGCTGCTGGGGCGACAGGCGGTTGGTGATATGGACGATTACTCTGACCAAGGGTGAAAAGAGAAGGTTGGACAGAAGAAAAGCGATGCCGAACACGCCGACGTCGTAAAGCAGGGACCAAATCCCGGTGGGCGGCAGTAACATCAGCTGCAACCCTCTGCCGTCCTCGACAAACAAAGGCAGAAGCAGGTTCAGGATGATCAGATTGTAGATAAAACTGCCCACCAGTGTCAGGACGACCAACGCCAAGGCGTGCGCCAGGTATTCCTGTTGCTGCCGGGAAAAGTCGCGCAGTACCAATAATGCCGATCGCTCCATGCTTTTACCCTGTTCCCGATAGCTTTGGGTCCAGCAATTCTTGAGCGAGTAGAAGAGGATGAATACGATGCCGAACAACCTGAACATTACTGGATAAATGGTCTTCAAGGAGACGCTGATGCCATAATAATAGCGTAAAAAGGATGCCAACACAAAGAGCAGTACAGCGGCTATGACCATGATCAGAAGCAACTTGTGCACTTCGATCACCATCAGCCCGAATGACCTTTTCTCCGCGCTCAGGGTCGTTTTGTTGTTGCTGAAGATGGAACTGGAATTCTTGATGATTAAGAACAGCAAAAACAGCAGCAGCAGGAAAAAGATCCCAACCGGAAACAGCTGCCTCTGATTGGTGAGCAAGCTGGTGATGGCAAGGAGAAAACTGTCGCTGTCGATCCACCAAAACAGGGTCATGGGATAGATGAGCACCTGAATCCCGTTGAAGTCTCCAAACAACAGGTCGAAAATGCTCTGGATCAGTTTATGTATCATATTCATCCTATATCGGTGTCGTCTCCTCGCAAAAAGGAACCCTCTTTGGCAGTGCGGCTTTTTGTCAACTCCAAATCTGCCGGGGTGTCCGGATTAGGAGAGTCTGGACCAAGACAGGATGGTTTTGCTGAGATTAGTCTGCCCACGTTATCTCCGCCGGGTCCGGATTGCATAGCTCCCGGTGCCAATCAGCCGGGTTTTACTTGACAAAGTTTGTTCCCGTAAATTCCTAGCTTGACGTGTGATATTCCCCTGACACGCCCGGCTTGTCAAGGTCATGCCTGTCTCTATGAATTGAATATGAGGTTATAGATGTCTTCTGAAAACAAGTTTGAAGTGCGACTCGATCCGATACTACCGCCAGATCCGGTTTTCGAGCCCCAATACCGGCGTGCACCGGACCGGGGTCTGCAGCTGAGGCCGGCGGAGATCGCTCTGGCGGTTAAGAACGCCCTGCGCTATGTGCCGGCCGGACTGCACGCTCAGCTGGCGCCGGAGTTTT
>CAYXEF010000002.1:39201-65271 GCA_964463825.1 uncultured Candidatus Cloacimonadota bacterium | reverse complement strand
AACGCCCTGCGCTATGTGCCGGCCGGACTGCACGCTCAGCTGGCGCCGGAGTTTTTACAGGAATTACTCACCCGCGGCAGGATCTATGGCTATCGCTTTCGTCCCCAAGGCCGGATCTATGGGCGTCCCATCGACGAATACCGTGGCATCACGTCCGCCCGCGCCCTGCAGGTGATGATCGACAACAACCTCGACTTCGATATCGCGCTCTATCCTTACGAACTGGTCACTTACGGCGAGACGGGTCAGGTCTGCCAGAATTGGATGCAATACCGCCTGATCAAGAAGTACCTGGAGCTCATGACCGAAGAGCAAACCATGGTCGTGCAATCCGGCCATCCCCTGGGCTTGTATCCCTCGCGTAAAGAAGCGCCCAGAGTGATTTCCACCAACGGCCTGGTGATCGGAAAATGGGACAATACCGAGGATTTTCGGCGTCTAACCGCGCTGGGTGTGGCCAATTACGGCCAGATGACAGCTGGAGGCTGGATGTATATCGGCCCCCAGGGCATCGTGCACGGGACCTACATCACCCTGCTCAATGCTGGCCGCAAGTATCTGGGCATCCCCGCCGACCGCGATCTGGCCGGAGTTCTATACATATCCTCCGGTCTGGGCGGCATGAGCGGCGCGCAAGCGAAAGCTGTGGAGATCGCCGGCGGTATCGGACTTATTGCCGAAGTTGACCACAGCCGCATCGAAACACGCCACAGCCAGGGCTGGGTCAGCCGCGTGTCTGCTGACCTGGCCGAGATCTTTGGTTGGGTGGAGGAATTCCGCCAGAACCGGAAACCCATATCCATTGCCTATTACGGCAACATCGTCGAGCTGCTGGAATATGTGGACGCGCACGACATCAAAGCCGAGCTGCTATCTGACCAGACTTCCTGCCACGCTGTCTATGAAGGCGGCTACACTCCAGTCGGGCTGAGCTTTGAGCAAGGACGCGCACTGCTTTCCACAGCGCCGCAGGAATTCCGGCAGCGGGTAGATGCTTCGCTGATCAGACATTATAAGGTCATCCAGCGGCTTTGCGCCAAGGGCGCCAGCTTCTGGGACTACGGCAACAGCTTCATGGCCAGCGTGTTCGAGGCTGGCGAGCGCTCCATCGCCCGCAACGGCAGCGATACCAATGAGGGCTTTATCTTCCCCTCCTATGTGGAAGATATCATGGGTCCGCTCTGCTTCGATTACGGCTACGGCCCCTTCCGCTGGATCTGTCTCAGCGGACGGGACAGCGACCTGGAACAAACCGACCGGGCCGCATTGGCCTTGATCGATCCCATCCGCAACGCCATGGACCGCGACAATCACCACTGGATCAGCCAGGCCGCTGCCAATAAATTGGTGGTGGGCACCAAAGCCCGCATCCTGTATGCCGATGAGCAGGAGCGGGTAAGTATCGCGCTGCGTTTCAACCAGATGGTGCGCGCTGGGCAGATCGGACCCGTGATGTTGGGCCGCGATCACCACGACACCTCCGGCACCGACTCCCCCTTCCGCGAAACCGCCAACATCCGTGACGGAAGTAATGTCATGGCTGAGATGGCGACCCAGTGCTTCGCCGGCAACGTTGCCCGGGGTATGACGCTGGTCGTGCTCTCCAACGGCGGTGGAGTGGGTATCGGACGCTCGGTGAACGGCGGCAACGGCATTGTCCTGGATGGTTCACCTGCCATGGACGAAGTTGTCCGCTCCGGCTTGTCCTGGGATGTCATGGGCGGAGTCGGGCGCCGCAACTGGGCCCGCAATCCCAACGCCGTCCAAACCGCGCAAACCTGGAACCAGGTCAACCACGAGCGCGGCCATATCACGATCCCCCAGTATGTGGACGATGCCCGTATCGACGCCCTGGTGGCTGAACTGCTGCAGGATAAAGGCATTGCGGAGCTTGACAGATGCTGAGCCAGTTTGTCAAACAAATGCGCTCTGAAGCCATACCCGACAGCGTGATCCGCACTTTCGGCGCCTATTACAAACTGCTGGCCAAAGGCGATCGTGGCCTGCTCCCGCAAGCATCGATCCAATCTCCCTCTCCGGCCAACCTGATCGATTACGCCAGCCTGGCTGAGTTTCGGCGGCAGAGCATCCTCAAACACATCGTGGTGATCAAGCTCAACGGAGGATTGGGCACCAGTATGGGCCTGTCTTCGGCCAAGAGTCTGCTGCCGGTGAAGGGCAACATGAACTTCCTGGACATCATCACCCGCCAGGTACTGGCTTTGCGCGCCGGCAGCGGCTACGAAGTCCTGCTCATGTTCATGAACAGCTACAATACTGAAGCCGACACGCTGAAATACCTTACAAAGTATCCGGATCTCACCAAGCAGAAACTGCCCATCTCCTTCATCCAAAACAAGTTTCCCCGTGTCCGCCGCAGCGATCTCAATCCCTTTGAACACGAAGATCCGCAGCAAATGTGGAACCCCCCCGGCCACGGGGACATCTACGCCGCGTTGTCTTCTTCCGGTATCTTGGACGGCCTGATCGACGCCGGTTACCGCTACGCCTTCGTTTCCAATGCCGACAACCTCGGCGCCGTGATGGATACCGGCATTCCGGCCTATATGGAGGATAATGGCATCCATTTCCTGATGGAGGTCTGCCTGCGTACCGAGGCCGATAAAAAAGGCGGCCATCTTTGCGAAGACAAACACGGTACTCTGTTGCTGCGCGAAGTGGCGCAATGCCCGCCGGAGGAACTGCCCGACTTTCAGAACATCGAACTCTACAAGTATTTCAACACCAACAACATCTGGATCGATCTCAAAGCCCTGCAATGGCAATTGATAGCCGGCGACGGTGTGCTGCTCCTGCCTTTGATCATCAATCCCAAGACCGTGGACGGTACGCAGGTCTATCAATTGGAGACCGCCATGGGCGCTGCGATCAGCGTGATGGGCAATTCCCGTGCCCTGGTCGTGCCCCGCTCCCGCTTCGCTCCGGTAAAAAAAAACAACGACCTGTTGGCGATCTGGTCGGACGCATATGAATTGAACGATCAATACCAGGTCGTCCTGCGGCGCGGCCTCTTGAGCCCACCAATATTGGAACTTGATGACCGCTACTACGGCCGCATCGAGCAGATACTGGCCCGGTTCAAGGATGGCGTGCCCTCGCTTGTTGGGTGTTCTGAATTCTCCATCACCGGAGACATCAGTTTTGGCGAGGATGTGATCTGCGAGGGTAAGGTCAGTCTCAGCACCGTGCGCCCCATCTATCTGAAAAGCCGTCTGCTGACCGGAGACATCGTATTCAGTTCCTGAATTCCCCCCAGATCAGCATCATTGCCGCCCTGGACAGTAACAACCTGATCGGCCGGAACAACCGCCTGCCCTGGCAAATACCGGAAGACCTGGCTTGGTTCAGGGCCAAGACGCTCGGCCACACAGTCATTATGGGACGCAAGACCTATTTGTCGCTGGGCTGTACCTTGGATCAACGCGTAAACGTCATCCTCACGCGAGATGCGGAGTTTCGGGTTCCGGGCGCGATTATCTGTCACGATGTTGCGGAAGTGCTGGATCTATGCGGATCCGAACAATGTTTCGTCATCGGTGGGGCTCAGATTTTTCGCCTGTTTCTGCCTTGGGCCACACGAATCTACCTGACGCGCATCGATGCTGCGTTTGAGGGCGACACCTATTTTCCAGAGGTGGATTGGTCAGACTGGGAACTCGTTTTTTACGAGACTGCCAGCTTGGAGTCCGGCATCCAGTTATGCTTCACTGAATATCAGCACCGGTATTGAATCGCGCGGAAATCCACACACTGTCAATTGGTCAATATTCTGCGCTGATCCTGTAAAACAGCTGAGGCAGCCAGAAGTATTCCTCGTAACTGCAAAGCTCCGTTGTAAAAACCCAATAGAATCCACTGTCAGGCAACTCCGAGCGATAGATCTTGTATCCCATAGCTCCCGGCACCGGATCCCAGGTCAGGCGTACGCCATTCGGTGTTTTTTGCAGCATAATGGTTTCTGGCGGCAAGATCGCCCGGACCTGCAAGCTTACGCTGAGCAGCAGTATGGGTGTAACAGGATCGTTGGACCTAAGTTCCAGATCCGCCGTGTAAATCCCCGGAATCAAATCCAGAGCATTGAAATACCCATAAATGTCCAAATCCGCTCCTGCCACAAGCTCGCCCATGACAGGTGCAATTCTGCACCAAGGCAACAAGGCAGGGATCACCGGGATCACCAATTGTCCGTTCAGCACGTGCGGTTCAGAGCCGTAGACGTCCCCGTGGATCTGATAAGGCAGCACCAGCGAGCCTTCATAGTATTCGGGAATACTGATGTTCAAGCTTGCCACTGCCGTGTTGCCCGGATAGACCACTCCCCAGCCGCCGGATTCGCCGTGCCAGTGCAATGTTATTCCCGTACCCGCAGCCTGATCCGGGATCATATCGCCGCCTCCACCTCCGGTAAAATTGGATGCCACGACGTGAACATACGGCGGTATGGTCAGATAAACATCCTTGAGCCACTCATCGTCATTGCTGCCATTATACAAGCTCAATGTCCAATTGGCGGTGGTGCCGGGATAGTAGGCAACCGCATCCACGCTCAGTGTGCTACCGGTGATGTTCCTCGATGCATCAGGCCGCGATCCATCAGGATCGCTGCTCCGCAATGTCTGGAGCACGATCTCAAAACTCAGCGGACCGCCTCCGGCGTTATGGATCGTGAAAGAATCCTCTCCCGGATCATCGGGCAGCAAGATGGCGCTGAGACTGGGATCCGCGACCTGCAATTGCGGCGGCGGGATCAACTCCAGCACGCCGACTCCGTAATGCGCCATATTGCTGTAGGTAGCTCCCCAAGTCATGGAGTGCAGGCTGTGGTCCCAGGTGTTGTGTATATAGATAGTCGAACTTGCGCTTTCATAGCCCACGCCCACCATGGAGTGGCCTTCGATCTGGATCATAACAGGAATGCCTGCATCGATCGAAGCCCGGAATTGAGCGAGCGTATAACCGAACTCGTTGCCGTCCCAGCCTTGTATATACTGGTTGTAATTCACGCTGACCGCATAATTACGTGATTGAAAGAAAAGGCGTAATCCATGGATGCCGTCCCGGAAATAAGGCGGGCCGCTCTCTCCGTCACCGGGATCATACAATGGCGATCCATCCACATAATAGGCGAAGGTCGTGCTGCCATCGCTGTTGCCCCACCACTGTTGATTGGTGCCCATGTAATCCGCCGTGCAGCCCCAATACGTGCCGGTGGGATCGCCTGGTCCGAAGGGATCGTTACCGCTGTTGTTGGTCCAGAAACGGTCCACGTGACCAGATCCGGCCAAGCCGTCATATCCCATGTGCGTGGCGCTGAGGGTACATTCGCCCGGACCCCAGGCGCTGTTGTTCAAAGGCACCATTCCTGCGTTCACGGGTCCTGTATAAATCTGGGCAAACGCTCCCCGGTCATAATATCCGGCCATCATCGCCCCCGAAGTGGCGGAACATCCGTAGCACCAGTCAAAGGCCGGAACGCCGTTCAGCATCACTGCGTTGCGCGAGGGAGTGGCAATGGGTCCGGCAATCCTTTGCTCAGGCGGAATGCCGGGCACGTTTACAACGTCGATCAGGCGGCCGTCGGGACAAGGATAGGTTCTGACACGGTGGTGGTCAAGTGCGAAAAATGGCGTCACGAAGAGAGCTATCAAGAAAAATGCAGTTAACTTGTTCATTGCGTTTCCTTCTCCAGGGAGTAAGATTTTCAACCGCATCTTTCCGATCAACTTATTTGTCAAGAGATTTGTGCGGCCGCTTCACACACAGAGTGAGTTTCAATGATCAGACACACAGGATTCTTAACCCCTGGGTCTGTATCACTATGAGGAATGCCTTGACGACTCAGGCGTCACCGGAAAATAGTTCCCAAACCATACGATAGAGGTAGATCCAAATGGCAATTGACGACAACGCCAAACCCACGAATTTCATCCGCGCGATCATCGACAAAGACTTGGCCAGCGGCAAACACAGCAAGGTTATTACCCGCTTCCCGCCAGAGCCCAACGGTTATCTGCACATCGGACACGCCAAGTCCATCTGTCTGAATTTCGGACTGGCGCGGGATTACGGCGGAATCTGCCATCTGCGTTTCGATGATACCAATCCCATCAAGGAAGACATCGAGTATGTGGATTCCATAATGGAGGATGTACGTTGGCTGGGTTTTGATTGGCAGGACAAGCTTTTTTACGCCTCCGACTACTTCGATGCGCTCTATGATTATGCGGAATACCTGATTCTGCACGGCAAGGCCTATGTCTGCGACCTCAGCCAGGAAGAGATACGCGCCACCCGCGGCACTCTGACCGTGGCCGGCAAGGACAGCCCCTACCGCGGACGCAGTTGTGAGGAAAACCTCGATCTGTTCCGCCGCATGCGGGATGGCGAATTCGAAGAGGGAAGCCGCTCGCTGCGCGCCAGGATCGACATGGCCTCGCCCAACCTCAATCTGCGCGATCCCGTCATCTACCGCATCAAAAAGGCCGAACATCACCGCACAGGTGACAAATGGGTGATCTATCCCATGTACGATTACACTCACTGCATTTCCGACGCCATTGAAGGCATCACCCATTCCATCTGCACCCTGGAGTTTGAAGACCACCGCCCGCTCTACGACTGGTTTCTGGACCAGCTTCCCGTGCCCTGCCATCCACAACAGATCGAGTTTGCCCGGCTCAATCTCAGTTACACCATGATGAGCAAGCGCCGGCTGCTGGAATTGGTGCAATCGCAGACGGTGCGGGGTTGGGACGATCCGCGCATGCCCACTTTGGCCGGCCTCAGGCGGCGCGGCTTCACTCCCGAAGCCATCCGCGAATTTTCGGACCGCATCGGAGTCGCCAAAGCCAATTCCATGGTCGATTTCGAACTCCTGCAATTCTGTCTGCGCGAGGATCTCAATAAGCGCGCCAACCGCGTTATGGCTGTGGCCGATCCCATCCTCCTGACTATCGAGAACTATCCTGAGGGTGCCACCGAACAACTTCCAGCCGACAACAATCCCGAAGATCCCGCCGCAGGCAAGCGGTCGGTGCCTTTTTCCCGGTCTCTCTACATCGAGCGCGACGACTATCTGGAACATCCGCCCAAAGGCTGGTTCCGCCTTGCGCCCGGTGCCGAAGTCCGGCTCAAACACGCCTATTATGTCACCTGCAAAGAAGCCCGCTATGACGCTGAGGGACGCCTCACAGAGCTCGTCTGCAGCTACGATCCCGCCTCCCGCGGCGGCTGGACCGACGACGGCCGCAAGGTCAAAGGCACCATTCACTGGGTCAGCGTGCCACACAGCATCCCCGGCGAACTGCGTTTGTACGACCAACTCTTCACCCTGGCCGATTTCAATGACATGGAAGCAGGCAAGGACTACCGGGACTATCTTAATCCCGGCTCCCTGATCGTGCAAAAGAACTGCCGCCTGGAGCCTTCCCTGGCTGATGCCGTCAGCGGCGACCGTTTCCAGTTTTTACGTCTGGGCTATTTCTGCGCCGATCCGGATACCCGGCCCGGCCATCCGGTATTCAACCGTATCGTCACTTTGCGCGACAGCTGGTCCAGACAGGCAGGCAGGGCTTGAACCCAATCAGCGTGCGGGATTTGAACCGGCCGCGGGTATACCTTGCAGTAGGATCTGATTAAGGAGTAAACATGACCAGGACATTATACGCAGTTTTAACGCTCGCCTTCCTGCTGACTGCAGCTCTGAGCGCGCAAGCTCTGCAGACTTATACCAACCAGGATTTCCATTTCAGATTTGATTATCCGATAGACTGGGACAACCAGTCCACGGACGATGAGCTGTTCATCCTGGCCAATCTGCAAGAAGAAATGCCGGTGGTGATCACCGTGATGGCGGAACCGCTCACGCCCGAAGATCTGCAAATGGAGTTTGACGCGCTGATGCAGGACGCCATGACCGAAATCAGACAAAATCTGGAGGATATGGGCATGGGCGACATCGAGGTCATTGCCTCCGGGGACACCTTGCTGGCGGAGCAACGTGCTCACCGGCTCGACCTGAGGATCTCGATCCTGGACACCATCTTCATGCGCATGGACAACCTGATCGTACCCAACGGCGACAACCTTATCTTCCTTTCCTTCACCGCGGAAAGCGGAGTCCACGACCAACATCTGCCCGTCTTCGCAGCGCTCAAACAAAGCCTGCGCCTGCTTCCGGCCGAATAACAAACACTGATATAACATCACACCCTGGAGGTATCCCATGATCTACAAAGTAGTACTGATCAAGATCGACCGCCGCAGCACCGAAGCGGTCAAAGTCCAATCCATCCTCACCGAGTTTGGCTGCAACATCAAGGTCCGCCTCGGACTGCACGAAGTTTCCAAGGAATTCTGCGCCAATGACGGCCTGGTCATTCTGGAAGTGGAAGGCGACAAGCGCAAGCTGAACAAGATGGTCAGCCAGCTGAACAAAGTGGAGTTTATCCACGCTCAGTTGATCGAACTGTAAGCCCTGGCTGATCGGGTATCGGCGGGCTTGGGGTAATACTGGTTAGTGGCGAAGCCAGTGGGGGTGTTACGTGTTGTAGTTGGGTCCATGATCAGCGCTGTGTGGATTGTCTCCTGCTCCCGGAACCGGACCGCAGCTATGCCATCCGGGAGCCATCAGCCGTTTATGGCTTTTGGCTAGCCTCAGGCTTGCCTGACCCCAGATTCAACCAACAAGAGTGGACTCAGGCAGGATCAGTTGTTGAGGCTGAGTTGGGACTCGGTGACCTCGATAAAACGTGCCAGATTGGGGTCAGCCTGTTTGAGGTCCTCCAGATTCTTGCGCACGATTTCCACCTGCACCGGCGCCGCGCCCTCCAGGAGCGACATTTCCAGGCGCACCGGCTCACTGAAGTATTCGGCCAGCAGCTGCTGCATGTTGTCCTTGCCGCTCTGTAACAGGCTTAAATGCGTGCTGCCGTTGACTTTGATAAGCAGTTTGTTATACTCGCCGATGGCGTATTGTGCCTTTTCCAGAGCCACCCCCGATCCTTTGCTGACAGCCTTGATCCGGGCGCAGAAGCGATCCCAGATCTGATCCAGGTTTTCCTGGGTGAACGCCATCTTGGCCGGAGTATCCGCCTCTGGCGCGCGTTCTGGCGAGGCTTGGCGTTCCGGGATTTTTCTCGCCGCAGGTTGAGGGGTCTTGGAGGGTGTGGGCGGAATCTGGCCGGTGCCCAATTTGTCCAGTTTTGTGATGAGTTCGGCGATATCCTGCATCTCGTCCAGCTTGCACAGCTTGATCATCAGCATTTCCAGGATCAGATAGGGATTGCCACTGCCGCGCAGCTCACCCCGGGCTTGCAGCAGGTAACTCTGGATGTAGAGCAGCTCGCTCTGGGAATACAGACCCGCGATCTCGTCATAGGCAGGATGTTCACCAGCCGTCAGTTCAGAGGGCGCCATGCCCAGTTGCCGCAAGATCACCAGCCGTAAAAACTCCATCATGCTGTTGACCAGTTCCTGCAGGTCGGTGCCGTGCTCGAAGACGCGCTGCAGTTCGGTCAGCAAGGCCGCGCCATCCCTGTTGCGGATCAGTCTGAGCAAATCGCAATAGATCTGGGTGGGGATGACACCGAAGATCTCGCGCACCTTGACGATGGTGACTTGGTTCAGGCTGTAGGAGAGCACCTGATCCAGCAGCGAGAGGGCGTCGCGCAGGCTGCCTTCAGCTTTGCGGGCGATCAGGTGCAGGGATTCGTTGTCGATCTCGATGGCCTCCGCCTGCGTCAGTTCCTGCAGCCGCCTGACGATGGAATCGATCGGGATGCGCTTGAAATCGTAGCGCTGGCAGCGGGAAATAATGGTGGGCAGGACCTTGTGCGGCTCGGTGGTGGCAAAGATAAAGAGCACATTCTCGGGCGGCTCTTCCAAGGTTTTAAGCAGTGCGTTGAACGCGCTTTTGGAGAGCATGTGCACTTCGTCGATAATATAGATCTTATAGGCCGAGCGGCTGGGAGCATAGATCAATTCGCGCTGCAGCTCCCGGATGTCGTCCACGCCGGTGTTGGAAGCGCCGTCGATCTCGATCACGTCGCTGGCGGTGCCGGCGGCGATCTCCAGGCAGTTGTGGCACTTGTTGCAGGGCGTGACGGTCGGTCCTTCCACGCAGTTGAGGTTTTTGGCCATGATGCGGGCCAGCGAGGTTTTACCCACTCCGCGCGGTCCCGTGAAGAGGTAGGCGTGGGCGATGCGGTTGCTGAGGATCGCGTTGTGCAGGATTTCCGTGATGTGTTCCTGCGCGTATACCTCTTTGAAGGTCTGAGGCCGGTATTTTCTGGCCAGTACGATATAACTCATGTCTACTCCCTCGCCCATACTTTTTCGGGCAGGGTTTTAGGCAAGCATTTTCTGCTGGACAAATTTACCGCCTCCGTTAAACAGGCGGCACCGGGACCGCGGCCCTTGCGGCCGGGCTCCGCCGAACTTGCAGCACCGTTTTTTGATATGGAGACAGACATGAAATTAGAAGGAAAAGTCGTCATCGCCCAGGGCGGTGGCCCGACAGCCGTGATCAATCAATCCCTGGTGGGAGTCACCCTCGAGGCCAGGAAATTTCCCCAGGTGACCCGGGTCTACGGCGCGCTGTATGGCGTGCAAGGCATCGTCAACGAGCAGTTCATCGACATCACCCAGGAAACCACGCACAATCTGGAACAAGTGGCGGACACACCCTCCTCGGCTTTATTGTCAACGCGGGACAAGCCGGACGAGAAATACTGCCGGGAGATCTTCAAGGTGCTCAAAGCCCACGACGCGCGCTATTTCTTCTATATCGGCGGCAACGATTCCGCGGACACCGTGCGGATCGTCAACGAGCAGGCCACTCAGGCGGATTACGAGTTCCGGGCCATCCATATTCCCAAGACCATCGACAACGACCTCGTCCTCAACGACCACACTCCCGGTTACGGCTCCGCGGCGCGTTTCGTGGCCTCGGCCTTTACCGGCGTCAATCTGGATAACCGGGCCCTGCCGGGTGTTTACATCGGAGTGGTGATGGGACGCCACGCCGGATTCCTGACCGCCGCTTCGGCTCTGGCGCAGAAATATCCGGACGACGGCCCGCACTTGATCTATGTGCCGGAACGCCCCTTCAGCCGGGAACGCTTTCTGCGCGACGTCAAACGCGTCTATGACGAATTGGGGCGCTGTGTGGTGGCAGTTTCCGAAGGCATCGTCAACGACCAGGGCGTGCCCATGATGACGATCCTGACCAACAACACCGAAACCGATGCCCACGGCAATGTCCAGCTCTCCGGCACCGGGATGCTGGGCGACCTGCTTAGCGACCTGTTGAAGGCGAAACTGGGCATCAAGCGCGTCCGTTCGGACACCTTCGGCTACCTGCAGCGGTCCTTCATCGGCTGCGTCTCGGATGTGGACCAGCGCGAGGCCCGCGAGGTCGGTGAACGGGCTGCCCATTACGCCATTTGGTACAATCTCGACGGTTCCATCTCCATCCAGCGCACCGGTTTCTACTCCGTCAATTATCAGCTGGAGAAGCTTTCTGACGTCGCCCGCAAAACCCGCCACATGCCGGACGAATTCATCAACGCCCAGGGCAACGGCGTAACCGACGATTTCAAGTATTACCTGCGGCCTCTGCTGGGAGCTGGCTTCCATGCCGCGCACCGTTTGCGCGCACCGCAGGTCCAGCCTCTTGTGGGACGGGAATAAATTCGGCGCAGGATAGGGAAGTGCTTGACAGTAAAACCTTGGCAAAAAAACTGGTTAAAAAAAACAATACATAGATGGAGGAAACCATGACCTTTAAGGAATTCATGGACAAAGTCGCGGCCAAGAACCCGGCGCAGCCGGAGTTTTTGCAGGCTGTGAAAGAAGTCGTCGAAACCATTTGGGATGTCTATATCGACAATCCCCGCTTTGTGAAAGCCAACGTTTTGGAGCGCCTGGTGGAGCCGGAGCGCGTGATTATCTTCCGCGTCCCCTGGATGGACGACAAGGGCGAAGTGCACGTGCAGCGCGGATACCGTGTGCAATTCAACAGCGCCATCGGCCCCTACAAAGGCGGCCTGCGTTTCCACCCCAGCGTGAACCTCTCCATCCTCAAATTCCTGGGTTTCGAGCAGATCTTCAAGAACAGCCTCACCACCCTGCCCATGGGCGGAGGCAAGGGCGGCAGCGATTTCGACGCCAAAGGCAAGTCCGATGCCGAGATCATGCGCTTCTGCCAATCCTACATGGCTGAATTGTTCCGCCATATCGGCCAATTCACGGATGTCCCCGCCGGCGATATCGGCGTGGGCGGTCGCGAGATCGGATATCTGTTCGGCTACTATAAAAAACTGATCAACGAATTTACCGGCGTCCTCACCGGCAAAGGCATAAACTGGGGCGGCAGCCTGATCCGGCCCGAGGCCACAGGTTTCGGCGCCGTATATTTCACCGACGCCATGCTCAAGACGCAGGGCAAATCCCTGGAAGGGGCGCGCGTCGCCCTATCCGGATTCGGCAATGTCGCCTGGGGCGCCGCCCAGAAGATCGTCGAGCTGGGCGGCAAGGTCGTCACCCTCTCCGGTCCGGACGGCTACATCCATGACGAGGAAGGCGTTTCCGGAGACAAGATCGAGTACATGCTCGAGCTGCGCGCCTCCAACAACGACCGTGTGATCGACTACGCGGACCAGTTTCCCAAGGCCAAATTCATCGCGGACAAGCGCCCCTGGGAGATTCCGGTCGATGTCGCCATTCCCTGCGCCACGCAGAACGAACTGGATGAGAACGATGCCCAAACCCTGGTCAATAACGGCTGCCATTGCATCACCGAAGGCGCCAACATGCCCTGCACCCCGCAGGCTGTGGAAGTCTTCCAGAAAGCCAAGCTGCTCTTCGCGCCAGGCAAGGCCGCCAACGCCGGCGGAGTCGCCACCAGCGGACTGGAAATGACCCAAAACTCCATGCGTTTGGGCTGGAACCGCGATGAAGTGGACGCCCGCCTGAAAGGCATCATGATCAACATCCACGAAGCTTGCCGCGAGAACGGCAAACAGGCCGACGGTTATGTGAACTACGTCAAGGGCGCCAACATCGCCGGTTTCCTCAAGGTCGCCAACGCCATGTGCGATCAGGGCCTGATCTAAAGCAGCAACCAAGTAGCAAAGATATGACAAACCCGGTCTTCGGACCGGGTTTTTCTTTTGTGCAGCGAGAAACAGTGACTTGAGACAGCCCGCTCAGCCGGAGCGGGATGATTCCGCCCCGGGGCCTGGATCGTCCGCTTAGGGTCGACTTCGCGTAGAGTTCCCGTCGGATGGGCGGGTACTCTTGGGGCAGTATTCGGGAGGCAGACAAGTCACGCGCCGGCAGGGAACTGGCGGGCGACCATGCCAGGGGCAGGATGGAAGCCTACTGGACGTAGATCTTGAGTTTGGCTTGGCGGATCTTGCCTTCCATCCAGTTGTCGAACCAGTTTTCCGGCAGATTCTGCGTGAAGAGGCGCGCCACTTCCTCTGCGGGGATCTTCACCTGTTTGTCGGTGCTGGCCGAGATCACACGCGGTATCCAGAGCAAATCCCCATGTGAGTGAAATTTTTGCGGGTGGCCCTGATAATGGTCTCGCAGGACCTGATAGAAAAGGTTTTCAGTTGGAACACCGCCCAGCTCCGATGTATAGGTCATTCCGCCATGAAGCACCCAGGAGGATGATGCGGGAGGGGAGATCTGGCCGCTTGCGATCTGTCCGGCCAGGGATTGGGCCATATTCACCCGTTTTTGCCCTACCAGCAGGGAGCGGATCGCGCTTTGCACTTCCATCAGGGTCCGCACGCTGTTGAGCGTGTTATCTTGCAGCGCGCCGACCAGCCAGGATCTCTGGGCCGCCACATACACAGGGGCCAGTACGAAACCCTCGTCCTGTTCCTCGATCTGTCTGAGGATTGCCTGCACGGCCGCGGGATCCTCCAGCCAGTCTGTTTCCCCTCTGACCCTGCCGCTGGTCTTAATCTCCAGTTCCAGTTCCTCAGCAGCTTCCGCAAGTCCCAGCGCGGCAATCAGGCGGGAGGCGCGTTCGGCGGCAGCTTTGGCTTGCTCGATGCTCGCCGGAGAGGGATTGAAGGGCACGCGCAGGGTGTTGAAGCTGATCATGCTTTTGGTTCGCTGTTCCAGCTGGTAGATGGTCAGGCCCTCAGCATCGGCCACGGGATTGGTGTAGGAGCCTTCCTCAGTCTCGGCCAACAGCGCGTAAAGCACGGGATCCAGGTCATTGTTGCGGATGAAGCCGGAGTTTTTGAGCAGCAGCCCGGGATAATAAGCCAGATGCTTGTTCAGGGCCTCTTCCAGGCTGGAGCCTTCACGCAATTCGGCCAAGAGCGTGTCG
This sequence comes from uncultured Candidatus Cloacimonadota bacterium, assembly GCA_964463825.1. Lineage (GTDB taxonomy): Bacteria > Cloacimonadota > Cloacimonadia > Cloacimonadales > Cloacimonadaceae > Syntrophosphaera. The sequence goes on along the minus strand of CAYXEF010000002.1, from coordinate 50,900 downwards.
GCCAGGGCGGCGCCCAGCTCGACATCGCGGCTGGACGGGCTCACCGGTAAGGTGGCATAAAGCACCGAGTACTGAGGATCGAGCTTGAATTCATCCGGGTGTTTGTCATAATAAAGCTGGATTTCTTCCGGGGTGACCAGCGGCTCCAGAAGCAGGGGATCAACGCTGGCCCACTCGATATCGGCCTTGCTTTGCAGGATGCGCAGGCTGAGTTTTTGTTCCGCCGGGGTCAGCAGTTCGTCGGAGATCAGGCGCTGCTTCAGTTTGAGGATGGGGATCAAGTAATCCTGATAATGCTTGCGCAGGGGCTGCAGATTTTCGGGTGTGTCGTATTGCAGGGATTGCAGATAGATCCGGTAGTCGAATTTGCCGCCGGACTGGAAGCGCGGGGAGTTCTGGATATAATCCGGGACGTTGTGGCGGAGCGTGTCCAGCACTTCCTGGCCTGAGACGCTGATGCCGTATTTGCGGAAATAGTCGGTGAGGATCACGTGCCGGGTGGCGTCCTTCCAAGTATCGCGTCGGATCTGTTCCTTTTCCTCGGCGTCGGGGACGCGGTTGTTCAGGATTTGAAAGTTATTGTAATGGCCGCGGTAGGACTCCATATAGGAGTTGTAGGGGATGGGGGTGCCGTTGATGCGTCCGGCGAGTTTGGGCTGGTTTACTGTGCAGGCGGCCAGTAGGGCTAAAAGGCCGACCAGGATGAGGGCGGCAAAACTGCGAGGCGGGAGTTTCATAGGCGGCTCTGTATGTCCTTTAATCTTTGCCAAGCTTCGATGGGCGTGAGTTTATCGAGGTTGAGGTCCTGGATTTCGCGGATCAGGGGATCCAGTTCATCCGCCCGGTCAGCGAGCACTTCAAAGAGTTCCAACTGGGGGGAGCTCTGATTGAGTTTGCGGCGGATGGAGGCAGTCAGGCCCTGGGGGGAAATCTCGTGCTGCTCGAGGTTTTTAAGGATCTCGCGGGCACGCCGGATGACGCGGTCCGGGATCCCGGCCAATCTGGCCACCTGGATGCCGTAGCTTTGGTCGGCGCCGCCACGCTCGATCTTGCGCAGAAAAATCATCTGGTCGTTGAATTCCTTGACCAGGACATTATAGTTGCGGATGTCCGGATAGATGTTTTCCAGCTCGGTCAGTTCATGATAGTGCGTGGCGAAGAGGGTGAGGGTGCGCTTGTTTTTCTGGATGTATTCGATGATGGACCAAGCCAGGCTGAGGCCGTCGAAGGTCGAGGTGCCCCGGCCGATCTCGTCCAGCAGGATCAGGGATGACGGGGTGGCAGAGTGCAGGATGTTGGCGGTTTCGATCATCTCCACCAGAAAGGTGCTTTGGCCCTGGGCGAGGTTGTCGGAAGCGCCGACGCGGGTGAACACACGGTCGAAGATGGGCAGCACCATTTTTTGCGCTGGAACGAAACTACCGATCTGGGCCAGGATGGCCAGCAGCCCCACCTGGCGCAGGTAGGTGGATTTGCCAGCCATGTTGGGTCCGGTGATAATGGCGATCGTGGTCTGGGGATAGTCCAGTTCGGTGTCGTTGGGAATAAACTCGTTGTCATCGATCAATTGTTCGATCACGGGATGCCGTCCGGCGATGATGGCCAGGCCGCGGTCAGAACTGAATTCCGGGCAGCAGTAATGATTCTGCCAAGCCAAAAAAGCCAGACACGACTGCACGTCCACCAGTGCGATGAGATCACCCAGTTCCTGAAGCAGAGGCAATTCCCGGGCCAATTGCTGGCGTAGGTCCTTGTATAGTTCGTACTCGAGGTTCTTGATTTTCTCCTCGGAGGAGAGCACCTTGGCCTCAAACTCCTTGAGCCGGGGCGAGATGTAGCGCTGGGAATTGACCAGAGTCTGTTTGGCGGTGTAATAGTCCGGAACCTTGGCGGTGTGGGCGGTGCCGACCTCGATGTAGTAACCGAAGACGCGGTTGTAGCCGACCTTGAGTGTGGGAATCCCGGTCTTGCGGCGTTCGTCCTCCTCCAACTTGGCGATCCATGATTTACCATCGTGGACCAGGCCCAGCAGTTCGTCCAGATCCGCGTCATAACCGGCATTGAAAATACCGCCTTCGGTGATGGTCAGCGGCGGCTGAGGCCGGATAGCGCAATCGATGAGCTGGATGATGGCGTCGAAGCCCTGCATGCGCACCGTGAAAGCGTTGATCAGATGATGGCCGAAGGTTAAGAGCCGCGAGCGTAGCTCTGAGACGGTGAGCAGAAAGGATTTCAGGGACACCAGCTCGCGCGGGTTGATGCGCAGGGCGCCCAAGCGTGAGACCAGGCGTGAGATGTCACCGATGTCGCGCAGGCAATTCCGGACATCCTTAAGGTAGGCTGTATTGGAAAGAAAAGCCTTGATTACGGCCTGGCGTTGAAGGATCAGCTCCGTATCCAGCAGCGGATGCAGCAGCCAGTTCTGCAAGAGGCGGGCTCCCATCGGGGTTTGGGTCTGGTCCAGAATCGCTAGGAGCGAGCCGTGGCGTTCGTTATAGCGCAGGGAGCGGGTCAATTCCAGATTGCGCCGCGTGATCTCGTCCAACTGCATGAAACTGTCCAGCGAGTAATAACGCAGCGAGGCGATGTGGCTGAGCGGGACCTGATACAGCGATTGCACATAGGCCAGGGCGGCGCCGGCGGCGGTGGCCCCGAGGGGTTTGCCCTGGGCTCCGAAGGCTTCCAGAGAGTGTACCTGAAAGTGCTTTTTCAACGCTGCGGCCGCTTCAGCTGGCTGGAACTGCCAGCTGTCGAAGATGGTCAGCGTGGGCTGGTATTCCAATTGCAGACCTTTGATCAGGGCTTCCGCTTTCACGCTGTCCACGATGATCTCCGTGGGGCGCAGGCGCAGAAGTTCGTTGGCCAGTTCACCCAACTGAAGCTGGGTAAAGCTGAACTCCCCGGTGGAGAGATCTAGGCTGGCCAGGCCGATCCTGCGCTGGGGGTCTTCGTAATAGACCGCACTGAGGAAGTTGTTGGCGCTGCCCTCGATCAGCGAGTGGTCCAAAACCGTGCCGGGTGTGATGATCTCCACCACCTCTCGTTTGACCAGCCCCACGGCCTGTCTGGGATCCTCCACCTGTTCGCAGATGGCGACTTTGAGCCCGGCCTTGATCAGTTTGTCCAGATAGTTGTCCAGCGCGTGATAAGGAAAACCTGCCAGAGGTACGGGATCCTCGACATTCTTATCGCGCGTGGTGAGGGTGATGTTAAGGATCTTGGAAGCCGTGTAGGCGTCCTCGTAAAAGGTTTCATAGAAGTCGCCCATGCGAAAGAGGATCAGTTTGTCCGGATGAGCCTCTTTGATCTCCTGCAATTGCCTGAGCATGGGCGTCAAACGGGCGGGACCGGGCGGAACGCGGCTCATTGCGGATCAGAAGCGCGTGATGAAACTGTCGATGCTCCGGGAGAGCAGTAACTGCCGGGCGGCATCGGCCTCGTCGCGGGTGGAGTAGGGACCGCTGACCACCACCCAGGGCGTGGCTTTGTTGGCTTTGTCTTCGTAGTAATGAGCCAACAGCCTGAATTCCCGGAGCTGGAGCGCCAGCTGATTGGCGTTGGTTTCCACGCCGAAGCGCCCGGCCTGGACAAAGTAGCCTCCTCCGGGTTTGGCCTGCAGCTTGACCGGCGTGGTGTCGACCGGATCTTTGTCGGGGATGGTACCGAGGCTGTCGGGAAGCGTGATGGCGAGTTCGCTATAGGGATAGAGGAAGTTCAGATCGACCAGATTGGGATGTCTGGCTTTTAGTTCCAGCAGCGCATCCTCGATTTGCAGCGCCAGCGGGGAATTGCGGTTCAGTTCGAAGCCCAGCTTGTAGTTGCGGACAGCATCCGCGAGCTCGTTCGCCTGGCGGTGCAAGGTGCCCAGAAAGTAGTGGAAGTATTGTTCCCTGCGGGGATAATCCGGCAGGGAGGATAGTTTGTTCAGAGTGGCGATGGCGCTCTGGAACTTGCTTAGTTTTTGATAAGCCCCCGCGATCAGATAATAGGCGTCCTCGATATGCGCGCCGGAAGGTTCCAGGCGCAGATAGTTCTCCGCGTGGGCGATGGTGGCGTCAGCGTCGTCTCGGGCTTCAGCGCAGAGGCTGAGCCAGAAGAAACGCTCCCAGAGCGCGGGGTGGTTGATCTTTTGCAGCAAGGCCTGGGCAGGATCAATCTGGCGCTCGAGCAGATGGATCTTGGCCCGCTCCAGCATACAGCGTTGTCCATAGAGCGTGGCGGGGTATTTTTCCAGACCCTGTTGCAGCAGCGGGATGGCATCCTTGCTTGAAAGTTTGAGCGTGGCAGCCAGATAGAGGGCGAGAGCCTGTTCTTCGTCGGTTTTGGGTTTGGCGCTGTTGAGAGAGGCAGGCAGCTCGTCCAGGGCGCCCCGCTTGTAGAGCGACTCCAGTTGCTCAAAATCCTGACTCAACCCTGGCGCCGAATGGGGCAGGCAGAGCAGCGTCAGCAGCAGGATCAGACACAGAAACCGGCACATCGGCAATCCCCGGAGATGGCTGAACCCGGGCAGCCGCCCTAATTACTCATGGAATTGAGCAGTTCGTTATTCGTTTCGGTGGCCTGCATGCGCTTGCGCAAGGTCTCTATGCCCTGGACCGGGCTGATGGTTTTCAGGTATTTGCGCAATACGTACATGCGGTTGATCTCGTTTTTGGTAAGCAGCAATTCTTCGCGCCGGGTGCCGCTCTTGACCAGGTCAATGGCGGGATAGAGGCGCATGTCAGAAATGCTGCGATCCAGCACCAACTCCATATTGCCGGTACCCTTGAATTCCTCGAAGATCACCTGGTCCATCTTGGAACCAGTGTCAATAAGGGCGGTGGCGATGATGGTGAGGGATCCCGCTTCCTCAGTGTTGCGCGCGGCGCCGAAGAACTTCTTGGGTTTGATCAGACCGTTGGCGTCGATACCGCCGCTGAGCACCTTGCCGCTGGAGGGCGTGATATTGTTGTAGGCGCGGGCCAGGCGTGTGATACTGTCCAGCACGATGACCACGTCCTGATTGAGTTCGATCATGCGTTTGGCCTTTTCCAGCACCATTTCGCTGACCGCGGTGTGGTTTTTGGGCGATTCGTCGAAGGTGGAACTGATGACCTCGCGGTTGCCGGGTTTGAGGATCTTCTTCATTTCCGTCACTTCTTCCGGGCGTTCGTCCACCAGCAGAACGATAAGATAGACCTCGGGATGGTTGGTCAGGATGGCATTGGCGGTGTCCTGCAAGAGGGTGGTCTTGCCGGTGCGGGGGGCGGCGACGATCACACCGCGCTGGCCCTTGCCGATGGGGGTGAAGAGGTTCATGACGCGGGTGGAGTAGTTGTGCGGGTCAAACTCCAGATTCAGGCGTTCGGTGGGATAATAGGGCGTGAGTTCGTCCCAGGAGCGCAGATCCTGCATGGCGGTGGGCGCCATGTAATTGACGGCTTCCACGCGCAGCAGGGCGAAGTATTTTTCCCCTTCCTTGGGGGAGCGCACGGGGCCGGAGATCATGTGTCCGGTCTTGAGGCCGAAGCGCTTCACCTGCGTCTGCGAGACATAGACGTCGTCGCGGCCGGGCAGATAGTTGTTTTGGGGGAAGCGTAAAAATCCGAAGCCATCCTCCATGATCTCCAGACAACCGGTGACGAAGGCCAGGCCTTCCTGGGCCGCCTGGAATTCCAGCAGTTTGAACACCAGATCCGTTCCCTTGAGCGTGGAATAGCCCGGCAGGCCGTACTGCTTGGCGAGCTTGGTCAGCTGGGATTGGGGCAATTCAAACAGATTATCTTCAGTGGGCATTACTTTTCTCCTTTGGTTTTGGGGGCGGGCTTGACGCCCAAGATCAGCAAACGGCTGGGACTGGCGCAGCCTACAGTGTTTATACGTTCCAGGATAGCCATACCTTCAGCTAAAAGTTCTTCGTTATCGGGCATGGTCTCCACGCGCTTGAGGGTTTCCGCGAGGTTGCGCTGCAAACTGGCGCAGTTGCGTGCGTCCTTGGGATTGTCCACCGGCTCATAAAAATCATCCACTTTTAGTTTTTGCAGCCTTAGGTTTTTTACCATATCCATTATCTTCTGGCGTGGGTAGGTGGATTGGTGGAAAGTCCCGCCGCGCGAGTCGATGGCGGCCAGCCAGTGATGCATCAGGATATGCGTCTTTTGCGGCTCGCTTTGTTCGCCGTCGCAGTACATTTCGTTGATCAGCAGCGTTCCGCCGGGCTTGAGCACCCGCAACAGCTCCTGCAATACGGCATCCAAATCTCTGATGTGATGCAGGGAATTGGACAAACAAACCAGATCGAAACTGGCATCCTCATAATTCAACGCTTCCAGATCCATCTGGTAGATCTCGACGTCGTTTTCGGGAAAGCTCCGCTGGGCCAAGTCCACCATCTTGTCCGAGGCGTCCACGCCGATGATCTGGACATAGGATCGAAGATTCTGTTTCAGAACGTGGATGAAGTCGCCCCGTCCGGTGGCCGCATCCAGAACCAGCTCAGCCGAGATCTGGTTGAGAATGCTGTAGTGATCTTTCATAAAAGACATTCCTCGCTTGTCTGGATGATGGGGATGAGATTAATGCGCTGTTTTTATTCCGTTTCAGCGATTCCGTACCGTTGGATTTCCTATCTTATGCATACGTTTATAAACAGCCGCAATCCGTCAAGCTTTTTCCTTGCCACAGACATATCCGGGCCGGTGCAGGACTGAACGAGGTCATCTGGTGTCGGTTCTGTAAAAAAAGAAAAGGGAAACGATCACCGGTTACAAGGGATGGGCCAGGACGGAATGACTGTCTGGTCCATCTGCCGATACGGCCGGTGGATCCGGAACCCCCGCCAACTGCTAATGACCTGATCTCAGCCTCCTCGCCGGATGCCGGGATTCCTCCTCGCAATCTCTGCTGACATGCCTCTGAGCCTCAGTGGCAGCACAGCGGAGGCAAAGGAGAGGCTCAGCAGGATACGGCCAGGGACAGGCAATCTGTTCCAGCTTGACATCTTTCCACCTTGACTCCCTCCAAGAGAAATGCTTGACACCAGAGCCCTGTTTCTATTCTGGCATTGCAATGGAATATAGTTGTTTCGACAAGGAGAGCCGATGATCAAAGTCGAGGCCTTGGTCAAGGAGTTTCCCAAGAAGGACGGCAGCACGTTTCGCGCGGTAGACGACGTCAGTTTCGATGCCGCGCACGGCGAGATCGTCTGTCTCTTGGGCGTCAACGGCGCTGGTAAAACGACCACCATGCGCATCCTTTCCACCATTTTCCAGCCCCAGTCAGGAAACGCCTGGATCGAGGGCTACAGCGTACTCAGCCAGGGCGACCAGGCGCGCCAGAACCTGGGTTTCCTCTCCGGTGACACGGGCCTCTACGCCCGCCTGACGCCGCGGGAGTTCATCCGTTATTTTGGCCGCCTGTATGGGATCGGCGAAGGCGTGATTGAGCGCCGGACGGCTGATATGGCCACGCTTTTGGACATGAACGAGTTTCTGGACAAGAAGATGGAATTCCTCTCCACCGGCATGAAACAGAAGGTCTCCATCGTCCGCTCCATCATCCACGATCCGCCGGTGATGATCTTCGACGAACCGACCGCCGGGCTGGACATCCTCACCGCGCGCAACATCATCGCCTTCATCCGGGATTGTAAAGAGCGCGGCAAATGTGTGCTCTTCTCCACCCACATCATGCGTGAGGCCGAACGCCTGGCCGACCGCATCATCATGATCCACGAGGGCCGCATCCTAACCCAGGGCTCTCTTGACGAGCTGCGCCAGGCTTCCGGCAAAACGGACCTGGACGATATTTTCGTCTACTTCGTGAATGAAGCCTCAAACGGACAAAAGGTGGCGGAACATGAGTTTTAACAAAGCCCTCGTCATATACCGCAAGGAACTGCTGGAACTGCTGCGCGACCGCCGGACGCTGTTTACGACGATCGTGCTGCCTGTGATCATGTATCCGCTGCTGTTCATGGGTTTCTCCGCCATCATGGGGCGCCAGAAGCAAGTTTTGGAGCAACGCGGCGCCACGGTCGCCTTCGCCGACAGCACGACCCTGAACACCGCGGCCAGCCGCGAGATGAGCCAGCAAATCCAGAAAAGCATCGCCGGGATCGAGTATTTCACGCTGGTTCCCTACTCCGCCACGACCAACCAACTCTATTCCGAAAAAGAGATCCAGGCGGTCGTGACGCTCTCTGATTCGCTCTCCCAGTCCGGCCTGCCGACCTACAAGATCCTGATCCGCTACGACGCTTCCGGCGAACGGGAGCAACTGATCCACAGCAAAATCAAGACGACCTTGCAGGAACAGGAAAAAGAAGAGATCGGACGCCGGCTGCAAAGCCTGAAAGTGGCTCCGGAACTGATCAAACCCTTCCGCGTCGAATCCTGGGACACCTCCACGGCGCAGAAAAAAATGGGCACCATGCTGGGGATGTTCCTGCCCTATATCATGATCCTGACCCTGGTGGCCGGAGCTGCGACCATCGCGGCGGACCTGGTGGCCGGAGAAAAGGAGCGCAAGACCCTGGAGACGCTGCTGGTGTCCTCCGCCACGCGCGGCGAGATCGTGCTGGGCAAATACCTGACCATCATCACCATGGCTATGGTCAATGTGGCCATCAACCTCGTCAGCTTGAGCTTCTCCCTGCGATTCCTGCTTTCGCAATCCGGACTCCAGACCCAGGGGCTGCAAATGCCCGTCAGCGCCTTCGGCATCCTGCTCTTGGCGATGGTTCCGCTGGCGACGCTTTTCTCCGCCTTGCTGCTCTCGATCTCCACCTTCTCGCGCAATATGAAGGAAGCCCGCACCTACGAGCAGCCGATCCTGATGGTCTCCATGATGATGGGCATGATCAGTTTCATCCCCTCGGTGGAGATCAACAATCTGCTGGCGCTGGTGCCGGTGGTCAATATCGCTTTGCTCTTCAAGGCGGTCATGATCGGCGAATACCAGCTCTTGCACCTGCTGTTGACCATCGGCTCGACGCTGCTTTTGGATATCGCCGCGATCTGGACGACGGTGCGGCTCTTCAATACCGAAGCTGTGCTCTTCCGCAAGGAGGACGACAGCGATCTCAAGATCACGCGGACGAACAAGCGCAGCTTCTTCAATCCCTTCTACGGGCTGGTCTATTTCGCGCTTGGTGTGGTGGCGCTTTTCTATCTGGGCGGCAAATGGCAGGCTGCCGATCTCTACCGCGGCCTGGCGCAGACCCAGATTATCATCATTTTACTTCCCGTCTTGCTGGTTCTGCGGCTCATGAAACAAGCTCCGCGGCCGATCCTGCGCCTCAGGGCTCCGCGCCTGAAAGAGATCGCGCTGGTGCCCTTCATTGCCGTTTCGGCGGCCGTCCTGGTCGCGCTGCTGGCGCAGTTGATCAATCATTGGTTTCCTTTCCCCAAGGAATACATCAACTCGCTGATGAAACTCTTCGATCAGGATGTGACACTGTGGCAGAGCCTGCTGGTGGTGGCAGTGTTACCGGGTATCTGCGAGGAGATCATGTTCCGGGGCTGGCTGATCCGCTTCTTCGAAGGGAAGCAGGCGCGCTACGCGGTCATCGTCAGCGCCCTGCTCTTTGCCATCTTCCACCTGGATCCCTTCCGCCTGCTGCCGACCTTCCTTCTGGGCCTGCTGTTGGGCTGGCTGACCGTGCGCTCGGGCAGTATCGTCAACAGCATGCTCAGCCACGCGGTCAACAACGCCTTGGCTCTGTTGGTGGTCACCTTTGCCACGCAGCCCTGGCTAAAGCCTTTTTTGCAAAACAGCGAGAGTTTTAAATGGTGGGTGGGGCTGATCGCCCTGCCGGTGCTGATCCTGGCCTTGTGGGCCTTTCACCGCGTCACTGCAAACAAGGAGGTCGCCTGATGTGCGGAATAGTCGGTTACATAGGCTCGCGTAACGCCCTGCCGATCGTGATCGAGGCGCTGAAACGCCTGGAATACCGGGGTTACGACAGCTCCGGATGCGCCCTTATCCATGAGGGCAGACTGCAGGTCTATAAGCAACAGGGCAAGATCATCGCCCTGGAACGCTCGCTGCCTGATCCCAACCTTTGTTCCGGCACTGTCGCCATCGCCCACACCCGCTGGGCCACGCACGGCCAGCCCAATGAGCTCAACGCCCATCCGCAACTGGATTGCAGCGGAGAAATCGCCATCGTCCACAACGGCATCATCGATAACTACAGCACACTCAAGCAGCAGTTGCAGGATCGGGGACACAAATTCACCAGCGATACGGACAGCGAGGTTTTTGCTCACCTGATCGAGCAATACCTGCCGCAGTATCCCACGCTGGAAGAGGCTCTGCGAGAGGCTTTGCAGGCTGTTGAGGGTGCCTACGGCCTGGCAGTGCTCAGCCAACGGGAGCCGGACAAACTCGTCGCCGTGCGCAAGGGCTCGCCGTTGATCCTGGGCATCGGCAACGACGAGTATTATCTGGCCAGCGACGTCAGCGCCGTGATCAAACACACCAACCAGGTCATCTACCTGGATGATGACGATATCTGCGTAATCCGCCGCGACGGATTCGAGATCACCAATGTCAGGCGAGAGAAGGTCCGGCGCGAGATCTCCAAAGTGGATTGGGGCGTTCAGGCAATCGAGAAGGGCAACTACAAGCACTTCATGCTCAAGGAGATCTATGAGCAGCCGGTGACGGTGGACAACGCCTTCCGCGGCCGCATCGACGAAAAGAACGGCGTGGCGCGGCTGGGCGGGCTGAATCTGTCGCCCAGTGATCTGCGCAAGGTCAAAGAGATCCATCTCATCGCCTGCGGGACCTCTTTCCACGCGGCTTTGATCGGCAAATACCTGATCGAGGACATGGCGCGCATCCCCGTCCACGCTGAATATGCCTCGGAATACCGCTATCGCAATCCCATCATCGATGCCGACACGCTGGTCTTCGTGATCAGCCAGTCCGGCGAAACGGCGGATACGCTGGCCGCCTTGCGCGAAGCCAGAGCCAAAGGCGCTTCCGTCCTCGGCATCACCAATGTGGTGGGTAGCACGATCGCCCGTGAAAGCGACGGTGGCTCCTACATCCATGCCGGCAGCGAGATCGGTGTGGCCTCCACCAAGGCCTTCACTTCACAGGTCACCATCCTGTTTCTGCTGGCAGTGCTTCTGGGCCGGCAGCGAAACTTCTCCACCGCCCTGGGCCTGGATTACATCCACGAATTGCAGCAGATCCCCGCCAAGATCGAGAGCATCCTGGCCCAAAACGGCCGCCTGCGCGAGATCGCCGCCAGCATCAAAGACTCCGGCAACGCGCTCTATCTGGGCCGCGGGATCAACTATCCGGTGGCCTTGGAAGGAGCTCTCAAACTGAAAGAGATCTCCTACATCCACGCCGAAGGCTATCCCGCCGCGGAGATGAAACACGGCCCGATCGCACTGATCGACGAACAGATGCCGGTGGTGGCGATCGCGACCAAAGATCCGCTCTACGACAAGGTCTACACCAATCTGCGGGAAGTGTTGAGCCGCAATGCCCGCCTCGTCACCGTCGCCACCGAGGGTGACGAACAAGTGGGCCGGATGTCCGAGCATGTGATCTACATTCCGGACACCCTGCAAAACCTGCAGCCGCTCTTGACCGTGATCCCGCTGCAACTGCTGGCCTATCATGTGGCGGATCTGCGCGGCCTCGATGTCGATCAACCCCGCAATCTGGCCAAAAGCGTGACCGTGGAATAGAACATCCCT
>CAYXEF010000002.1:4966-39101 GCA_964463825.1 uncultured Candidatus Cloacimonadota bacterium | reverse complement strand
AGCCTCTGGAATTCCTCTGCCGGCAGCTGGTTTTGCTCCAGATAGCCGCTCAGCCAGGGTTTCAGGAAGAGTTCCGGCAGTTGGGGCACGCGGTGCTGAAAACCTGAGTGGATTCTGCAGCGCGAGTATTCGCTGTAAATGCAGATGGCAAGGTCGGTGACGAACCACATGAAGTTCGCGACATCGAAGTCCAGCAAAGTCAGGCGCTGGCCTTTGACGAGGATATTGCCCGGATGGGGATCGTTGTGGATGAAGCCGAAGTTGTTTCTGGCGCTGGGCAGGGCATCCAGTCTGGCTTTCATATCCAGCCAGGCTAACTTGACCTCGGGATCGGGGATCCAGTTGTAGAACACATCCCACTCCCGGTCTCGGGAAAGCAGAGGAACGCCGTCTGCGTCAACCGCGCGGGAATGTTGCCAATCCGGATAGGCCTGGGCCAGGCGGTGTATCCTGCCCACCAGGCCGCCCCAAGCGTGATAGAAACCAGCCAGAGCAGTTGGATCGACCAGCTGGATGTGCTCTCCCTCCACTTTGCGCCAGGCAAAAAAGGCATGGGGCTCGTCCAGATTGAGGGATTCGATCAAGTTTCCGGATTCGGAATGGATTGGATACACGATATCGATGCCGGATTGCCCCAAATACTCCTGATAGCGCAGCCTCTCGGCCATAACCTCGATCTTGCCCGGTTCTTCTGCGCGGATTAGTTTTAAGAGATAGGCTTCGCCCTGGCGAGCGAATTGATAGACAGTGCCGTCCGACCATTTGTGGCCGCCGGCAAAGTACTCCAATTCACCTTCAGCCCTGTATAGACGCTTGGCCGCTGCAGTCAGTTCTGGGGTGGGCGCGTGCTTGGACGAGGGGGACAAATCAGTTCAGATCACTCCGGCCCGCACCAGATCGTGCATGTGCAGCATGCCGATCACGCGGTCCGTATCATCAACCACTGGTAGCATGGTGATCTTGTGGTCTTCCATCAGTTTGAGGACGGCCGCTGCCAGATCATCGCTCTTGCAGCGCTTGGGGTCGGGAGTCATGCACTCCGATGCCGGGCTGGCCAGGAGCTTGTCCTGTTTCTGTTGGATCTGGCGGCGTAGATCGCCATCGGTGATCATGCCACGCAAAAGCCCATCTTCACCGATGACGGCGGTACAGCCCAGTTTTTTGGTGGTCATTTCCAGGATCGCGCCGCTCATTGGCGTGGTCAGGCTCACCACGGGCAATTCGCCGCCTCTATGCATCAGGTCCTGCACCCGCAGCAGCAGGTTTTTACCAATGTTGCCTCCGGGATGCAATTGCGCGAAATCTGCCAGCGAGAAGTTCTTGTCCCTCAGCAACAAGACTGCCAGGGCATCGCCCAAAGCCAGGGCGACGGTCGTGCTGGCGGTGGGGATCAAGCCCAGAGCCTCATATTCCGGCGGTACGCTGCAATCCAGCACGGCGTCGGCCGCCTGGGCCAGGGGGGAGCCGGGGTTGCCGGTCAGAGCGATGAGGGGCACGCCGATGAATTTGACGAAGGGTATGATGGAAAGCAGTTCCTGCGTGTTGCCGCTTCTGGATACAGCCATCACCACATCCGATGGCTGCAGCATGCCAAGGTCGCCATGGATCCCTTCCGCCGCGTGCAGGAAGATCGATGTCGTGCCCGTGCTGGCCAGCGTGGCGGAGATCTTGCGGGCGATTATTCCGGCTTTGCCGATACCGGTGAGCACCACCTTGCCCCGGCAGTTTTTCAGCAGTTCGAAAGCCTTCTCCAATTCAGCCGTTTCCAGTTGTTCTGCCACTTGCAGGATGGCGTCGGCCTCCAGGCTCAGCTCTTGCTTGATCTCCTCTTTAATTCCCATACTTCCTCCGGCCCACCAGCCATATATGCGGATTGGGCCGCCTGAGACCGGGAGTAAGGCGGCCTGGGGCGTCAGGCATGGTCCCTGATCCTGGCCAGCGCGGCCTCGAAATCCATGGCGCCGAGGTCGCCGACCGTGTGCTGGCGCAGCGTGAGAGTCCCGGTTTCCTGTTCTTTCTTGCCCAGGATACACATGAAGGGGATCTTCTTGAGTTCAGCGTCGCGGATCTTGTAGCCGATCTTTTCGCCCCTGGCGTCCACATCGCAGCGCAGACCGGCCGCGCTGAGGCGAGACTCCAACCCGCGGGCGTAATCCAACTGCGCTTCAGTGATCGGCAGCAGCATTAACTGCACGGGACACAGCCACAAAGGCAGATTGCCGGAGTGGTATTCCAGCAATGTGGCGAAGAAGCGCTCCACAGAGCCGAGAATGGCGCGGTGCACCATGAAAGGCCGGTGCTGCGCGTTGTCGCGGTCGATGTAATGCATGTCGAAGCGCTGGGGCAGGTTGAAATCGAACTGGATGGTGGTGCATTGCCAGGCACGGCCGATGGCGTCTTTGATCTTGATGTCGATCTTGGGACCGTAGAAAGCGCCGCCGCCCCGGTCGACTTCATAGTCCAGGCCGAGTTTTTCCAGGGACTGGCGCAGGCTTTCCGTGGCGGTGTCCCAATCCCTGGGATCGCCAACCGCGGCATCCGGCATGGTGCTCAGATAGATGAGGAAATCCTGGAATCCAAAATGACGCAGCATGTCCAGCGAGAAGACGATGAGTTTTTCGACCTCGCCGTCCAATTGCTCCGGCGTGCAGATGATATGAGCGTCGTCCTGGGTGAAGCCGCGCACCCGCATCAGACCGTGCAAAACGCCGGAACGTTCATAACGGTAGACGGTGCCAAGTTCCGCCAGGCGCAGGGGCAACTCGCGGTAGCTGTGCACGCGGGAGTTGTAGATCGAGATGTGGAAGGGGCAGTTCATGGGCTTGATGTAGTAATCCTGGCCTTCGACATCCATGGCGGAATACATGTTTTCTTTGTAAAATCCGAGGTGTCCGCTGGTCTCCCACAAATGGGCACGCCCCACATGCGGGGTGTAGACCAGTTTGTAGCCGCGCGCCAGATGCTCGTCTTTCCAGTAAGTTTCGATCAAATGCCGGATCATGGCGCCGCCCGGATGCCAGAGCACCAGTCCGGGTCCCACGTCTTCATTAATGGAAAAGAGATCCAGATCCTTACCCAGCTTGCGGTGATCGCGCAGGGCCGCCTGCCTTAGGAACTCCAGATACTGATCCAGCTCTTTGGTGGTGGGAAAACTGATGCCGTAAATGCGCTGCAGCATCTTGTTCTTTTCGTCGCCGCGCCAGTAGGCGCCGGAGGACTTGAGCAGCTTGACGGCCTTAATCTTGCCGGTATGGGGGATATGGGGACCGCGGCAGAGATCGATAAAATCGCCCTGCTGGTAACTGCTGATCACTTCGGTGTCCGGAATCTCGCTCAGGATCTCCAGCTTGTAGGTCTCGCCCATCCTGGCGAAGATCTCCATGGCTTCGGCTTTGGTGAGTTCGCGGCGTTCGTAACCGAGATTCTGTTGGCTGAGTTCACGCATGCGCTCTTCGATGCGGGCCAGTTCTTCTTCCGAGAAAGGCGCGTCGCGGTCAAAATCGTAGTAGAAGCCTTGCTCGATGGCTGGCCCGATGGTCACTTTCACCTCGGGCCAGAGCTGTTTCACCGCCTGAGCCATCAAGTGCGCGGTGCTGTGCCAGTAGATGTCTTTGCCGGCGTCGGTCTGAAAGGTGTGCAGAACGAGATGGGCATCGCGGTCGATGCTGTGGCCGAGATCGACCAGTTTGCCGTCAAGCTCGGCGCAGACCGCCGCCTCGGCAAGACGGGGACTGATCTCCTGCGCCACCTGCAAGGCGGTGACGGCCTGCTGATAGGTCTTGACAGAGCCTTCGGGTAATGTGATACGGACTGGCATTAGTGCTCCCATATAGTCATTTAACTATGATTTGTCCTTAAACTTCCGTCGCCGCTTTTTTGTCAAGCGCTCCGTGCCGGCTTCAGCAGACGCAGCGAATTGAAGACCACCAGCAACGTGACGCCGACATCGGCGATGACCGCTTCCCAGAGGCCGCTGACGCCGCCGAGTCCGAGCGCCATGACCAGGATCTTGACCCCCAAGGCGGTTACGATGTTTTGCACCACCACCCGGCCGGTTTGCCGCGAGACGCGGAAAGCCGAGACCAATTGCTGCGGCTTGTCGTTGAGTAATACGATGTCGGCAGTTTCGATCGCTGACTGGTTGCCAATGTCGCCCATGGCGATGCCGGCGTCAGCGCGGGCCAGGGCGGGAGCATCGTTCATACCGTCGCCGACGTAGGCCAGGAGGCCATCGGACTCGCGCATCAGAGCTTCCAGTTGTGCGAGTTTCTGTTCCGGGAGCAATTCTGCGAAACATTGATCCAGCTTGAGCTGCGCGCAGACCAGCTCCGCTTTGGCGGCCCGGTCGCCGGAGAGCATGACAGCGTTGGCAATGCCCAGTTGGCGCAGTTCCGTCAGTGCTTCAGCGATGCCTGTTTTCAGTTCGTCGCCGAAGGTGGCGCAGCCGAGATAGAAGTCGTTCTTCACTGCGTGAACGGCGCTTTGGCCGTCCGGCCGGATCAGGCCTACAAAGCCATATTCGCCGAGAAAAGCCTCCGAACCTACGATCAGACGGTCGCCGCCATACTCCAGCAACACGCCTCTGCCGGGATACTCGGAGTAGGCATTGACCAGAGCGCTGTCATAGCTGCCTTGATAAGCGGCTTTGATGGCCCGTGCGAAAGGATGTGAGGACGTGTATTCACAGAGATACAGAGTCTGCAGCAGTTCCGCGGGATCCGCTCCGGCAGGCTGAAGGAGCTTTTGCACCCTCAGGTCACCGGTGGTGAGGGTCCCGGTTTTATCAAAAACCAGGGTCCGCACCCGGCGCAGAGCGTCCAGAAAGACGCTGCCCTTGAAGATAATGCCGCCCCGCGCGGCGAGCCCGATACCGATGTAGTAGGTCAGCGGAATGGAGATCACCAGCGCGCAAGGGCAGGACACGATGAGAAAAACCAGCGAACGCTTGAACCAGAGGGCGGCAGGCTGGCCCAGCAAAGTGGGCATTACGAAGACCAGCAGGGCAAGCAACACAACAACCGGCGTATAAACGCGGGCAAAGCGGGTGATGAACTTTTCCTGGGCGGATTTGCGGCTGCCAGCGCTGTCGATGAGCTTGAGGATGCGAGCCACGGCGCTTTCCGCCTCCGTACTTTGCACCTGGATCTCGAGCAGTCCGCCGTGGTTGATGAATCCGGCGAAAATCTCTGTGCCGGGATTTACATAAAGCGGCTCCGCCTCACCGGTCAGTGTCGAGGTATCGACCGTGCTGGAGCCTTTGCTGATCATGCCGTCGAGCGGAACGCGTTCGCCGGGATAAACCAGGATGGTGTCGCCGGGCTTGATCTGGGCGAGTTTGACGGCCTGGATCCCTTCAGAAGTTTGCAGGTGCGCTGTTTCCGGCCGTACCAACAAGAGGCGTCGCACGGAGCGGCGGGAATGCTCCACAGCCCTGTGCTCCAGCTCCAATCCGAGTTCGTAGAGCAGCATCACCGCACCGGCCTCCAGATATTCGCCCAGGACCATGGCGCCCAGCGTGGCAAGGCTCATTAAGAGTTGCTCGGAAAAGATCTGGCGTGAAAACAGCGATTTTGCGGCTCCGAGCAATACGCGATGAGCCACCAGCAGGTAACCCGCGATGCCGATCCAGATTTGCATTGGGGCGGCGATAAACAGCGTCGAGACCACAAGCACCGCGCCCAGGCCCAGCCAGAGCCAGCGCCCAAGCTGGGGCCGGGCTTCAGTTCCCGCGCCCGCAGGGGCGAAAGTCACGCCGGGTTCGATGGAGCCTGCGATCTGGTTCAAACGCAGCAGGGGATTGTCCACCAACGAGTGATATTGGACGATCAGCTTCTTGTTGATAAAGTCCAGATTGGCGCTGCTCACTTCAGGCAGGGCCTGGATCTCTGCCTCGATTTTGGCGCTGCAGCCGGCGCAATCGAGGTTCAGGATGTCGTATTCCTGCACGCTCACGGAGTCAGCCCTTCCCGGATGTGCTCCAGGGCGATGCCAAACACTTTCTGCACGTGGTCGTCGTCCAGGGAGTAATAGCTGACGGTGCCTTCTTTGCGGAATTTAACGAGGCGGTGCAGGCGCAGGATCTTGAGCTGATGCGAGACCGCGGAATGCTGCATGCCCACCAGGTTCGCGAGGTCGGCCACGCAAAACTCGTGTTGGGAGAGAAAATGGAGCAGGCGCAAGCGCGTGCCGTCACCGAAGACACGGAAAAAATCGCTCAGATATTTTATCACCTGCGCGCTGGGCAACGCGGCGAGCATCTTGTTCAGCTTGGCGGCGGAGATATTCTTGCAAAGGCAGTCGGCGTTCATGGGTCTTCCTTATTTATGATTATATGTTCATATATTCAGAGATGGCTGGATTTGTCAAGACCAATTTTCGGTCATCTACATGGGTCGGGCGCCAACGCTATTCTGGAGCGGGGATTGCCGGGCTCAAGCCAGGTTGTGTGCAGAAAGGGAAGTGATGGGCACCGGATCCTCTCCGGCGGCTGACTGCTCCGCATCCTGACAGCTTCGCTTAGACTTCCCGTCCATCTCAGGGGCAGTATTCGGGAAGTCTACGGGGGGCGGGCCAGCTGGGCGCCAGGGCGGAACCATCGCCAAGACTTCTGAATGCGAAAAAAGGGCGGAAACTGAGTTCCGCCCTGGAATTGCGTTGTTGACCAAAAGATCAATCAAGGCGCGGAGGGAATCTCCGGCTTAGCCTGGGTGTCCGTAGGATTGGACATTTCCAGCGCCTTGTAGATATCCTGCATGATCTGTTGTCGGGAATAGCCCAGCTGTCCCTCGATCGCGTTCAGAAGCGAGTCTACACGATCGAACTGATCCAACTTATTCGCGTAATAGTAGGCCAATTTCGCGAATTCGGTCTCATTGGGCTGCCACAGGAGCAATTGTTTCATATATTTGATGAAGCGCTCGGGATGCTCTTCCACGATGTAGTTCAGGACGTAGGTATTGTAGATCCTGTCGCCCTCGGGATGCGTGAGGATGTTGTCGGCGATGAACTTGTCCACCTTGTCCCACTGGCCTTGCCCGGCATAGTAGCGGATGTAGAATTCGGTCATGCGGAGATCGGAATCGATGTATTTACGGGCTTCGGCGGCATAGGCGGCGGCCTTGGCGAAATCGCCGGTCTTGGTGTAATGAATGGCGGCGCGGGTGTAGCCGGAGCCGTAATTCATGATCAGGCGCTTCATGTTGTCGTCTTTGTATACGCGCGGATCGTCGATTGAGCGGTATTGATAGACCTTGTCGATGTTGGTGAGCAGGCGCTCGATGTCGATCTGCGTGGCCTTGGGATCACGCACATGCGTAACGCGGCTGACCATGCCCTCGTTGCGCAGGTAATCGTCGAAGCCGACGTAGTTTTCGCAGGTGACGGCGAAATAGATGGGGCGTTTGCCAAAGTTGTCTTTGACGATCTGGATCACGGCGAAATCGGAGCCGCGGCGCGGGAAAAAGCCCTGTAAGTCATCATTTTCCGCATTGGCGCGGTAATCGATGCTGAAAGTCTGCTCCCCAGCGGGATCTCCGGCGCTGAAAGTGACCCTGTCCTGCCATAGATAGCGCTGGAAGCTTCCGGTGCGGTCGTCCAGGGAATTGATCTCATCCTCGCTCCAGTTGACGATCACCCCTTCCAGATCCTGCAACTGACGGATGTACCAGGAAGTGTTGAGCAGCGAGAGATTGGCGACGGTGACATCCTTGCGCACGCCTTTCAATTGTTGGAGTTTGTAGTCCATGGCTTTGCGGATGGCGGCCTGGGACTCGGATGTGGGGTAGAGGCCGCGGGCGGAGTGCAGGTGTTCCCTGGAATAGGGATCTTTCACCGCCTGCGCGTACCAGATGGGATAGGTGTCGTTGTCGCCGTTGGTGAAGATGATGGCGTTTTCCTCCACGGAATTGAGGAAGTTGAGGCCATAATCGAGGGCGATCCGCTCGCGCGAGCGGTCGTGTTCATGATACTGCGTCGCGAGGTTGAACACCGGCAGGAAAGTGAGAGCCGCGGCCAAAAGCAGGCGCGCTGTTTTGGCCTTGGCCAGGCTGATCACGGCCAGTGCGCCGATGCCCATCCAGATCGCCCACATGTTGTAGGCCACCACGAAGAAATAATCCCGGTCGCGCACTTCCTCCGAGGACAGGTTCATGACGAACACCATGAGCAGCGAGGTACAGAAGAAGATGGCGAAGAAGTAATTGAAGCTGTGTTTGTTGCGCCGGAAGTGGAAAACGGCGCCAAACAAGCCCAGAAAGGCGACCAGTAATCCACCCAGTCCCACGATCAGGTTCTGAGGCAGTTTCACCCAGCGGTTTACGGCTTCAGTCTTGAACCATTGCCAACTGAAATAGCGCAGGAAATGATACCCCAACTGATGCGAGAAGAGGTTGCCGCGGCGATCGAACATCGAGGTTTCCTGCTCGGATTTGTATTGACGGCGCTGGAAATAATCGTCGAAGCGTTGCGGGGTACTGGGATCGGCCAGATTGATGAATGGTTTGTCGGCTGCCCGGATCGGCAGATAAATATGCGCGGAGACACCCATGACGATGAGCAGCAAAGCCAGGCCCCAAATGCGTTTGTCCAGCACCTTGCCGAGTTCGACGACCATCAAGGCCAGGAGCATGAGCACGAAGCCGATCTGGTCGAAGGCGTCTATCCTGAGGCTTTTGCCGATGGCGCCGAAGATGAGGTAAGCCACGATCAGGGCAGCCAGATAGCCAACGACCTTATACCAGAAATTCGGTTTTTTCAGCCCGGCCAGCAGGATCGGATAGGCTACGATGAAGAGGATGGCCGGCGCCACTTGCAGCGCGGTCTGGTGCACGCAGAAGCCCAGGAAAAAGAGATACACCACCAAAAGCAGATAGTTCTGGTTGTGCCAGTCCCGCGCGTGTTGCACCCAATACAGGGTCAGCCAGATGATCAGATTTACGAAAAAGACAAGGCCCGAATAGACTTCCGCCTCCACGGCGTTCATCCAGAAGGTGAAAGAGAAAGCGGTGAAGAGGGCCGCGATCACGCTGGCGAAGATGGATTCCCGGTATTTGATCTTGAACATGCTGGTCAGTTGCACGGTGATCAGGTAGGTGAACATCACGGCAAAGGCGGAGGTGAGCGTGGAAATGAATGCCGCGATCCAGGCATGGGGCAAAAAGCCGCCCAACAAGGTGACCAGCGCCCGGCCGAAGATGATGTAGAAAGGATTACCGGGGGGATGGGGCACGCCGAGGATGCTGATGCAGGTGGCGTATTCGCCCGAATCCCAGAAAGAGAGCGAACGCGCCTGCGTGAGCAGATAGACCACCAGTGCCACGGCAAAGACCGCCCAGGCCACGATGGTGTTGATGCGTGGCGGGACCAGCTGTTGCGGCCGGATCACGGCATCATCGATAGGAGCGGCTTTGGGCGGGACTTTGTAAGCGACCTTGGATTTGGGTGCCGGACCGGTCTTGCGGATCTGGCTTTTGATCTGGTTGATATCGGTTTTACTTTTACTCATTGAATCTCCGGAGCTTGGATGCCGGCAAAGCCTGGCATCAATCTTTCAGGCCAGCTTTGGCATAACTGGCGATGATCTGTTTCTGCGCGATAAAGAACAATAGCAGGATGGGAAGAATACTGAACGTGGAAGCCGCCATCAGCAGCGTGGTCTGGGTCGAGGCCTCCTGGTTGAAATAGCTGAGCCCCACCTGTAATACCCGCAATTCCGGCCGGTCGGTCATCACCAGCGGCCACATGAAGCTGTTCCAGGATCCGATCAGCGAAAAGATCGAGGCGGTGGCGATGATGGGCTTGGAGAGCGGCAGAATGATCCGCCACAGCATGCCGAAGGTGCTGCAGCCGTCAATGGAGGCGGCGTCGAAGAGCTCCTGCGGCAGGGCTTTGAAATGCTGGCGGAAGAGGAAAATTGTGAAGATGTTCACGCACCAAGGGATGATCAGAGCATTGTAGGTGTCCAGCCAATTGAGCTTGTCCAGCAGCATGTAGGACGAGATCAGGTAGATAGGCTCAGGCACCATCATCATGGATAGGAAAAGGTAAAAGAGGAAATCCTTGCCTTTGAATTCCATCCGGGCGAAGGCGTAGGCGGCAAAGATGGAGGTGAAAAAACCCCCGATCAACGTCAGGAAGGACACATAAAGCGTATTGGCAAAGTAGGTGGCGAAAGGGACCTTCTTAAAGGCACGGACGAAATTGCCGAACTGGAAGCTGGGCTTCTTGGTCACCAACCGGACCTCTGAGGCCGGCACACTCAGGTATTCCTCAAAGTCCGGCGAGATCTGGTCGTTCTCGTCCAAGACATGGATAACGCTGGCTTCTTCTTTTTGAGTGACCAGGATGACCTTGCGCTCCACTCCGTCCCGGGTCCAGACGTGATACTCCTCTTTGGGGATGAAGATGGAGTCGTTTTTATTGAATTCCGATTGCGTCATCAGGGAAGTCGAGATCATCCAGATGAAGGGAACGATCATACTCAGGCCGCATAGTGCGAGCAACAGGTAAATGATGACAGTGCTGAATCTGATGCGCATCGTTTCCCCCTTAGTAGTTGACATGCTTTTCCAGCCGCCGCTGGAGTATGGTCAAGCCCAGAACGATGAAAAACAGCACCAGGGCAACCGCGCTGGCATAGCCCATTTGCAGGTTGTCGAAGCCGGTTTCGTAAATATAATACACGATCAGTTTCGTGGTACCCAACGGACCTCCTTTGTCCGTCATCAGATACACTTGGGCGAAGGCCTGGAAACTGACGATCGTGGTCATGAGCAGGACGTAAAAGCTTGTAGGCGAGACCAGGGGCAGTGTGATGCGGAAGAATTGGCGCAGCTTGCTGGCGCCGTCGATCTCGGCGGCTTCGTAGTAAACCGGGGAGATGTTTTGCAGCCCGGCCAGATAAATGATCGTATTGTAGCCCAGGCCTTTCCAGACCGTCATGATAATGATGCTGAAGAGAGCCAGCGAGGGCCCGCCCATCCAGGCCGGAATGTTGATGCCCATTGATGAGAAAAGCAGAGTGAAGATACCTTTGGGCTCGGCCAGCCAGAGTTGGGGCTGTAGGCCGATCCATTTGAGAAAGGAATTGGCCAGTCCGGCCTGTTCTGAGAAGATGATCTTCCAGACAATGGAGACAGCGACCAGCGAAGTGACGAAAGGCATGAAATAGATGGTGCGGAAAAAGCCTTTCAGCCACTTGATCTGATTGAGCAACACTGCAAAGATCAGAGGAAAAACAAGGCTGGCTGGCACTACGAAAAGCACCAGCCAGAAAGTGTTGAGCAGCGATTGCCAAAACTCGGGATCGGCCAGCATGGCCTTGTAATTTGCCAGTCCGATGAATTCGCCGATACCGGTCACCCTGAAATCGAAGAAACTGATCCAGAAGGACATGATGATGGGGATCAGGCGGAACAGGACCAACAGGAACAAGGCCGGCAACAGATAGAGGAAAGGTTCGATCTTTCTCTTCGTTTTCATGCCACCAATCCTTTGCGGGCCAGCTTAGCCCCGGCGTTGTTTGTAGGCGGTGAAACCTTCGCTGAAGATATGCATGGCCTTGCGTAAATCTTGCTCATTGAGCACATAAGCCAGCCGCATCTCGTCACGGCCCAGCCCCGGCGTGGCGTAAAAACCTTCTGCCGGAGCGCCCATGACCGTTTCGCCGTCGATGGAGAATTCGTCCAGCAGCCAGGTAACGAAATGCTCGCAATCCTCGATGGGCAGCTTGACCACGATGTAGAATGCGCCTTGAGGTTTCACGCAGACAGCGCCGGGGATCCTGGTCAGGGCATCGTAAACCAAATCCCGCCGGGCCTGATACTCGCGGATCAGGGGTCCGAAGAACTCAGGACCCAGATTGACGCAAGCCAAAGCCGCCAGCTGGTCCACTGTGGGGGGACACAAGCGCGCCTGGGCAAACTTCAATGCGGCCGCCATCAGTTCCTTGTTGTGGGAAACGATGCAGCCGATGCGGGCTCCGCAAGCGCTATAGCGTTTGGAGACGCTGTCCACCATGATGGCGTGTAGGGCAAAGTCCGGGACGTCGAGGATGCTGGTGTGGGACAGGCCTTCGTAGACAAATTCGCGGTAGACCTCGTCCGAGATCACATATAGATTGTGTTTACGGGCCAACTCCGCCAGGCGCAGGATGTCCTGCCGGGGATAGACCGTGCCGGTCGGATTCCCGGGATTGCAGAGCATGATCGCCATAGTCCGGTCATTGATCAGGGGCTCGATGTACGCGTTGTCCGGTAATTGATAACCGGTCTCGGCGAAGGTAGTGATCGGGCGCAGAATGATCCCGGCCATGGTTGCAAAGCCGTTGTAGTTGGTGTAGAATGGTTCCGGGACGAGGATCTCGTCTCCCACACCACACACCACCAGCATGGCAAAGGTAATGGCCTCGGAGCCAGCCGTGGTGATGATAATCTCATCCTCGGTCAGGCTGATGCCGCAATTGGCGTAATACCGCACCAGGCCTTGCCGGTAGGCGTCCAGACCCTGCGAGGGACCGTAGGCCAGCACCTTGTCGGAAAAGCTATGATAGGCGTCGATCATGACCTGTGGGGTCGGAATATCGGGCTGGCCGATATTCAGGTGATAGATCTTGATGCCCCGTTTCTTCGCGGCATTGGCGTGTGGCATCAACTTACGGATCGGCGAGGCCTGGATTTCCCGGGCCCGTTGCGATATTTCCATGGTCGTTCCTTATAAGCCGTAAACCGGCAGTACTTGTTGCTGCTTGCTATGTAGGCCAGACAGGATCAGGCTTTTTCCTGCCCGATGCCGACTTTGAGGATCTCGCGGATATTGTTGATGAGCGGCTCGATCTGCAGTGTTTTTCCGCTGATCAGCCATTGGGTGAAGATCATGTCCATGGAGCCCACCAGCATATAGGTCAGGGTATTGATATCGACTTTGCGGATGCGGCCCTTCTCCATCGAGGTTTTCAGGATCTTGCCGATGTAGTCCATATAATAATGCAGGGGATTGTAGGAAGGATTGCGCTTGTAAAATCCTTCGCTTTGACGCAGCTCCACCACCAGGAATTTGGCGATGTAGGGTTTGCTGGCAACCAGTTCGGCGTGCTTGATGAAGAAATTGTGCAATTTATCGATGGGATCCTTGATCTTTTCGCTGGCAATCTGAATCTGGTGGATCTCTTCTTCGATGGTCTTCTTCATGCACTGCAGCAAGAGATCGTCTTTGTTGCGGAAATAGTTGTACAGAGTTCCGATACCCACCTTGGCATGAATGGAGATATCGGACATGGTCGTGTTCATATACCCTTTTTGGGCAAACACTTTGATGGCAGCCGTGAGAATCTTGTTACGATAGTCGGTCGGCATGACGGATTTCTTCCGGGGCTTGGGGTAGAGATACATTGTTCACCTCATCTATATTCATTTAACTTACGTAAACCTATAAATTTCATGTGCTTGGTTTGTCAAGCTCATTCTGGAAAAAGGCATGGATTTGTTCTGCAGTCTTATGTCCTATACCCTTGATGGAAGATAGTTTATCGATACTTGCATGACGTACTGCTTCCACTGATCCCAGCTCCTTCAGCAGGAGAAACTTGGTCTGTTCGCCGATTCCCGGGATCGTTTCCAGTTCGCTGGCCAGGGTGCGTTTGCTGCGCCGGCTGCGGTGGAAATTGATGG
This sequence comes from uncultured Candidatus Cloacimonadota bacterium, assembly GCA_964463825.1. Lineage (GTDB taxonomy): Bacteria > Cloacimonadota > Cloacimonadia > Cloacimonadales > Cloacimonadaceae > Syntrophosphaera. Next base: position 25,437 of record CAYXEF010000002.1, on the reverse strand, counting down.
CGAAGCGGTGCGCCTCGTCCCGGATGGAGGTCAGCAGGCGCAATGAGGATGAGGATCGGGCGAGGATTATGGATTCCTGGCGGTGGGGGGTATAGATCTCCTCAGCCCGTTTGGCCAGGGAGATCAGAGGAATGTCAGGATGTTCCGACTGGGCCTGGATTTCCCCGCAGGCCGCCAGCTGGCCTTTACCGCCATCGATGATGATCAGATCAGGCAGCATCAGCGGTTCTTTGGCTGCCTCGGCGAGAAAGCGGGTCAGCGTTTCCTGCAGAGCCGCGTAGTCGTTTTGCGTGTCGATGCTGCGGATGATAAAGTGGCGATAGAATTTCTTCCTGGGTTTGCCGTTTTCGAAGAAAACCGCCGAGGACACAGTATCGCTGCCCTGGATGGTGGAGATGTCCAGACAGGCCATCTTACGCGGCAGGCGGGGCAGGGCGAGTTTTTCTTTGAGTTCCTGGATCGGAAAGATCGTGCGGTTGGCTTTGCGCAGATGCGCCAGCTTGCGTTCTTCCACGAGTTGAAAGGCGTTACGTTTGGCCATCGCCAACAATTTGCTCTTTTCGCCGCGTTGGGGCAGGGAGAGTTTGCCCAGCAGCCATTGGTTCAGATCCTCCCAATCCGCCGGCGCGAAAGGCAGAAGGATTTCCGTGGGTAGTTCATCCTTCTCCGCGTAATACAATTGGATGAAGGCGGCCAGGATCCGCTCCGGGTTTTGGTTTTCCGTATTGCTGAGAGGATAATCCTCGCGGTTGACGACCATGCCGCTCATGATTCTGAGCACCACGCACACGGCGATGTTTTCCTCCTGATAAAAGCCCAGCACATCGATATTCTGGGAATCGGGAGAATACACCACCTGATGCTTGCGGATCTTTTCGATCGCCTGGATGCGGTCGCGCATGTGTGCGGCTGCCTCGAACTTCAACTCATCCGCCAGAGCGTTCATCTCAGCGCGGAATTCGTCCACGACCTCCTGATGTCGGCCCTCGAAAAAGCCCATTTGACGCCTGACGATGCGCATGTAATCGGCCTGCGAAATCGCTCCGATGCAGGGCGCGGGACACTTGCCCAACTGGTAATTGATACAGGCGTTTTTGTATCTGATTCGGTCCGTCGTGATCTTGCGGCCGCAGGTGCGGATGGGGAAGACCCACTCGAAATTGCGCAGTGTCATCCGCAGCGAACGGGCGTCGGTGAAAGGCCCAAAATAGCGTGAACCGTCGCGCACCACGTCACGCGTGACCAGGATGCGGGGAAAATCTTCGTTGAGCGTGATCTTGACAAAGGGGTATTGCTTGTCATCCTTGAGCATGATGTTGTATTTGGGCTTGTGACGCTTGATCAGGGTCGCTTCCAGGATGAAAGCATCATGCTCGGACAAGGTGATGATATAGTCCAGATCCGCGATATGCCGCACCAGCTGTTCGGTCTTGGGATCCTTGGCGGATTCGCTCAGATAGGATCTGATGCGTTTATCCAGCGATTTTGCCTTGCCCACGTAGATCACTTCTCCGGAGGAGTCCTTCCACAGATAGATCCCCGGCGCTTCCGGAAGCAGGTGTAGTTTTTGCGCGATCAGAGGCGGCGTTTTTTCCATAAACCGTGCAGCGCGTTGGCCAGATAGTCCAGTTTGAAAAGACGTCCCAGCAGATAAAACAACAAACAGCTAAGGGCGACCAGAGCCAGATCGGTAACAATAATCTGCCACAACCCCTGCGGACGGTAGAGCTGGCGCGCAGCCAGCAGAGCCAGTAGCAGGATACCGCAACAGAGCAGGGTTTTGGCGATGTTGGCCAGAATGCCGCCAAACTCCAGTTGAGGCAGTTTCCTGCGTATCAAGACCATCAGCACCACATAGTTGACCAGCGCCGTGAGCGAGGTGGAAAGGGCGAGGCCGCGGTGCTGCATGAATTGCATCAGAACGAAGTTGAGAACGATATTCAGGGCCACCATGGCCGCCGCGATGCGCACCGGGGTGCGGGTGTCCTTGTTGGCGTAGAAGAGCGGGGTCAGGGTTTGGTTGAGTCCGAAGAAGACCAGGCCCAGGCTATAGAAAATCAGTGCCTGCGTCGTCCACAGCGTGGCTTTGGCATCGAACGCCCCGCGCTGGAACAGCACTTGAACCAGATCGCCACCCAGCACCAAAATCAGCGTCGTGACCGGCAACAGCACGTAGGCCAAACTAACCGAGGCGAAACGCAGATGGCGGGACAGTTCGTCAAAATCGTTGCGCGTCACCGAGCGCGAATAGCTGGGCAGAAGAGCGGTCCCGGTGGAGATGGCGAAGATGCCCAGCGGCAGTTGAAAGAGGCGGTTGCCGTATTCCAGGGCGGAGATGCTGCCCACAGCCAGAAAGGACGCCATCAGGCTGTCGGCGATCAGATTGATCTCGCGGATGCCCACGCCGATCAAGGACGGGATCAAACGCCGCCACAGCGTGCGCAGAGCCTCGCCGCCGAAACGGAAAAACATCCGCAGGGGATAGCCCAGCTGTTTCAGGTAGGGGAAATTGATCACCGTTTGCAGGAATCCGCCTCCAAACACGCCCCATGCCGCCCAGCGCACCAGCGCCACGCCTTCGATCCCGAAGACGAAGCGCGGCACCACCAGACTCAGGATCATGCCGACATTGAGCAATCCGGAAGAAAGGCCGGTCATGAAGAAACGGTCGTGGGAATTCAGAATCGCGATCAGGGTGGACGAAAGCCCGATCCAGAGCAGATAGGGCAACATGATGCGGGTCAGGATCACGGCCAAACGGTAGGTCTGTTCGGCCAGGCCGGGATAGATAAGTTTCACGATCCAGGGGGCGAAAATGATGCCCACTGCAGTCAGGGCCAGCAAAAACACGGTCAGGATCCCCAACACCTGCAGGGCGAAACTGATCTGACCCTGCCGCTCCTCGCGGATGCCGATCTCGTTGTAGATGGGGACGAAGGACGCCGAAAGCGCGCCTTCGCCAAACAGGCTGCGCAGGAGATTGGGGATCTTGAAGCCGACCACGAAAGCATCGTTGAGCAGCGTGGTGCCGAAGCAAAACGCCATCACCTGATCGCGCACCAAGCCCAGGATCCGGCTTAAAAAAACCGAGACGGACATCATGCTGATGTTGCGGGCCAGCCTGCGTTCGGACATCAGCCCCGGAAAACCTTGCAGAGCGCGAAATAGAGGTTGATGTGCACCAGTTGCAGATTCACGTTGCCGTTCACTTTGCGCGCCAGATCCTCTGTTTGCAGCAGATATTGCCACACGCGGTCGGCCAGTTGCGCTGCGTCGCAACGCACCAGATTGTCCCGCGCCTCTTGCAGCCAGTCTTTTTTGTCGATATTGACAAGCTGCTCCGGAGCATTAAAAACCAAATTCAGATCGGACACAAACAGGTTCAGGTATTTGATCAATTCCATCGTCGTCTCGGCTGTGGGGCGCGCCTGCGGACTCTGCAGATTTTGCCAGAACTGCCAGTCATGTCCAAGCGCGGCCTGTTGCAGGATCTCATAGGCACGGTCCCGGATCCCTGAGGATTCGCTTTGCACCAGATGGATCGCTCTTTTGACGTTGCCGTCAGCGATGCGGCTCGCCGTGCGGGCTTGTTCGGTGGTGGCGTTGAATTCAGCGCTGAGAAGTTCTTCCACGATACGGGGCGGGACAGGCTGAAAATACACTGGCTGGCAGCGCGAGACTATCGTGGGCAGGAGCGAGGCCAGGCGTTCGGTGGTCAGGATCAGCACCGTGGCAGGTGGAGGTTCCTCCAGCGTTTTCAGGAGTGCGTTGGCGGTCGCGGTGTTCATCGCGTCTGCGTTTTCGATGATACAGATGCGGTAACTGGCCTCAAAAGCGGATAACTCCAACCGCCGGATCAGCTGGCGGACGCTGTCGACCCGAATCTCGCAGGAAGCGCTGAACCAGAACTCCTGCCAGGGGCTGGCGATCTTGTTTTTAATGTAGGCCCGGTACTGCGCGTAGTCCTCTTCCTTCTTGAATTCGCCGTCGGCGCTGAATGGCCAGTTGGGGGAGGGAAAGAGGTAGATCAAGTCCGGATGGTCGAAGGCGCTGAAACGGCGGCAATTGTTGCACACGCCGCAGGGACGGAATTCGCTTTTGGCGAGGCAATTGAGCGCCATGCCAAAATAGAGCGCGGCGGTGAATTTGCCCACTCCGTCGCCGCCGTGAAAGAGATAGGCTTGGGCGATCCGGTCGTGCTCCACCGCGGTTTGCAGCACCTGCAGCGCGCCGGACTGGCCCTTCAGTTTGCGAAACATGAGTATTTCAGCTGGTTTTCCCGATTATCCGGCAGGCCGGTGGAAGCACCGGATAACACCTGTGTGCAGGCATCCTGAAGCTCAGACGATGGTGATCTTGCTGCGACCGGCTTCGTCGCTGATGCTGCGTTCAAACAACTGGTTGACGTATGGGCTGTTAAAGTCCTGCGCCAGAATGTCGTAGATCTGAACGTCATGATATTGGCCCGCCATGTAGACATAGCTGCGCCGGCGGCCCACATACTGGAATCCGACCTTTTCGTAACAGCGGATGGCGCGCTGGTTGAAGGCAAAGACCTCCAGCGAGATATTGTTCAGATTCAGGATGTTGAATCCGTAATCCAGCGTCAGTAGGGTGGCTTCGCTGCCGATGCCTTGGTTCCAATAGGTCTTTTCGCCAATGAAGATGCCGAACTGGGCATGGCGGTGAACCTGGCTGACACTCATCAACCCGCAATTTCCGATCGCCTTGTTGGTATCCTTCTCCACGATCGCGAAACTATAGCTTTCGCGCATGATTCGCTTCAGCGCTTCCCGTTCTTTTTCCACGTCATAGATCGCCGAGGAGAAAAGCACGAATTGCCCGATCTCCATGTCGTTGACCCATTCGGTGTAACGCTCGGTGTCTTCGATGGATATCGGCGACAAATAGCACTTTTCGCCGATCAGTTTCCTGAAGTACTTCATCATATTCTCCCGCGCCCTTGCCTGGCAAGGTATGGCATATTTCTCTGTTATCAAACTTTGAAAATAGCATTTTGCCTGCCATTTGATATCTGTCAAGCAAAAAGCCGGATCGACCCTCGCCAGCCGCTTCCTGACGGCTCTCTGCTATGCCTCTCCTGAACTTCCCGTACACTGCCCGTTGAAGACAGGCGAAGTCTAAGGTAAGCTCAGTAGATGCAAATCAGCCACCCGCAAGCAGGGCTTTAGGCAGATATGATCCGGGCCAAGCCGATGATGCTGGCAAAACATCCCTGCCACATGCCGGGCAGATCAAACGGGAAATCTAACCTGGCTTGAGAACAGCCACTCGGGCAGCGCGGAGTAATGGTCGTCGAAATGCTGGAGTTGGTGAGCGTCGCTGCCGATGCTGAACAGATCTCCGCCCATTTCCCGGTAGAGCTCGATCTGCCAGGTCTCCGGGAGTAATCTGCCATAGGGTTTGCGCAGGCCGGAGAAGTTGATCTCCAGCGCGATGCCGCGCTCGATGAGCACCGCAAAGATATCCCGGAGCAAGCCGCGGCAATGGCTTTCGTCCGGCGTCTGGGAGTAGTAGCGTTTGTAGACGCCCAGATGCGCCAGGACCTGCGCGTCGCAGCCTTGAACCAATTGCAGGTTTTGGCGATAGTAATCCTCGGTTTGGGCGGCCGTCAGCGCCCGGCGCAGGGGCACGGCGACATTGGTGTGGTCGCTGAGAAAGTGCACCGCGCCCAGTTTGAGGTCAAACTCCAGTTGAGCCAAAAAGTCGTCGGCAAATGCTTTCACGCGGTGCCAATCGCCCACTTCGACCCCGCAGAGCAGGCGCAGCGAAGCTTTTGCCGCTTGGGGCTGTAAAGACCGGAGCAAAGCCGTATACTTGGAAAATGAAGGCAGGCCGAAGCGGGTCAGTTCATAAGGCATCAGGTCCAGATGTTCGGTGATGGCGATCAGTCCGTAATGATGCAGGATGGCTTGTTCGATCAAGGCCTCCGCCTGGATCCTGCTGTCGTAGCTGAATTGAGCGTGAATATGCAGATCCGCTTTCATGGCACCGCCAGGATCGCCGCGCCCAGGGCGGCGGTGATTTCGGGATCGGGCGGAACGCTGACCTCTTCCTGCAACTGGGCTGCCAGGCAGGCTGCCAAAGCCGCGTCCTGCGCCACTCCGCCGGTAAAAACCAATGGCGGCGAGAATTCCAACGCGCTCAGCTGGCTCAGTACGCGCTTGGCGATCGACTCATGCACGGCGCGGGCGATATCGGCAGGTTCCGTGGCAGCGGCGATCAGGCCCACGATTTCGGACTCCGCGAAGACCACGCAGGTGGAGGAAAGGCTGAGCTGGCGCGTGGAGCGACCCGTCAGGGCGGCCAGTCCGGAGATGGGGCAATCCAGCCGCAGAGCGGTCATTTCCAGAAAACGCCCTGTTCCCGCGGCGCATTTGTCGTTCATGGCAAAATCCCTGACCTTGCCGCCGACTTCCAAGGTGATGATCTTGGAATCCTGTCCACCGATGTCGATGATGGTCCTGGCCCCGGGGTAGAAATAGCGCACTCCGGCGGCATGGCAGGAAATTTCGGAAAACAGGCGCGCCGTATCGCTGTAGAGTTTACGTCCGTATCCGGTGCAGGCCGTCGCTTCAGGACGGATCTCGCTCGCCGCTTCCCCGGCATCTTTCAGGAGCGCTTCCACGCCGCGTCGGGGCGAGGTTTCCGTCGCCTGCCAGGCAGAGTGGAGGATGATGCCCTGAGTGGCTTCGTAGAGCACGATCTTGGTGTTGCGTGAGCCGATATCGATGCCGAGGCTGATCATGGGCAGACGCAGATCCATTGGTTGGATGGGGAAAGCCAGGATTGAGCCAGCTGCCTTAACAGCTCGCGGTCGCAGGCGCGGATGCGTTCTTCGCGCCGGTAATAGAAGAGAGGATCATAGCCCACCGCGCCGAGCGAAGCCAGCAGCATGGCGTGCAAGGACGAGTTTTCCTGCTCGAATCTGGTTTGGCCGCAGAGATAATTCTGCGCCTGAAGCAATTCCTCCGCGCTGACGCCGTGTTCACAAACCGAAGCCAGGATCTCCCGCAAAAGACGCAGGCAGGCGTTCAGATCGTCCCGGTCGCAATAGGCATAGGCGTTCCAAAAGCCGGTTTGGCGCAGGGAAACGTAATCGAAGCCGGTCTGATAGGCGTAGCCGTATTTTTCGCGGATTACGGTGAACAGTCGGGAATCCATATCCCCGCCCAGGATCTGGGCCAGGACGTAAAAAGCCGTGGTCTGCATATGGGCTTCGGAAGCCGGAGCAAAACCACCAAGATACACAATGGACTGCCGGGAATCCAGCTTGAGGGTTTTACGGCGGCGCAGGCTGGAGTGGGGGAGGGGCGGCTCGTTGCCTGTGGTTAAAGCTGTGGCGGCGTTGGGCGCAAAGAGGCTGTGAGCCCATTCCTGAACTGAACTGGGATCAGCGGCGCCGATCACGGCCAGGGTAAAGGCCTGCGGTTGGTAATGCTGAGCGTGCCAGGCTACAACCTGCTCCCGGGTGCGGCGGCTGAGTTCGCTGGCACGGCCGGTGTTGCGCACATAAGGGCTGTCCGTCCCAAAGACCATCTGCAGCCAGCCCAGATATGCCGCGATCGCCGGATTGCGACGGTCCCGGCGCAGGTGATCGAGCGTGGAAAGCTGGACCGTTTTTAGCCAGCCCGGCTCGAAGACCGGTCGCATAAGCAGTTCCGCAAGCAGTTGCAAAGCTGCAGGAAGCTCGTCATGAAAGCACTTTCCGGCAAATACGGTGGTGTCGAGATGTTGCTCCACATTCAGGCTCAAACCCCGCTCGCGGCTGTAGCGCAGCACCTCGGCGTGCGTGAGGTTCTGGCTGGAATGCAGCATGGTGCCGGAGCAGAGATAGTTCACTCCGCGCTGATCCGGGTGTTCGTTGAGTTGTGAGACCGGCACGGCCAGGGCAAAACCGGTGATCGGCCGTCCGGGTGTGTGCCGGTGCAATAAGCGTAATCCGGAAGGCAGGCTGCATTGATAATAGCCTGGAGCCAGCTCTGTCATGTCGACTGATGCTAAGCTGGTTGTGGGAAATCTCAGTTGGGGAGCTGGTCCGGGTGGTGTCTGATCTTTCGGGGTAACCTGTTTAGCGTTGCGCTTCGGGGCTGGCAATGCTTTTGTATTGGGGCTTTGGCGCAAAGTGACCAGATACGGTTCCTGCCAATAGCGTCGGACGGCATCCAAAACTTGCTGCAAGGTGATCCTGGCCACAGTTTGGTCGTAATGGTACAGCTGCTGATACCCGCCGATGAATTCTTCCGCGCCCAGCATGCCGGCGAGGCTTTCCATGCTTTCAAAGCCATAGCGCCAGGTATTGACGATATCCTGTTTGACCAGTTCGCATTCTTCTGCCGGTAGCGCTCCCGCCAGCAGTTGACGGTATTCCTGCTCAAAGATCGCTGAGCAACGGTCCAGATGGCGGCTGTGGGTGGGGCTGAGCAGGATCACGGACATGCCGCTCAGTATGCCGCTATAGGAGTAAAGCCGGACATTGGAACAGAGTTTCTCCTCTTCCACCAAGCGTTGGAACAGACGCGAGGAGCGGCCTTGAGCCAGATACCGCAAGGCGATCAGCAGCGCGTCGCTCGCGGGATGGGAGTCTGTCAGTTCGGGCAGGGCGTAGCACAGGAAGCAGGTCTCGCGGCGGCGTTGGATCTGTCTCCGCTGGGGCAGTTCCGGTTCCAGCCAAATACTGAAATCCGGTTTTGGTGTCGTACTGGTGTTTTGCCAGCTGCCAAAATGATCAAGCACTAAAGGCTGCAGCGCTGACTGTGCGATGTCTCCGGCGACAACCAGAAAAGCGTTTTGGGGCTGATAGCGTTGAGCGAAAAAGGCCCGTAGTTTGGACAGGCTGGCCGAGCGAACGGAGACGGGGGTGCCCAATACCGGCTGCCGCAAGGGATTGGCGAGAAAGCAGGATGCCTGCACAAACTCCAGCCAGTCGGATTCCGGGTCATTGCGCAGCTCATTCAATTCCTCCAGAATGATGTCCTTTTCCAAGGCGACATCGGAGCTGCCGAAGGTGGGATGGATTACTAGCTCGGACAGCGCTTGCAGGGCATCGGCGCAGAATTCCGAAGGCAGTGATAGATAAAAACAGGTACAGTCGAAATCGGTGTAGGCGTTCAGAGTGCCACCCAACGTGTTCACAAACTGCATCAGCTGATTGTAGCCGAAATTGCGGGTGGACTTGAACACCAAATGCTCGACAAAATGCGAGTATCCGCTTTCAAGGGGATTTTCCCAGCAGGAGCCGGTTTTGATGTACAACTGCAAACTGAGCACAGGATGTGCGTGGTCGGGCTGCACGATGTATTTAAACCCGTTGGCCAGGATGCGGTGTGAAACGGGGTCTGGCAGCTGCAGCGGGGTCAAGGAGGCCGGCTTCTTCGAGGCGGGAATCAGCGCTTCAGGTCGCGATAGACCGAAGCATAGGCGTTGTGATTGTGAATGGATTCCTGGTTTTCGGCGGAGAGATCAAACTCCAGGATTCTAGGATCGGCTTGCAGCGTCTGGGTCAGCTCGCGCACGATATCCTCCACGAATTTGGGATTCGCATAAGCCGCTTCGGTCACATAGCGCTCATCGGCCCGTTTGAGCAAGGGCCAGACCGGAGAACTGGCAGCAGCCTCGGCCCATTCTATCATCTCTTCCAGCCAGACGAAATCACGATAGCGGAGCTGAAGCGTGATAAAAGACCTCTGATTGTGCGCGCCTGCTGCGGAGATCGACCGCGAACAGGGACAGAGCGTGGTGACGGGAACCCGGACGCCGATCCAGAGTTTGTACTCGTCCCGGAAGCTGGCATTGAAGCGGCACTCATAGTCCATGAGCGAGGCGATGCCAGAGACCGGAGCCCGCTTGCGGATAAAGTAGGGGAAATCGATGTCGATGTAGGCGGCGTCCGCTTTCAGCCGGGATTTAAGTTCCACCAGCAATTTGTCCAACTGGCCGATAATGCTCTCCCTGTGAAAGCGGTTCAGGACCTCTACGAAGCGTGACATGTGAGTGCCGCGCCGGCTATGGTGCAGTTCAACGTAGAGATTGAGGTCGGCCACGGTCTGTTGCTGGCCCTGGCTGCGATCCTCCACCACGATCGGATAGCGGAGCCCTTTGACGCCGACCTTGTCGATGCTGATGCGCCTGGCATCGGCAGTGGATTGGAGATCAGGGATGCTCATTGCTCTTCGCGCCAATCAAGATCTTTCATGCCCAGGCTTTTCAGCGACACCGTGCTGCCATTGGACTGATAAAAGATCACCACATTGGTGCCGGGATACCTTTTGGCCGCGTTCAAAGCGGCCTCGGGGGACAGCAAAAACAGTGCGGTGGAAAGACCATCGGCCAAAGCAGCCGAAGGATTGATCACCGTCACCGAATATGTATCGGCAGCCGGATAACCGGTGCGGGGATTAAGGATATGGTGGTAGCGGCGACCCTCGTAATCGAAATAGAGCTGGTAATCCCCGGAGGTGCTGAGCGAACCGTTCCTGATCCGGAAACTGCCGATAGTCTCTTGTTGCGGCTGGGGCCGGGGATGTTGGATGCTGACCACCTGGGCCAGTTTATGTCCGAAGAAGGTCATGCTGCTGGTACAATCGATCTGTCCGCTCAGGAAACCGCGTTGCTGCATGAACTCCCGCGCCTTGTCCAGCGCGTAACCCTTGGCCAGAGCGCCAAAGGTGATCTGCATGCCTGGCGGCAACCAGATCTTGTCACGGTCATAGCGCAGCTTCTCAAACCCGATCCGCTTGAGCGTATCCTTGATGAGCAGCGAATCCGGCGGTGCCAGACTGTCGCCCGCCAACCAACCGGAAGAACTGAAACCCCACAGATCGTATAGGGGCTTGACGGTAATGTCAAACAAGCCGCCTGTGAGTCGATGCAGGCTGTCAGCCAAACACAGCAGTTGAAAAGCGTCGGCATCCATGGGGATACCCTGGCCGGCTGAGGCATTGAGCTTCGACACCCAACTCCGCGGATCATAATCGTTGAATTTCTGCTCCAGAGCCCGCATGTAGGCAAAGACGGAATCGATTTCCGCGCCGACGGTTTTGACCTTGGAGCGCGCTGAGATAGTGACCACGGTGTCCAGCAGATCCTGGTCCATTTTGGTGTCGTGGTAAGAGCGATGGATAAAGTTCCAGGCTCCATATCCGATCACCAGAACCAGGATTACCAGCGATATGATCTCTTTACGGTTCATCAGGCCTTCTTGCGCGGCTTGTCGCGGATTATTTCATACTCCAGAAGTTTGTCCACATAGTCCCGCACCGCGTACCAGCTCAGGGGCAGAGTCACCAGCAAGGGGATCAGCACCAAAATCACGGCCAGAGCATTGATCAGCCCCAGCACCAGGAGCAGTAGAAACAATTGCCAACGCACCACATGAAAATACTGGTATGAAGTCTTCAAAGCCTTCCAGGCATTGATCCTCAGACGCTCCATCAGCGTTGGCACCGGCAGCAGCACCGCCAGGAAGTAGGTCACCAAGACCACCCAAACCAGCCTTAAGATGGGATCGCTTCCGAAATTGGGCAATCCAAAACAGATGAGATAAATCAATAGATAATACAAAGAGCACATCAGTCCCAGAGCCAAATACTTGGGATAGTCATTGAAACTGGCCAGCAGCTTTTTCCAGCCAGTGATGTAACCGCTGTCGGCACACACCGGCCTGGCCGGCATGACCAGGATGGGAATAAACACAGCTACGGCTATACCCGTAAGCAATAGTTGCGATAACAACGAGCCGGCTGTCTGGCTGGCAGCCAGGTCCAGCCAGCCAAAACTGTGCAGCAGGTACAGGATAACGGCTGTGGGGATGATCCCGAGTAGGATTACAACTGCCGCCGCGGGGATGTTGGATCCCAGCTGGCCGCGCAGCTTGGCCCAGCTGCCGCGCAGGCTGGCCCAGGCGGAGAGATCCTGATTCACGATGGGCGTTTGATGCCCACAATTGGAGCACCATAGATCATGCACAGCCAAGTTTTTATCACAATGTTTACAATGCATCGCATCTCCTAACTAATCGTATAATTCTATATTTCAGCATTTTGACCAGCCACAGGCGGGACATTTGAGACATCCTTCCAGATGCTCGATGGTTGAGCCGCAATCCGGACACAAAGCGCTGAAACGGATCCCGGCCTGCCGGGGAGAGGGATCGGACGGCTCAGAGCCCGGCAGCGCTGATTCTATAAAAGCACTGAAGTCATTCAGATAAGCTTCCAGCGCTTGACCAACCGCGTCCCCGCAAGACGTGATCATTTTGCCTTTGTGCCACATCGGTGACTGGCAGCGGATACCTTTCAGCTGACGGACAATGGACTCAAGTTTGACATCCGAACGCAGCGCCAAAGACAGCAGGCGGGCTATGGCTTCCAGTTGCGCGGAGGCGCAGCCGCCGACTTTGCCCATTTGAACGAAAACCTCGCAGGGTCCCTGCGTGTCGGAGTTTACCGTGACATACATATGCCCGCAACCTGTTTCCAGACGCTGGGTGCAGCCGCGGGTGACTTCCGGCCGGCTGCGTGGCGCCACCTTGCCCTCTTCGGAAACGCTGGAACCCAAGGTCAGGACTTGATTTTCCCGGCTGCCGTCGCGATAGACCGTAAGTCCCTTGCAACCCAGATGATAGGCAAGCTCATAGGCGATGCGGATGTCCTCGACCGTGGCGTGCCGGGGAAAGTTGATGGTTTTGCTGACCGCGTTGTCGGTGTATTTCTGAAAGGCAGCCTGCATACGGATATGCCATTCCGGGCTGATGTCGTGCGCGGTCTGAAAGACCTGCCGCAGTTCCTGGGGCAGTTCCTCGATATCGGCCAGCGTTCCGCTTTGGGAAACCCGTTCCAGGAGCTCCCGGCTCAGCAACTGGTCCTGTTCCAAAGCCTGTTCGAACCACTTGTTGACATATAGCAGTTTATCCCCGTCCATCACATTTTTCACATAAACGAGCGAGAAGTTGGGCTCACAGCCGCTGGAGGTATCCAGGATCATACTGATGGTGCCGGTGGGCGCGATGGTGGTGAGCGTGGCGTTGCGCAGACCCTGGCGCTTGATCTCTTTGTTCAGTTGCGGCCAGTTCCGTTTCAGAGACTGTCGCTCCCAGGCACCGCTGGCAAAGACACTGCCGGCAAAACTGGGGAAACTGCCCTTGAGTGATGCCAATTCCAGCGATCGTTGCTTGGCCTCGAAATCGATAAACTCCATTAATTCTTCCGCCAGAGCGACAGCTTCATCGCTGGCATAGGGAAGACGCAATTGGTAAAGCAGGTCGGCCCAGCCCATGATGCCCAGCCCGATCTTGCGGTTGGTTCGCACCATATCCTCGATTTGCGGCAGGGGAAACTTGGAGCAGTCGATCACATCATCCAGAAACTCCACCGCATCCCGCACCACATCGCGCAAGCGCGGCCAATCCACCTGACCGTCTATAACCAGGGGCGAAAGATTGATCGAGCCAAGGTTACAGGCTTCGTTGGGCAGGAGCGGCTGCTCGCCGCAGGGGTTGGTCGATTCGATGCGCCCAAGCTGAGGCGTGGGATTGGCGGCGTTGATCCTATCCAGAAAGATCACTCCCGGTTCTCCGTTTTTATGAGCCATCTCCACGATCAGATCGAACACGGCCCGGGCCCGTAGTTTTTTGACCGGTTCCAGGGTTTTGGGGGAGATCAGATCATACTCGGCGTCCTGATTGACGGCTTGCATGAAGGATTCGGTGATGCCCACGCTGAGATTGAAATTGGTCAGTTCGCGGGTGTCCTGTTTGCAGGTGATGAATTCCAAAATTTGCGGATGGTCGACATTGAGGATGGCCATGTTAGCGCCGCGCCTCGTGCCGCCTTGTTTGACGGCATCGGTGGCGGCATTGAAGACCTTCATGAAGGAAAGCGGACCGCTGGAAACGCCGTTGGTCGAACGCACCCGGGCGTTGGCCTCTCTGAGCCGGCTGAACGAGAAGCCGGTGCCGCCGCCGCTTTTGTGGATAAGGGCTGCGTTTTTGACCGTTTCAAAGATGCTGTCCATGCTGTCGTCAATCGGCAGGACAAAACAGGCGGAAAGCTGCTGCAGATCATTGCCGGCGTTCATCAAAGTTGGCGAATTGGGCAAAAAATAACCAGAATCGAGCAACCGGTAGTATCGCTCCTCCTTCTCGTCATCGCCTTGGGCGATGTCGGACGCCACGCGACGGATCATCGTTTCCCAGTTTTCGATCGTCTGGCCTGCGTCGTTTTTCTTGAAATATCTTCTCTCCAGGACTGTCAGAGCATTGTCGCTCAGGATCATGATCCGCTCCTCAATCCCAGAATTTCGCGCGCCTGTTGTGGCGTGGCCAGCGGACGCCCGATCTCCATGGCGATGCGTGCCATGCGGGCGACCAATTGGGCGTTGGAATCGGCCACCACGCCCTTATGATAGTAGATATTATCCTCAAAGCCCACGCGGATGTGCCCTCCCGCGATCATGGCGGTGAGCGAGGCAGGGATGTGCCAGCGTCCGATTCCGGCCACGGCCCAGGTGGCGCCAGGAATCTGCTCCTTGAGTTGTTCGGCCATGAACAGCACGTTTTTGGGCGAGCCGTTCATCCCGCCCGCGACGCCCAGCACGAATTGCACATGCAGCGGGGTATGGGTGATGATGCCTTTGTTGACCAATCTGGCCACGGCGTCGATCATACCGGATTCGTAGACCTCGACTTCCGGCACCACGGCAAAGCGTTGAAAAGCCTCTGCCAGACGCACGATATCCAGCGGATGGTTGATGAACACCTCATCTCCGAAATTCAGCGTGCCCGCGTTCAGGGTGCCCATATCCGGCTTCAGGGCCAGGGGTGCCAGCCGCTTGTCGAAGTCTTCGCCCACAGCGCCTCCGGTGCTGATCTGGATGATCAATTCGGGGGCAACAGCCCTAATTGCCTTCAGGGCCTCTTCAAACCTGCCCAAACTCTGGGTGGGACGGCCGGAATCGTCCCGGACATGCAAATGCACGACCCGGGCTCCGGCTGCAAAACAAGACGCGGCTTCCTGAGCCTGCTCGCCGGGGGTGAGGGGCAGATTGGGCTGATCCTTGCGGGTGGTTTCAGCTCCGGTGATGGCAGCGGTTAATATGAGCGGTTGCATACTTACTCCTATTATGATTCAAACCAACTTTCAAAGAGCCGGACCCGGCGCAGTTGATCCAATTCGCGTCCCAGGATGCGGACCGCGATCTGCTCGAATTTGGCCTCGTTGTCGCTGACATAAAATCTGTCCGAGCCGTACTTGCCGTCATATTCAGGGGAAAGCTGCGCCCGCAGGTGTTCAGTGATCGCCTCGGCGCTGTCCACCAGGGTCACCTGCGGACCGACGACCGACTGGATCAGATCCTTTAAGAGAGGGTAGTGGGTACAACCCAGGACCAAGGTGTCGATGTTTTGGCCCTGATAGAAACTAAGATATTCAGCCACGATGTCCCGCGCGATCTCACCCTGCAGCCAGCCTTCTTCGACCAACGGCACGAACAGGGGGCAGGCGCGGTTGCTCACGTGGGCCGTGGGTAAGAGCGCCTGTATGGCTTTGTCGTAGGCACCTGAGCGGATGGTACCTTCGGTTCCGATCACACCGATACGTTGATTGCGGGTGCAACGGATGGCCATGTCTGCGCCGGGTTCAATGACACCGATGATGGGAATGGAGGTGAGTTGGCGCAAATGGGGGAGAGCCACGGAGGAAGATGTGTTGCAGGCCACGATCAGGATCTTGATCCCCTGCTGCAAGAGGAAGCGTGAGTTCTGGACCGAGTATTCGATGATCGTATTGGGGGATTTGGGGCCATAGGGCACCCGGGCGGTGTCGCCGAAATAGATCAGGTCTTCTTCCGGAAATGCTTCGCGGATGGCCTTATACACAGTCAGTCCGCCCACTCCGGAATCGAAGATGCCGATCGGCTTTTTCATCTTTTTCCCCTGCTACGCTTCTTTTGTGGGCCACTTTTTTGGGAGGCCCGCTTATAGTCAACAGCATTTCTCTTGACCTTGCCTCCGGATGAAGCTAGTCTTTTCTTGTCGGAAGCGTTGATGTCGATCTGGAATTGGTGCTGATGTGCGTTTGGAGTTTGTTGAAGTTCCAGATAGATATCGTCACTAACATCTATGATTTGAACCATTACTTTATCTAGGAGTTGGAAATAGTCATTATTCTTTGGGTTTAGATAGCGCATTTCCCGATCTTTGTAGATCCAGCCGCGGCCGGGGAACTGCTCGATGCGCAGGATCGCGTTGACCGGAATCTCTTCCAAGTGTATTATCAATCCTTGCGCTTTGGTGGAAATCACCAGGCCGTGGAATTTCTCTCCGATATGCGTTTTCATATAGGCCATGCTATAGACACGCTCGATGTCACGTTCGGCCTGGTCGGCCTGAATCTCCTGTTCCGAGGCGACCGTGGCCAGATGCTGGATATGGTTTGCGCTTAACTTCACTTGTGAGCTGTGAATGATGAAGGTCTTGCAAAGATGGTGGATGACCAGATCACAAAGACGCCTGATCGGGCTGGTGAAGTGGGTGTAAGTTTCCATGGCCAGGCCGAAATGCCGTTTATGTTCGGTGGAGTACCTTGCCTTCTTCAGGCTGCGCAGGATGATGCGGTCAAACACCTTGTGATAATCGGCTCCGGGTAGAACGCTGAGCAGATACTGGACCGAGGCATTGAGTGATCCGCGGTCGTAGTAACTGATTCCGTAATGACTGAGCAGATTGACCAATCTGTCAATCTTGTCCGGTTCGGGATCCTCGTGGATGCGGTAGATCGTGGTGGGGGAGAGCTGAGTGAGTCTGCCGGCCACGAATTCATTGGCCACCAGCATGAAATTCTCGATCAGTTTGTGCGACTCGGTCTCCTCGGCCAGAGTGAATCTGCGGATCAGGCCTTCGTCGTCGTATTCGTATTCCAGCTCGGGCAGATCGAAAAAGATGTAGCCTTGCTGCATGCGCTTGCGGGTCAGCAGCGTGGACAGTTTCCTGGCTTCGTCCAGGACCTGCTGCAATTGAGGACTGAAATCGGTCTGCCGTCCTTCGAACAGCTCATCCACCTGTTCGTAACTCAAGCGGAAATCGCTGCAAATCACGCTTTCCACCAGTTCCTGCTGCTTGATGCGGCCGTGGGCGTCGAAATCCGTGATCACTGTCAGCGTTAGTTTATCCTCTTGGGGCCTTAAACTGCAGATACGGTTGGAAAGTAGTTCCGGCAGCATCGGGATTACTTTCTTGGGAAAGTAGAAGCTGTTGCCGCGTTTGGAAGCCTCTTCGAACATGGCTCCGCCCGGCTTGACATAGTGGGCGACATCGGCGATATGGACATAGAGCCGCCAGCCGGTTTTGATCTTCTCCAGGGAGATGGCGTCGTCGAAATCCTTGGCGGTGGCTGGATCGATCGTGAATGTGAACAGCTGGCGCAGATCCCACCTGCCCTTCAGATCGGAGGGACTGATCTCCCTGCCGAGGCCTTGCGCCTCGCTTTGTACCTCTTCCGGGAATTCCAGCGGCAATTGGTATTGGCGGATCACGGCCAGCAACTCCACTTGCGGATCGCCGGAAGGCCCCAGTATCTCAATGATCCGGCCCACTGGCATCTTGCCCAGAAGTGGATTGCCCCAATTGGTGACTTCCAGAACGACTTTATCACCATCTTTCGCGCCCCCGGCGTCACCAACCTCGAACCAGTTATGAATCTTGAGATTGCTGCTGATGAAATACGCGTGGTTTCCACTCACACGATAATCGCCAGCCATTGAGGTATTGGAGCGTTTGACGATCCGGCGTACATAAGCGCGATCCGCCTTGCCGCCTCTATAGTGGGGTTCGAGCGCGACGACATCGTTGTGATAGGCGTTGAGTGTGTCTTCGGCGTTGATGAAAAAATCGCCCTTGTCCGTGCGCACAAATGCGTAGGATAGATTCTTGGCCATCGGGGTGGCATCAAAGACACCCTCCAGCAATTTCGGATGGGCCTTACCGGCAGGGATTGCCGGGGGCTGTTCCATCGGGGGTTGGTCAACCAAGCGGAATTTCCTGTTCCTCTTGGCTATGATGCCTTCCCCCGCCAAAGCTTGCAGGGTCTCGGCCAGCAGGGATTTCTCTTTCTTGACTAATTGGAGTTTTTGCACCAATTCGTTGTAGGAAAGGGCAGCGCCATTCTGCAGGCAAGCCACGATCCGGATGCTCAGATCAGAGTTCTTCATGAAATTTCAATACCTTTTACCGATCTTGCGGGTCAGGATCTCCAGCAACTGCTCTTTTTCGTGCTGGTCCTTGGAAAAGCGCAGTGACTGGCCCCGGAAAGTATCCAGCCGGCGCGGTAGTTTGAAAGTGCTGAGCATAACGCCCCGCCGGTCGCAGTAAAAACAGCCGAAATCGCTGTATTTGCGTGTAATCCTGAGCAGCAGATAGATGATCACGATCTCGTGTTCATAAACAAAGTAGGTGGTGGGAATGAAATAGGGGAGAAGGCTGCCCAGCACCAATAGCATGCCCAGATAATAGTACCAGGGCTGCTGCCATTGTATGACCGCCACTTGCCACAGAAAGTAGGCTAGGAAAAGCAGGAAAGCGCTGAGTAAAATGGAATTGAGCGGTCGCTCGACAAAGGGCCAGGAACGCCAGGTCAGTAAAGGTTCAGGCGACATTCTGTACGATCTCCCGGCATTTTTCCACCTCTTCCTTCAGGGATAAAATATGGGGGAACGAGGCTGCGGTGGAAAACTTCGAGCCCAAGGTGTTGGCCTCGCGCTGGATTTCCTGCAGAACAAAATTCAGGCTCTTGCCGTTATCGTCTTTACGGTTCAGAGTCTTAGCCAAGGTGGCGATGTGGCTGCGCAAGCGGGTCAGTTCTTCCTGGATATCGTATTTATCTATGTAAAGTGCCAGTTCCTGCCAGAGGCGCTGCTCGAGATTCTCGGTTGGCTGCCCTTTCAGCAGCTCGGTTGTGCGCTTTTTCATGTTCTGGTAAAGTTCGTTTTTATATGGCTGGATCTGGGTTTCGATCGTATCCAAATGTTGCAGCATCAATTGGGAGGAGCCCAGCAGTGTCTCCCGGATCTGCTCCGCCTCGGCGGTCAGCGACGCCACCAAAGCATGCAGCGCCTGATCCAGAGTTTGTTGGAGCAGCATACTTAAAAGTGGATCTTCATCCAGATTGTCGGCAGATTCGATGATGCCGGGTTCGTTGAGCAAAAACTCCAAAGATGTGTTGTGCTCCAAATCAAGTATTTGCGCCGCCTGGGAGATGAGATCATTGTATTTTTTCAACTTCAGTTCATTGAGTTGAAGGCGGGGCTCCCGATGATCGTAAAAACTGGCCCGGATCTCCAGAGTACCGCGGCTGATCGATTCCGCAACTGATTGCCGCAATCTGTACTCAAAAAAACTGATCTCCCGAGGAAGATACAAACGCAGATCCAGATATCGGCCATTTACCGACTTGAGTTCAAACTCCAATTCGATGCCATCCTGCAGCGTTTTGGCTTTACCGTAACCGGTCATGCTTTTCATCGTAACTCCTAATCACTCATAAGATGGAGAGTATCGATCCGGCCCCAGCATAATGCTGTCAGCCAGAGCCATAAGTTTACATAACATGTCTTATCAAAATCATGCGGATCTAATCACAGATAAGAGTCCCGCCTGTGGCTGATACCACCCTGGCTGTTTTCAAATGGCCAAGATCCTGCTCGTTTCCAGCAAGAACCGCGATCTTGCCAGACCGGGTTTTACCCGCCACCTGCTTGGCGGACCTCCGGCTCAGGCTTTCCACATAGACCTCGACAAACTTGCCGATCTGTTCCTGATACTTCTGACGGGTTATCTCACGCTGCAACTCAATCGTGGTCTGTAAACGCCGCAGGCGTTCTATTTCCGGGACTTGATCTCCCATTTTTGCCGCTGCTGTTTGTTCGCGGGGACTATACTTGAAACAAAAAGCGTAATCGAAGCGGATCTCCTGCATTGCCTTGATGGTGTTTTGGAACATCAATTCTGTTTCGCCAGGGAAACCGATCAGGATGTCCGTGGTTATCGCTATATCCGGCATGGCTTTACGTAGCTTGTCCACCAGGCCCAGATAGTGCTCGAGCTTGTACATACGGTTCATGGCCTGCAAGATATGATCATCGCCGCTTTGCAGCGGTAAATGGATCTGTGGACAGATCATGTTACCTGTGACCATTGTTTCGATCAGTTGGTCCGACAGATCTTTGGGATGGGAGCTTAGGAAGCGCAACCGATAGATGCTGTCAATTCCATTCAATTCTGAAAGCAACCGCGGAAAGTCATAATCGCCATAGCAGTATGAGTTTACATTCTGACCCAACAAAGTCACTTCTTTGCGTCCAGATTCACCGCACTTGCGCACTTCGTCGAGGATCCAGCCCGGTGGCAGGCTGCGTTCGCGGCCTCTGACGTAGGGCACAATGCAGTAGGAACAGAAGTT
>CAYXEF010000002.1:0-4866 GCA_964463825.1 uncultured Candidatus Cloacimonadota bacterium | reverse complement strand
CTGCTCGAAACCTGCCTTAAGCAGAATATCGCTGACCAGTTCACTGTCCGCGGTGTTCATTTGGCAACCGTAGGTTTCGATATAGAATCTCATGATTGAATAATGGATCGCCGTTTCCTGCGCCTGAGGCGGAAACTGTAACCAAATGACAAGCCGTAATGACAGACTGTGAAGGAAGTCGCATAAAAGTGATCCAGGATCAGGGCGTAAAAGCGCGCGCTCAGATCAAGCAGCTCCTGGCCGGTGTCATTGGATGACGGCAGGTCCAACTCAACACGGCTGATCCTGATCCCGTGGAGCTTTGCCGGTGAAGGAAAGCGGATTGTCCTGATCTGTCTGGCCAGAGTGGTGGCCGCCAAACCAATACAGATAACTGACTCCGGTCGCGGTAAAGACACTGAGGCCAAGAAGTTCCGTACCTGCTGCCAGGTGTCATGACCTTCCAGGTTGCCACGCTGCAGGGTCAACAAACCCAAAGGCAGGCTGACACTTTGCTGCAATGCGCGCTTATCGCCCAAAGACAATTCAGTGCTGAAGCCGCCGACGTCCACCACCAGGGCGAGGCCAAACTCAGGAACGAGATCCCGGGCAGCCAGCCAGCCCCATTCTGCTTCCTCTTGTTCGCTGAGCACACGATAATCGATCTGCCAACGACGTTGGAACCAATCTGCCAATTGCCCGCTGATCGCAGTGCGACGCTGGATGCCGGTGGCCAGGGCTTGTTTTTGAGAGGGGACATGATGTTCCAAAGCCAGAAACCTGGACACTTTGCTTTTAAAGCGGGTGATATTCTGGGTTGGAATACGCACTTCCCCACTCGACAGCAGCTTATAATTCCGCCCCAAGCCCGTGGCCAGTTGAGCCGTATGAACGGGCTGTCCGGCGCCGGTTTCAAACAGCGCGTAGTTCAGATTATTGCTTCCGATATCGAATACAGACTCCAAAGTGGCCGTGGTCTTGCGCAGTTCCAGGTAACGCTTGATTATCGTCCCGGCAACGCTGGCATTGGCATTGGAAACATAGTTTGGCGTTGGGCTGTCCAAGACCGAATGGAACAGCCGCTTCCAGGCACTGGTGGAAAGATCGAGCCGCTGCAATTCCCAGGACCCGCGGTATTTCTTCAATCCACTGATCAGTATCTCCTCTTCGGGATAATGGGGTCTGGCCCGATAGAGAATCTTGGTGCCATATTGCACAGCCTCGGCGAAGCTGCTGTATCCGGGTTTGGTGAGCAGGGCGTTGCTATTGTGGATCAGATCGGAAAAATCGGCAGCGGCGGGAACCTGGATGTGATTGCCAGCACGGGATTCATGCCGAGAGAGGACTAATCCCGGCCAGGCTGGGCACAGTTTGTCCAGGTCCAGATCCAGATCCCCCTCGCCGCCGAAGGCGCATGTCAAAATGGGAGTTTCCCAGGTCAAACCCTGCAGGCCGCGGATATCCTTAACATCCTCTGATACTGCGGCCAGCAGGCCAACTTTTTCTATACTACGGAAGGCGGCCATGCTACGCGCTGAACTGAATGGCAGGCGGAAAGCATGATCTGTCCTATGATACAGGGCGTATATGGTGTTGATCAACGGTCTCAACTCTGGCAGATCGGCAAACAGCTGGCTATATATGAAAACCCAATCGAAGTTCGAGACGGCAAACACCGGCACCTGGGCGTAGCTGCCCGCCTCCACCACCAACCAGGGGATATCGGCAATGATCAGGTCGATCTGCTCCCGCCGTAAAAAATCCACTTCCCGGTCGATGATGTCCAGGCGCTGTTTCATCAGCCCCAACAAAGCTTCACGGGTCGCTTCCAGATCCGGTTCCAAATCAGCCTTATGTTTGACGCCGACGTCGATGCTGACTGCCTCCAAGCTGGACAGATCAGGATCCAGGGCTCGCCACAGATGTTCTGGCCTTGTGCTGCGGATGTGGGTCAGGATCCCGAAGCGATTGAATTCCCTTGCCAGTGCGGCCATGCGTGTGGCGTGGCCAAAGCCGTGGCTGGACACATACAAGGCGAAGCTGAGCATGCCCTTCATCGCACGATCAACCGGCGTTCCTCGTCCCGGGCACGGATTTCCACCACCACCCGGTTGGGCAGACAGATGATCGGCAGCGTGTCACCTGTTCCCTGCCGCACGCAACGTTTATCCGGGCAATCGGCTGACAACATCCGCACTTTGCCATCCTCGATCGCCACCGTGTTATGTTCATCGAGGCGGAGTACCCGGTCTGAGTTGATCGGATAGATGCCGATCAGTTTGCTGTCTTTGTGTATGTAAACCTGCCTCCGGGTTTGCCGCTGGGAATAGAGCCGGGCGCTGAAGCCCGTTGCGGCAAGCAATACCGCGATCAGGATGATATCTGCCAAACTCAGCTTGTCGCGCAACAGCTTCAGCATGCAAACACACCATAAATCTGGTTTCCGCACTGCCGGCAACGTCCGGCGGCAGCGAGCCCCACGCTCCGGCGTTGCTCTGTGATCAGCAAAGCTTGGCAATTGGGACAGCGCGTTTCGCTCCAATTGTGGCATTGGATGTTGCCGGCGTAGACGTAGTCCAGTTTGGTTGAGGCCAATTCGCAGGCGTGCAGTACGGCGGAACTGGGCGTGGCTGATAGCGTGGCCCGCCAGGCTGGATGATAAGCCGAGATATGCAACGGGATGCGCCGGTCGACTGATGCCACGAACTCAGCCAAGTCCAGGATCTCGCCATCGCTGTCGTTGAGGCCGGGAATGAGCAGATTGGTCAGTTCGATGTGCGTTCCTGCCGCGCAGGCCGAGCGGATGGTCTCTTTGACCGGTTCCAGGGCAGCTTGGCAATGCTCGCGGTAAAACTCGTTGCGGATGGATTTCAAGTCGATGTTCAAGGCTTTGATCCGCGGAAGCAGTTGCCGCAGCGGCTCCGGATTGACAAATCCGTTGGTGACCAGCACGATGTCGCATTCCGGCGCCAGCTGGGCGAAATCGTAGATATATTCATACCAGGTGAAAGGTTCGGTGTAGGTGAACGCGACTTGGCGAAGACCGTTATGGGCGTATTGACTAATCAGATCTTTCAGGTCTTGCGGCGAGAGATAGCTGGTGGGGCAGGGCTCCTGGCTGCTGGTATAATTCTGGCAAAAAAAGCAGCTCAGATTACAGGAATTGGAGCCCAGAGACAGGATCTGAGAACCCGGCCGGAAATGATAGAGCGGCTTCTTTTCTATTGGATCCAAGCCCACCCCGATACTGAGGCCGTAATTGACCGCGATCAGTTTGCCGTTTTGGTTTTGCCTGCCGCGGCAGCGTCCGCTCTCCCCTACTCTCAGCACGCAGGTGTGGGGACAGAGCAGGCACCGGAGTTTTTCCGCGCCGGCTCGTTCGTAATACATCGCTTCCCGACTGTAGGGGCGGACGCTGATCCGCCCTGTCAAACGGCGCTTCAGCGAGCGCCGGTACACAATTAGTGGCTGAGCCATGGTTGCAGTCCTGACAAGTGTTTTTCCAGCGCCGTGCTGTTGCGCGCGACGCAGTTCCGGGCGTTTAATCCCATTTTTACCCTTTTCGCCGGATCCCGATACAGGTCAATGATAATTTTCTCCAGCTCTTCAGCTGCGACGACCTCTATGCCCTCTGCGGCCTTTAGCGCGTTCACAGAGCCCCGGCAGGAGGAATGATGTGGTCCGATCAGCGTCGCTTTGCCGTAAAAGGCCGGTTCCAACGGATTGTGACCACCGCAGTCTGCCCATGCACCTCCGACCAGGGCCAGGTCACAGAGAGAGTAAAACTCCGTCAGCCGCCCCATCGTATCGATGATCAGGATCTCTGGAGCAGTCCCGTCCTGGCTGGCTGGATCGGACAAGGATCCGGCTTCGGGAAAAACCGTGCGGACCTCTTGTAAACGTTGCAGGTGGCGGGGCGCGACGATCAGCCTGAGACGCGGGATCTGAGCCCGTAACTGGCTCAATACATCGCGCAGCAAAGCCTCCTCACCCGGCCTCGAACTGCCGAGGCAGACTATGAAATCCTCCGGCTGATAGCCGTGAAGAGCTCGCAGAGCCGCAGGATCGTGATCAGGCAACGTGAGAGCGTATTTGAGATTGCCGGCGCAGCTTACGGGAGCGGAAAACAGCTGCCGGAATCGATCCGCATCCTCTTCCGTCTGGGCAAAGATGGCCTTGACAGATCTTCCCAGTTTTGATAACAGACGTTTTGCTTTGGAGTACCTGATCAGCGTTGGTCCAGATAGGCGGGCATTGACGAACACCACATCCCGGCCCTGTTTGGAGGCTTGATCAAGCAGATTGGGCCAGATCTCAGTTTCCACGATCAGGATGAGTCCAGGATTGATCGATCGCAGTTGCCGGGAACGCAACAACGCCAGATCCAGCACTGCCAGACGGGCGGGCAATCCAAGACGGCGGGCGTGTTCCAAACCGCTGAGGGTGGTGGTGGTGATCAGCAGTGCTTTGGCCGGATAGCGTTCTTGCAGTGATTCCACCAATGGCCGCGCAGCATTGACTTCGCCCACTGAGGCTGCATGGATCAGGATGCCGCACTGGGTGTCGGGAGCCCTCCAATCAAGAGCCGCAAGGTATTTCTTCGACCAGAGCAGCAGGAGCAGCAGGGGGGACAGAACCAGGCAGAGCAGTTCCAGGAGCCGGTTGATCAGGCGGAATAGGGTCAAGGTCATGGCAAAAACGCTTCCTCAAAAAAAGGGATGCCGCTTGGGCATCCGAGTATATGGCGGGAGCGACGAGACTCGAACTCGCGGCCTTCTGCGTGACAGGCAGACGTTCTAACCAAACTGAACTACGCCCCCGGCGCTGTTCAATATCAATTTGTTGATGCACCCTTTTTTTCCTCCCTTTTTCTGTCAAGCGAAAATC
>CAYXEF010000001.1:51616-86923 GCA_964463825.1 uncultured Candidatus Cloacimonadota bacterium | reverse complement strand
GCCTGCGGACTTGGTTCGGCATCCTGCTGATCCTGGGATGCCTGGTCCTGCCTTTGTCTGGGGTGCAGGATACGCGCTTCGTCACGCTCGAGGATTTCGAAAGTGGCAGCGTCAACCTGCTTTCCTGGCTGGATGAGGACATCAACCCCAGCGCCTGGCAGCTGACCAGCACCGACACACATGCCGGCAGCGCGTATTCACTGCTGCTCACCGGAAATACCTGGAAACAGCAAATGATCCCGGCCGTGGCCGTGGATTCGCAAGCCGTGTTCCAGGTCGCCGCCAAAACCACCAGCGGTGCCAAGGTGCAAGGCATCGGCTTCAGCGACGGCACCAACGTGCTGTTCTATTCTCTCTCCGGGACCCTGATTATGGATCTTGAGGAGTGGGTGCCCGTCTATCAGGGCGCTTTTTCGCACGGTGTCTGGAACACGTTCCAGATTCCGATCGCGGATGATTGGTATTCCTTTTTCGACTATCTGCCCGTGATCACGTCGCTGGTCTATGTCAACGACTTGGACGGAGTCAGCAACCGCAACTTCTGGATCGACACCATCCTCGACATCTCCGAGGATATCGGGGTGCCGCCCGAGGTGACGGTGTCCTGCCAGATCACGCAGTTCAGCGCTCAATCTCACGGCCTTCGCAATGTGGGGGTGCAGTTCAGCTCGGTGGTGACCGATCCCGACAGCGACACTTTCCTGTATGAGTGGGACTTCGGGGACAGCCTCGGCAGCCAGAGTGCCAATCCTTACCACATATACACGGTTTTGGACAACCATCCCTACCGCGCCACGCTCAAGGTCACCGATCCCAGCGGCAAATGGGGTCTGGCCTCATGTCTGGTCAATGTGGATCAGGGTCCGGACACATTGCCCCTGAGCCTGAACTTCGTGGGGGATATCATGCTGGCGCGGCGCTACGAACAGGCCGGCGGCATCATTCCCACCCAGGGCGTGAATGCCATCTTCACTCCCACGCTCGAGATGCTGGGCAACGCGGCCGATCTTACAGTCGCCAACCTAGAGGTGGTGCTCACCAACCAAGGCACGCCGCATCCCACCAAAAGCGTGGTCTACCGGGGCAATCCGGCCAATGTCAGCGGCCTGGCCTATGCCGGAATAGACAAAGTGACACTGGCCAACAACCACACGCTGGATTACGGTCTGGAAGGGCTCAACCAAATGCGTGGCGTGCTGGACGACTACGGCATCATCCACAGCGGCGCCGGAGCCGATTCCTACGACGCTTACACACCGGCCTTCATCAACCGCAGCGGCCTCAACATAGCCTTTTTGGCTTCCTGCGACCGCACGGGCCAATACAACAACGCCCAGCCCTATCTGCAGGCGGGTTACAATAAATACGGCTTCGCCTACATGACGCCCTACTACATCCTGCAGCAACTGGCGGCAGTGGAGGATGTGGCCGACCTCAAGATCCTGGAATTGCATGGCGGCAGCGAGTATTCGCTCACTCCCGGCAGCGGCTATGACAAGTCCAATCCCTTTATGGGCGACGATCAGGACGAGGATTACAATCCCAGGACGGACGTCCCCCACATGTGGGATCTGGCCATCCGGCGTTTTGGCATCGATGCCGGGGCTGACCTGGTCATTGTGCACCATCCGCACATCATCCAAGCCCTCGAAGTGTATCAGGGCAAGGTGATCGTGCATTCTCTGGGCAACTACGTCTTCGATCTCGATTACCCGGAAACCATGCCCACCATGATCTTTTACGCCGATGCCGACCACTCCGGATTTTCCAACTACCGGATACGTCCGGCTTATATCAACGACTACATTCCCGTACCCGCAACCGGCCAGCTGGGCAGATACATTCTGGATTACATCGCCATGCGCAGCACGGAGCTCAATACCAAGCTGATGGTCGATCACGACGACCTGGAAGCCAGCGTGATCATGAGCGACACCGATGCAGTCGCCACCACCCATCACTACGTGCAAAACCAGATCCTGCAGCCCGTCACCGGCCTGGGCAATGTATCGGATCCCTTCCGGCTGCCCCGTTACGGCAGCATCAACTCCCTCATCTCCATCGATCCGGTGGCGGACGGCCAATACCGCCTGGGAGTGGAAACCGTCTGGTTCGGCAATTTTGAGGATGAGGGCTCGACCTTGTGGGACATCTCCAACTTTTCCACCAACGACATGGTGGATGGCCTGCGCAGCGCCATGATCGCCCCCTCTGCCGGACAGACCAGCACCGCAACCATCAAGAAACGCAGCAAGTGGTACGACAACACCAGGAAGTACACCCTGCACGGCTGGATCAAGACGGTCAATGTCGGTAGCGCCAACATTATGATCCGCTACTACAACACCCGCACCAGCGGGCTCCTGAGTACGGAAAACATCACCGCCAACCTCAGCGGATCCAACGCCTGGACTTGGTTCAGCAAGGAACTGACCATCCCCTCCAACGCCTGGTATTACGATATCCGGCTTACCTGCACCAACTCCGGTGGCGGAACCGTGCTGGCGCTCTTTGACAATGTCGGCCTCATCGAATGGACGCCCTGGACGGATCTGGATCCCCTGGCTCCTATCCCCAATCCCAACAACTACTACTGGATGCAGGTCCGGACCGATGAGAATCCCAAGTCCGTCAACATCCGCTTTACCGAGCAAAGATACGCCTCCACATTCGACCGTAAACAGGCCGATACCCCTGCTGTACCGGCGATGAGAGCCTATCCCAATCCCTTCCGGGAGAATGTAAATGTAAGTTTCGATTGCCTCGGCAAGGGAAAGACGCAACTGGCCGTCTACAACGTCCGCGGACAAAAAGTGCGGATCCTGGCCTCGGGAGAACTGCCGGCTGGCAAGCATCAGCTCAATTGGGATGGACGCGACGGTCGCGGAACCCCGGTCGGATCAGGAGTCTATCTGCTGCGTCTGGAACAGGATGGCCGGGCCAGATCACAGAAGATCATGCTGCTGCATTGAGGTGTCCGTCCTGCAGCAAGCCGCAAGAATCAGATAGATAAGGGTCTGGCATGGACGACCTGATCGTTTTCAGCGTCTTCGAGATAACACGCCACCTCCGGCAAGTGATCGAAACGCAGATCGAGGCCCTGTATGTTCGCGGCGAGATCAGCAATTTCACATATCACAGCTCCGGCCACATGTATTTCAACCTCAAGGACGCCAACGCCACGCTGCGCTGCACCTTCTTCCGCAATGCCAACCTCTACCTGAAAGTCCAGCCGGAGGAAGGCATGGAGGTGATCTGCTTCGGAAAACTGACGGTCTACGAAAAAGGCGGTACCTATAACCTCAACGTCCAGTCCCTGACCCTGGCCGGACAGGGCGAGCTGGCGCTGCGCTTCGAACTGCTGAAACAAAAACTGCAGGAAGAGGGGCTGTTCGCGGCTGAACACAAACGATCCCTGCCCCGTTATCCCCGGCGGATCGGGATCATTACCTCCCCCACTGGCGCGGCTTTGCAGGATATCCTCAATATCCTTGGCCGGCGCTACCCGCTGGAGGTGGATGTCTATCCGGCTCAAGTGCAGGGTGAGGAGGCACCCTCCCAATTGATCGAAGGTCTGCGTTATTTCAATACTTCGGGAACTGTGGATGTGATAATCATGGCCCGGGGCGGCGGTTCCCAGGAAGACCTTTTCTGTTTTAACGACGAAGGCCTGGCACGGGCTGTCTTTGCTTCCCGGATTCCTGTCGTTTCGGCCGTGGGGCATGAAATTGACTTCAGCATCGCAGATTTTGTGGCTGATCTGAGAGCTCCCACTCCCTCCGCCGCTGCCGAACTGGTTGTTCCGGACAAAGCGGTCTTACTGGTCTATTTGGAGTCACTGGCGCGGCAACTGAAGGATCGCCTGGCAGTGCGGCTAGATCGCGGACGCCGCCAGTTCAGCGAGCTGAGGCTCAGCTTCTCCCGCCTCCATCCCGAACGGCTATGGCAGAGCTACCAATTACGCCTGGACATGGCCTCCATCGAACTGCTCAAGTCCACCCACCGGCTGCAGGCCTCCCTGCACCGCCACGCTCTGAGGCAGGCGCTGTCTCTCTCCCGCATGCAGAGTGTCCTGCGCGAAGCCTTTCTCTCCCAAGGCCAGAGGAGCAAGGAACTGGGAGTCCAGCTGCTCACCCTCGCCACGGCCGGGCTGCTGGAACGCAAAAACCGGCTGGAAAAAGCTCAGTTGAAGTTGCAAGGCCGCTCCCCTTTTTCCATTCTCGATCAAGGTTACAGCATGGTTTTACGCGGCCAGAAGGTAGTCTCCTCCGTTACCCAGCTGCGCCCCGGCGAGGACCTGGAACTGCAGCTCAAAGACGGCGGAGCGGGCATCAAGGTGCGCAATATCAAGCCCGGCCAGTCCCAACATGCCCAGAAATAGACTCATTCTCCTGCTGCTGCCCATACTGGCCTGGACGCTCTTCACGCCCCTCACCGCCGAGATCCGCGCCCTCTGGGCCGCGCCCTGGGAATTGCTCAATCCCTCGGCCATCGACAGCCTCATGGACGCAGCCGCTGACGCCCGGCAAACGGATGTCTATGTCGAGGTGCGCTACCGCTCGGACGCACTGTATCAGACCAACCGCGTCCCGGACGCCTTCCCCAATCCGGAACCGCGGAGTTACTTTCTCAAAGATGACGCCTTCGACCCTCTGGCTTACGCGCTGGACGCCGGCCACAAGCGCGATCTGCGCATTCACGCCTGGTTCGCGGCCATGAATGCCACGCCACTGGACTCCCTGCGCCGATACCAAAACTACGTCTTTCAAAACCATCCGGAGTGGCTGACCCGCAACAGCAACGACACCAGCCTGCCGGACAATCAATTCGGCTACTATCTGGATCCAGCTTTGCCCCAGGTGCGGGAACATCTGCTGACCGTCATCGGCGACCTGCTTTCCGGCTATCCCGAGCTGGACGGCCTGCATCTGGACTACATCCGCTATCCCAGTTCCCTGGCCGGCCATCATCCCGAGGCTCTGGTAAGATTCGCCGGGCGTGAGAATCAGAACCAAGACTGGAACCAATGGCGGGCTCAGCAGGTGACGGAGTGCGTGGAGGCGGTTCGCGCCCTGACGGACACTCTGCGACCCCAACTGATCCTCAGCGCCGCCGTAATCGCCGAACCGGACAAGGCTTTCACCTTTTATGCCCAGGATTGGCCTGACTGGCTCAGGCGCAATTTGATCGATTTCGCCTTGCCCATGGCTTATGCCGCCAGCTGGACGGATTTCGTCTCCACTCTCGGCCAGTTAAGTGCACTGAGCCAACCCTCGCGCATCGTGGTGGGAATCCGGGCCTGGGCCGACAACGCCCGCCAAGGTCTGTCCAGCATTTCCAACGGCAGCTACGGCATCGCAGACATCGCCCGCCGCCTCGACGCCATACGCGCCGCCGGCTTTGCCGGATCCGCGCTGTTCAGTTACACGGGGCTGAAGACCAACAATGCCCTCGCCCACCTGACTGAGCTTGCCTTCGCGGACAGCATCCTCGCCGCTCTCAACCACATTCCCTACCTGCCGGTTGAGCCTGGAGCCGGATATGCCGCCGATGCGCAAACCAGCCAAAAACTGCGCGCCTACACCTGGCTCTTGAAGATACCCGACAGCGGAGCCTGGCAGCTGGAACTGCGCGACGATCAACGCCAGCTCTATCTCAAGAGACAACGCCACTATCTGGCGGGATTGAACTCCGACAGCTGGAACGGCATTTTGCCAGACGGCTCACGTATCCCGCCCGGCGACTATATCCTCAGTCTGGAGCGCGAGACGGACGATTTTCAGTACCTGATCCCCCTGCGTCTGCAACCTTTGGAACTATGACCCAGGACCGCAGCAAACAGGCCGGGATCCTCACGACGGCGGAATTCATCCGCTTCGGCTGTAAGTCTGTGATCGGCATCGTTCTGGCCCGTATCCTGGTACCGGCAGATCTGGGCTCCTACCGCCAGCTATTCCTGATCTACACCACATTCTCCACGCTGATGCTGCTCGGCATCCCCCAAAGCGCGCTTTATTTCCTGCCCAAGCTGTCGGATCCGGAATCCCGGCGTAGCTTCATCTCCCGCACCCTGAATCTGGTGACTATATTGGCCCTGGTTTTTGCCTCCGGGATCTTTCTTCTCCGGGGCGTGGTCGCCCGCGCCTTCAGCAATCCCCAGCTGGAGAAGTTGCTGGTATTGTTTGCCGTTTATCCGCTGTTCATGTTTATCACCCAGATCTACGGCTCGATCATGTTCGGCCTGCAACAACCTGCGCGGACGGCCCGATTCACGCTGTTTTCGGTTGCCACTGATCTGCTTTTCATATTGGGGCTGGCGTTTCTGACCAAGGACCTGCAGTGGATCGTGCTGGGCGTGTTGCTTTCCGCCCTGATCCAATGGGGCTACACGACCCTGCAGTTACGGCGCTGTTACGCCAGGGTCAGTTATAATCCCGGCTTTTACCGCGAGATTTTCCGCTATTCCCTGCCTTTGGGGCTGGCCTCCATCATCGGCATGCTCTCCATCCAACTGGACAAGTTCGTTATCTCCGGATTCTTCACGCCCGCACAGTTCGCAGTCTTTTCGATCGGAGCGATGGAACTGCCTTTCATCTCCATTCTCGCCAATTCCGTGAACGCCATCCTGCTGCCCCAGATCAGCGGCGATCCCGCCCAATTGAGTTCGATCTACAAGGCCGCCGTACGCAAGAACGCCCTACTCGTCTTCCCATTGAGTATGTTGTTCTTTTTACTCGCCGAACCCCTGATCACCATCATCTACTCGCAGCTCTATGCCGCTTCGGTGCCCTATTTCAGGGTCTACCTGCTCATTCTGCCTCTACGCGTGGCGACCTATGGCATTGTGTTCATGGCGCTGCACAAGACCCGCTACATCATGGTCAATTCGGCTGTCACACTGGGGCTGAACCTGGCGCTGAACCTGATCCTGGTGCGGATCATGGGCATGATGGGCGCGGCAGTCGCCACCGTGATCGTGACCTGGATCTCCGTTGGCATCTATCTGTATTGGATACGCAACCGGCTCCAGCTTCCGCTGGCCGGCCTTTTTCCCGTTCCCGCCCTGCTGAAAACCGCCCTAACCACGCTGTCGGCGGGGCTTCCCGCGGCGGTCCTGATCTGGTGGGGACCACAGAACCTGCCGGGGCAGGCCGCGGCCGGTGCGCTCTTTCTCGTCCTGTACCTGGTATTGGGTAAGATCTTCGGTGCCATCCTGCCTTACGACATTCAATACGCACGCAAACTGCTCAGCCAGGCCAAATCCCGCTTCTTTCGGAGCCAGAGGTGAATTTCCACGAATCCTCCACCTGGGCCAATTACGATCCCCAGGGTCACGCCCGCCAACGCTTGGAGCGCATCCGATCCCTCCTGCCACAGGATGTCTTCACCATCCTCGATGCGGGCTGCGGCAACGGCATCATCACCAACGCCCTGGCGGAACAATACGCCGTGACCGGACTCGATCCCTCGGCGGCGGCGCTGGAACTGGTCCACACGCCCAAAATCCAGGCCTCCATCACCCAGATACCCTGCGCGGACCGCAGCTTCGACCTCGTTTCCTGCAACGAAGTGTTGGAGCATCTCTCCACTTCCGAGCTGGGCCAAGGCGTTCGTGAGCTAAAACGCGTCGCTGATAAATACCTGCTGATCGGAGTTCCCCACCGCGAGCAACTAGCCAAAAAACAGGCCCGCTGCGCCTCTTGCGGCCACGTCTGGCACGTCCATGGACACCTGCAGTCCCTGTTCCCGGAGCAGCTGGACATCTTCTTCGCGCCGGATTTCGAACGCCTGCAACTGGCCATCTTCGGTGCCCGGGAGCGAGACTTCCCCCTCTGGCTGCTGCGCCTCAAACACAGGCAGGGCCAGTGGTTCGCCCCACCCGCCGGATCCCGTTGCCCCGCCTGCGGTGGCAGCGACTTCCTGCAGCGCTCCAATCCGGTCACCAAAGCCCTCAACGCGCTCAACCTGGTACTCTCCAGACCCCGCCCCTATTGGCTGCTGGCGATCTTTCAACGACGGACTTAAAGGTGTGAAAGCAGTCCTCTACATCGTCTATTACTACCCGCCCGTCGGAGGCTCCGGCGTCCAGCGCGGCGTCAAGTTTTCGCGCTACCTGCCGGACCACGGCTGGCAAAGCGTCATTCTCACGCCTCATCCCGCCCTGGTCAAACACCCCAAGGATCCCTCCCTGCTGGCGGATCTGCCACCCGGCCAGACCATCTGCCGCAGTTTTTGCCTGGACGCGCGCTGGCTGTTCAAACTGCTCTGGGGACTGCGCCTGCCCGGGGTGGTCAACTGGCTGCGCTACCATGTCTTCATCCCGGACGCCGAGATTCTCTGGCTGCCCTTCGCCCGCCGTAAGATCCGCCAGATCCTGCGTCGCCACCGGATCGACCTCGTTTTCTTTTCCGGCCCGCCCTTTTCCCCCATGCTGCTGGTCAAATGGATCAAACGCCGCTACGGGATCCCCTGTGTGATCGATTTCCGCGACGACTGGAGCCAGGGCCAGAGCCGGCTGGACAATCCACCGCCCCGCTTTTTCAGCAGCTGGGAATCCAGATTGGAGCACGGAGTTCTGCGCGCCGCCGATCGAGTCGTGGTGGTCAACGACGCCTACAAACGCGATTTCCTCAGCCTCTATCCGGACCTGCCGCCCGAACATTACCGCGTGATCACCAACGGCTACGACGAAGCCGATTTCGCCCAAGGCTTCCCGCCCCGGGAGCAGGACCAAGGCAAACTCCAGCTGGTGCACGCCGGAGTGCTTTTCGGACGCCGCCATCCGGGCAAAACCTGGCAAGCGCTCCAGCGGCTGGCCGCCAGCGGGGAGCTCGACCCGGACAGGATCAGCGTCCGCATCTACGGCCACAACTTCGCCTCCTTCGTTTTCCGCGGCTTCGAAAACGACCCCGTCATCCGCCGGATCGTCCACCTGCATCCCTACGAGGCCCACGCGCGAATGCTGCCGCTCTTGCTGCAGGCGGACGCCCTCTGGCTCTTTTGCGGACCGGGCGCCAAGAGCGACGCCGAATTGCCGGGCAAGGTCTTCGAATACCTGCGCTGCGCCAAGCCCATCCTTGCCGTGATCGATCCCGCGGGCGTTTGCGCCGACACGCTCCGCCCCAGCGGCCTGGCCTGGATCGCCGACAACGCCAGCGTGGACTCCATCGCGGAGCAACTGCGCCAGCTCTACGCCTTGTGGTCAACCGGTCAACTTGCCGTGCAGCCCGCTTGGGAGCACATCCGCGGCTTCGAACGCCGCGTCCTCACGCAGCAACTGGCCGGCCTCTTCGATGAATTGACTACAGTTAGTCCCGCTCCGGATCATACTTGAAACCCCCGCTCCTGCTCATTTTGCCCACTAGCTCCACCTTCATGCACATGGACGCGGAGATTCTGGACGAGGCTTATACACTCACTGCAGTTTATCTGGAGCAAAACCGCTCGCGGACAAAATATCTGCTCAACATTATTCGTGCGTTGTGGACTGTTACAAGAATGCCTATAACCGCCCCGGTACTGATCTGGTTCGCCGACTACCATGCCGCGCCGCTCACTTTGCTCGCCAAAGCCCGGGGACTGCGGGTCCTGATCTTCGTCGGGGGCTACGACGCGGTGAACTATCCGGAATTTCGCTACGGAGTCCACCAATCCCGCCTGCGCGGCTACTGCGCCCGCCTCGCGCTCAAACGCTGCGACCACATCATCGCCAATCACGCCGCTTTGCTGTCCTCATCGAACGAATACTACAACCCCAAAGGCCATCCCGAGGGCGTTTACCGCCTCATCCCCGGACTCGGCACCCCCGCCAGTGTCATTCACAACGCCGTAATTGGGGATCAGGGCTTATCTGGGAGCTCCGGGCTCCCGCCCGGAGAGGTTGACCGGCCTCTCGGCCGGTCTCAATCGCCGGACAGGAGTCCGGCGGAACCATTCCGGGCAGGAGCCCGGAACTCCATGCGGGAGGCCGACAGCCCGGATGTAGCCGGCGGACACCGATCCGCCGCAACCAACGGCGCTGCGGCGAGCGCCGCTACCACACCAGCCCGGATTTCGCAGATCCTGACCGTGGGTTCCACACCCCGCCTGGAAGACTTCTACAACAAGGGCTACGACCTGCTGGCCCGAGTCGCCGCCCGGCGTCCCGAGCTTATGTTTGTCTGGGTCGGTATCGATCCGTGCTGGCTGACTGAGTTGAATGCCAAGTTCGGACTGGATCGCCTGACCAATCTCACCCTGATCCCCCAGCTGCCGCAGGGAGATCTGCACGCCTTGATGCGCCAGAGCGCCGTTTACGCCCAGCCCTCCATCTCCGAAGGCATGCCCAACGCCCTCATGGAAGCCATGCTCATGGGCTGCCTGCCCGTCGGCTCCCGGGTCGCTGGAATCCCCACCGTGATCGGAGACTGGGGCCTGATCATAGACAGACGCGACAGCGAAGCCCTGGAGGACGCCCTCGACCAGGCCCTCTCCCGTGAACCCGACCGCGCAGCCATCTCCCGCAGCGTCCGGGAGTGCTTCAACCGAGAACGCAGGCGGGAAGGGCTACTCAGGCTGCTGTCGTAGACGCGTGCCGTTTCATAGATTCGTCGTTGCCGCATGCTAATGCCCTCCCGTTCTGTATGGGATGGTTTCATCCCAAAAAATAACGGTCCTTGCTCAATTGGAGTGGGCTGCCATGTTTCCACCACCTGTCATTCCAGCGCCCGGAGCCCTCGCCGGACAACTTTCGACGGGGGTGGGAATAGCTGGGATACGGTCTTTACAGGACGATCCGCCAGCCCGGACAAAAGACTCGATCCCGGCTCGCCACCCCAGTGCGCGGGGACCCCGGCGTCCGGAATGACAACGCCAATAATCGCGTAAACACAAGCGGCGTCCGGAATGACAGTCGTAGACACCCCTACTTTGCTCTCTGCTCTTTGCTCTCCGCTCTTGTTCACGCTTTCACATCAGTTTGTAGAAGGCGTTGGTCCAGCCGGATTTTCGGGGCTTGGTGTACTGGCGGACCAGAAGCCGGTCCAGTTGGGGGCTGTAGTAATAGATCAGGCCGTCGCAAGTGCCGCGGTAGGCCATGAGCATGTGTTTGAAGACTGCTTTCATCGTTGTTCTCCTTGGTGGGGCGCCCATCGCCGTAACCCCTGGTTTCCGAATAACATGGGCTCATCCGGCGGGCTTCCTGCCCCGCGGGCTGGTGGCGGACAGGTCGCCCGGGGGAAAATCCAGGGCCACGGGCGTGGGCAATGCCCTCTATATATAGTGGGCGACTGTGGGGAGGCAATGCCGCCGGTCCAAGCCGGGTGGAGGGGATGCGTGGCTGGAGGATACCTTTGCTCCGCCCGGGGAAGGGTGGAAGGAGAACGCTGAGGAGGGGAATCTTGCGGCTACTTTCCTGGCGGAGGAGGGGAAATTTCCGGCTACCGAGGAAAAATCACCAAAAATACACAAGGGCTTGTGTAGAATTGAGTCCTTGGGAGACAGTCACTTACGGCAAAAATACACAAATATCGCGCCTCCTTCCCCCCGCCAGAGGGAGGGGGATGGACAGCGATGCCGAACCCCGTGGATTTAGCTCCAGCACCACCCCCCCAGGCTGGATCGGAAGAAGGAAGAAATAGTCATATATAAATACTATATTATTAAATATATATTATATATAAGATATTAAGATATATAGGTATTAGCCTCTACATCCCCTTTCCGCACGGCTCATTTTCTTACCTCCGCCGGGGGCTGGCAAGGAGGGGCGATATTTGTGAATTTTAGCCGTAAACCCTTGCGGGACAAGGAGTCAATTCTACACAAGCCCCTGTTTATTTTTGTGAATTTTTTACCGAGAGTTAGCCCAACGAACATACGCGGAGCGGAATGTGGACGGTTGTGTACTATTCCAGGTGGGCGTGAGGATGTCCACACAGGCGTGTAGCTCCTTCCAGCATCTTTCGGAGGGGGTGCAGGTCATGGCCCTGGTTACCGGCTTTGGGCTTACCCCTTGCATCTGAAGGCGGCCTTCATCCCCTATCCAATCGGGGACTCATTCCAGCCACGGCAAGCGCTGCCGGGGCTACATCAATTGCAGGCGGGTTCCGAGGCGCCAGCCGTCCGCCGCGCTGCTGACGATGCCGCCGCTATAACCGCTGCCTTCGCCGATGGGATAGAGATTTTCCGCGCTGATGCTCTGCAGAGCGCGCGGATAGCGCGGCATACGGATGGGGGAGGAGGTCCGGGTTTCCGGGGCGATGAGCGTCGCGTCGCTGTAAAATCCGGGCAGGATCTCGCCGCAGCGTGTAAGGGCCGCGCGCAGCCTGGCCGCGACCTCCGGCGGAAAGAGGGTTCCCAGCTCCGCAGCATAAACCTCGGGCAGATAACTGGCCAGGGGTTTGCGCGTATCGGACAGTCCGCGCAGGAAACTGGCCGCCGTCTGAGCCGGAGCCGCGTAGCCCGTGCGCCAGGCGGAGCGCTCCAAACTCCTTTGCAGATTGAGCCCGTCCCAGAGTCCGCCGCCATAGTCTTTATCCGTCACCGGTGTCACGATGGCGCTGTTGCAAAAGGCGTTGCGCCGGGCGGCGAAGCTCATGCCGTTGGTGGCCACGCCCCCGGATTCCGAAGCCGCCGCGATCACATGTCCGCCGGGACACATGCAAAACGTGAAGCCCGTGGGCGCGGTGAGTCGGTAGCTGGCCGGCCCCAGCAGTTCCGCCCATTGTTCCGAGCCATAGACGGCGCGATTGATCGCAGACTGGAGCTGTTCGATGCGCAGGCCCAGGGCGAAGGGTTTGGGCTCCAGCGCCAGTCCCCGCCGCGCCAAAACCTGCCAGGTGTCGCGGGCGGAATTGCCCAAAGCCAGGACCACGGTCTGCGGAGCATGCCAGTCGGCATTGACGCGCACGCGGCTGACCCGGCCGCCAGACAGCTCGAGATCCTCCAGCCTGCTGCGGTAGAAGAAGCGGCAACCCCGCATTAGAAGGTATTCCCGGATCCGTTTGACCACGGCGCGGACGCCCTCGCTGCCCAGATGCGGCAAGGCCTGCCAAGAGATCTCCTTCGGAGCGCCGAAACGGATCAGTTCCGCGAAAACCTGGCGCAGCGCGGGATCGCTGCCCCGGCTGGTCAGTTTGCCATCGGACCAGGCTCCGGCTCCGCCCTCGCCGAACTGGACGTTGGAATCCTCGTCCAGCCTGCCTTGCAGCCAGAACTGACCCACCTTCGCCGACCTCTCAGCCAACGCGTCGCCGCGGTCTAAGAGCCACGGCTGCAGACCGTTTTCCACCATGCCCAGAGCGCAAAACAAGCCCGCGGGACCCATGCCGAAGATGAAGGGATGGGGATCGGAGACCGGCAGCGAATCGCCTTGCAACGAGGGTTCCGGCGGCAGTTCGGCCAGATCGGGATGCCGGGGCGGAGCGCCGGAGAAAGACAACTGGAGGGTGAAATCGTAGACGGGATGGCCGCGCCGGCGGGTGTCCACGGCCTGGCGCAGGATCCGCTCCAGGCGGAAGGCAGAGCGCGGCAGACCCAACCGGGCTGAGATTTCGCGCTCCAATTCCCAATCCCGGCACGCGGGAAAGCGGACATTGCGCAGGCTGTAGTGCCGCATCGGCTCACCCCCAAACAAAAAAGCGCCCGTGACAAGCGCTAAATCCGTGGTGGCGAGACCCAGAATCGAACTGGGGACACAAGGCTTTTCAGGCCTCTGCTCTACCGGCTGAGCTATCTCGCCACGACTGGATGCATCAACTTCAGAGGCCGCTTATTTGTCAAGTCAATTGTCCGTTCAGCGGCTTCCCTCCAGCAATCGCAAAGCTAATACGGGCTCATTTGGCCAGCCCGCATCCGGATCGCCGTTGGCGTTTACGTCCAGGACGCGGACGCTTATATTTTCCGTGTCATAGCCATAGATTCGCGATCTGCGTTAAGAAGAGGTATAAGCTCAACCGCCGCTGAGCAGGTGAAAGACACTGACCTCGGCGTCCGGCGGGATCAGGGTTGTGTCCCAGGCTTCTTTTCTGACCAGTGTGCCGTTGACCCTGATCACCAGAAGCCGCCAAGTATAATTCATCCTTTCCAATACGCGGCGCAGGGTCATGCCCTCTTCCCATTCGATCCGGTGTCCGTTGACGGTGATACTGTGCATCATCAGCTTTGAGGCAACAGTAATTCCAGGCAGAGGTTGGCCTGCAGGTTGGCGACGATGGCCACGCGCGCCGAGACGGGGCTGAGGCCGGGTTGCAGTTCGCTGACGCTGTCACCCACCATGTGCAGGGTGCCGGAGTGTTCGGTGCGGATGATCTCGTTGTGTCCCACGCCGGCGATGCCCGAGGCGGCGATGATATGGCGATTTGGATAGAGGCTCTGCCAGGTTTCGATCAGCATCTGTTTTTGTTCGGCGTCGTCGAAGGCCTCGATCAGGATCTCCGCCTGATTGAACAGGCTTTCCAGGTTGACCGTCGTCACGCGTACATAGTAGGTGGAAACGCTGGTATAGGGACTGATGCGGCGTAGATTGTCCTGCAGGGCGCTGACTTTGGGTAATCCGACCTGATTGAGGAAGAACTGCTGGCGGGTGAGATTGGCGGCGGAAACGGTGTCGTGATCGGCGATGATCAGCTTGCCGAGGCCGGCGCGGGTGAGCGCGATGGCGGCATTGGAACCCAATCCACCGGCTCCGGCGATGCCCACGGTGGCTTTCTGCCAGGCCGCCAGCATCGCGGGATCGTGTCCGGAAAACATGTCTGTGAATCGCTTATCCATGGCTTAGCTCTTGATCTCGATGTGGATGGGCTGGGTGGGATCGACGTTTTTGAGGTTGCTCATAAAGGCCAGGACGGTGTCCTGTAATAGCTTTTGCACGAAGGGGACAAGCACCAGCGGTTTGCCGCCCACCAGCACCCGGATGCTGTTTTGCTGGTCCAAAACGCAGTCCTGGCGCTGCGCCCGGCCCTGGACGATGTCGCCAGCCAGGGTGTGACAGGTCTTGCCGCAGGCGCTGCAGCACTCGGGATCGCTCTGGGGCAGGATTTCGAAGCATTTCTGCAGGACCAGATTCAGCCAGGCGGGATTGTCCGGTTCCGCCTTCAGGACAGGCCTGCCCGCGTAGCTGCTGTGACTGGCCGCGATCCGCCCGCTGAGGGCAAACACGGTGTCGTCCAGCAGTTCGTCGGCCTGGGCGGGATCGTCGGCACAGAGGATCTTGGGCACGGCGGCCTCGCGCAGTCCCTCAATGACCAGCCAGTCGGCATCGAACAAGGCCAGCAGTTGCGGCCATTGTGGTGGCGGAGTGATGATCAGGGCGGCGTCGTTCTTGCCCAGTGCCAAGACCTGTCCGGCTCCGGCCAGGCTGTGCCGCCAGCTGTTGGTGCCAGGCTGGTCGGCCTTGTATGCCTCGTTGTGGATGTCTTTGATGGAGGCAACTTGGAGACCCATTTCTGTAAGGCCCCGGATCAGCGTTTCTGCCATTGTCGTTTTGCCGGAGTGGTGAAATCCGATGATGCCGACAGCCTTCATGCCCGCTCCAACAGGACCACGCAATGACAGGCGATGCCTTCACCCCGGCCGGAAACGCCCAGGCCTTCCTCGGTGGTGGCCTTGACGGAAACGCGGTTGGGATCGCACTCCAGATCTGCCGCCAGATTGGCCCGCATCTGCCGAATGTAGGGCTGCAAGCTGGGTTGGGTGGCGCAGACGGTGCAATCAAGGTTGCCTAGCTGGTAACCTTGGTCCTTGATCAATCCATATGTCCGGCGCAACAGAACGCGGCTGTCGATGCCCCGGTAGGCTTGATCTGTATCCGGAAAATGGCTGCCGATATCACCCAAAGCCAAAGCACCGAGCAGGGCGTCGATGATCGCGTGGATGAGCACATCGGCGTCAGAATGGCCATCCAGCCCTAGTTCAAAAGTGATCCCTACCCCGCCCAGGATCAGAGGCCGATCCGGGACCAGGCGGTGGACATCGTAGCCGAAGCCTATTCGCGGCATGTCTCAATCCACAGTGATGGACTTGGAAACGTTTTTGGGTACGTCGGGATGCACTCCGTGCTCCGGCATGCCCAGTTTGTCCAGTTTCTCCAGTTTGCGCACGCTCATGCGCAGGGCCAGCTTCTGCAGCACGACCGAGGCCGAAAAGCAGGTCAGCAGGCTGTCCCCGGTCTTGGGCAGCATCACATAGTTCCAGTTGTAGTATTTATCCTCGCAGGGCGCTGCGCTGGCGTTCTTGCGCAGTTCTTCATTCTCCTCGGCAATTATATAGGTGTCGGCGCCGCGGATTTTATGGGTATTGATCTGGGAGATGGTGAGGTTGACATCGCGGGGATCCGGCCCCGTCACGTAGATGAGCGGATAGCTGCGTTCCAGTGGGGCGAAGAAATCCTGCCCGACCGTGATCTCCCCAAACAGGCGTCTTGCTTCGGGCGAGAGGTTGAAACTGCGGGTGCGCGTGAAAACATGGTCGACCAGCGCATCGCAGATGGATTTGGCCTCGGCGCGTGATATACCGCGGCTGTCCGCCTCGCTCTGGACACGGGCCAGGATTTCCGTGAAGGAGCGGGTAAAATTGCGTACATGCTTGAGCCCGAATACAGTGTTCTTACCCAGGATAGTGTTGGGGCCGTGCTTGAATTCCGAGGCTTCGCGTCCTTCGGCGTGGTTGAGCACGGTCTCGCGGATCTTGAGCGCGCCTTCCATGGCCACGCCGCTGATCTTGGTGGCCAGGATGTGCAAAGACGGCTCCATATAGATCTTGGCGGCGATGGCATCGATGATGTCCCTGGTGTTGTGCAGGGTCTCCTGGATCAGGTCAGGGATGTAAGCCAAAGTCTGTTCGCGCCAGTTGAGTTTGTCCAGCTGTATCTGGCGCACAGCGGGATCCGTGACATGGTTGAGTTCTGTCAGTTTCATGCGGGCGGTGCGGATGGCGAGGTAATAAAAGAGCGTGATCTGGTTTAGAAAGCTCTTGGTGGCGGGCACCGCGATCTCAGGACCGCAGAGGATGGGGATGGCCAGATCCCCCTTTTCCTGGCCCAGTGTGGAATTCAGGTTGTTGACCAACACCACTTTGCTGACCAACAGCTGGGAGTTGGTGATGTCGTTGAAGATGTCGATCAGGTCCTTGGTCTCGCCGGATTGGGAGACACCGATGATGAGGTCGTGATCCTTGATGCAATGCGAATATTCGCCGCGGAAATCGCCGGGCAGGATGGGAATGATCTCAACGCCGGCGATCTCGTTGAAGAAGAGGGCGCCGATCTTGGTGGCGTGAAAACTCGTTCCACAGGCGATGGTGTAGGCAATGCGGTTGTTTTGGACCGTGATCTTCAGGCAGGCCAGAAAGTCTTGCACGGCTTGCTCGAATTCCTCCACGCTGGCCGCTTCGGAGAGGGAATCGAATGCCTTGGCCAACAAGAGCCGGCGCAGGTCGTGTTCCCTGCCGATGAGGTCGATGAAGGTGTTTTTATCTTGGGAGAAGAAATACTTGCGTGCAAAGTCCTCCTGGATGGCGGCTTCGAAGATCTCGTGATAGGAGGCTTGGGCCTGGGCGAAAAAGTTCTCATATTCCGCTGTGGCCAGCAGTTCGTTGAACAGAGCCAGCCGCGGTTCAGGTTTGTCGTGCTTGAGCAGGAGTTCTAGGCTCTGGGTCAATAGCGGCCGCAATTGCAGGGCGTCGATGAGTCTCAGCACGCGTTTGCCGGTGTTGGAGCCGCCCTGGAAAAGTTTGACCAGTTTGCCGGTGGATTCCACCTGGGCGTGGATCTCCTGGTCCATGAAGTACTGGAAATCCGGCGCCAGTTCCACATCCTCGGCCCTCAGTTTGGAATATACCGGCTGGGTGGGAACGGGCTGTCCGGTGCTGTAGACTTCGTCTTCCTGGCGGGGGCGTTTGAAGCGCAGTTCACGCTGCGCGTAGATCTGATAATGGCCGGAATCGAACTCCACAAACTCGCCTTCGCGGAGGTTGACCAGCTGTTTGGTGAAGCGCAACACTGCCGTGAGGTCTGAAGAAGCCAGAGCAAAGGGTTCACCGTCCAATTCCCCGACGCCGAAATAGAGGCTACTGCCGGCTTTGATCGCCCACAGCGTCTGGGTGACAGGATCCACGACCACGGCGGCGTAGGAGCCTACCAATCTCCCGGCGGCGCTGATGATGGCGCGGCGCATGCAGGCCTTGCGGTCCTCGCCGGTGCCGGGATTGCCGGCTTTGTCCAGTTCGATGTCAAAGTAGTGTTCCACGCTGTGCACCAGCATCTCGCCGTCGTTGTCGGAAAGCACCGTGTGGCCTTCGCCGGTGAGCCAGGCCTTGAGGTCGCGGGTGTTGGTCACGTTGCCGTTGTGGGCGCCGTAGATGTGGCGTTTGCAGCGCACGATATGGGGTTGGGAGTTGACCTTGTCCACCGCGCCGAAGGTGGCCCAACGCACCTGTCCGCAAAAGAGCTTGCCGCTCTGCTTGTCGATGCCCAACGTTTTGACCAGTGTGCTGGGTGCGCCAACATCTTTGAGCAACACGATCTTGTCGTCCTCGCCCTGAAAAGCTGCGCCGGTGGAGTCGTAACCACGGTACTCCAAAGCCTTGAGCAGTTTGGCGGCATAACGGCCCATATTGACCGATACCTGGGGTAAGGCCAGCCCCAGGACGCCACATCCCAAGCCAGGGACGGGCAGGCGCAATTTCCAATCCTCGATGCTGCCGGCCAGTGCGTGCAGGCAGTTGTTGTATTTCAGGGCTGCTTTATGCATATATTACTACTCCATTGACTTAGACCAGATTGTTGTCCACCAGTTGGCGGGCGAAAAAGAGATCCAGTTCATCGGTAATCTTCAGGTTCAGATCGGAACAAAACAGATAGCGCACCTTGCCGCCGAAGTGCTCCACCAAAGCGGAATCGTCCGTGCTGATGTAGTTTTCCTCGTAGGCTTTTTCGTAGGCCGCCAGGATCAAATCGAGAGCGAACACCTGGGGCGTGAATACCTGTACCAGATTGTGCCGGGGGATGGTCTGCAGGATGTGATCACCCTGGATACTCTTGATGGTGTTCTTGAGCCGGGAGACAGGCACCACCGCTCTCTCTTCCCGGACGATCTTATACAGCTCGGCCAGGATTTCCTCGGTGACAAAGGGCCGCACTGCGTCGTGGATGAAGACGTGGCGAGTGGAGTCGGGACAGCGCTGCAGAGCGCCGAAAATGCTGTCCTGGCGTTCGATGCCGCCCGGAATCACCAACAGAGGCTTGTCCGCGTCCTCAAAGTAGCTTTGGATCAATTCCTCGCAATA
Source organism: uncultured Candidatus Cloacimonadota bacterium (assembly GCA_964463825.1). Taxonomy (GTDB): domain Bacteria; phylum Cloacimonadota; class Cloacimonadia; order Cloacimonadales; family Cloacimonadaceae; genus Syntrophosphaera. Next base: position 67,660 of record CAYXEF010000001.1, on the reverse strand, counting down.
GCCGATGTCCTCTTCCGGCGCGGTCATGATGATATCGTCGATGACTCTGGAGTTAAAAAACCTGCCTAAAGTGCGGACCAGAATGGGTATGCCGCCCAGGGGCAAATACTGTTTTTTAACGCTCCCGCCCATGCGGAGGCCGGAGCCGGCGGCGGTGATAATGGCGGTGTTCATGGGTTCCATGTGTAAAAGACTCCCCGGGCTTCGCGTTGGACGCGGACTTGATGCTCAGCTTTCAACTGTCTGAGATATTTGCTGACCTCATTGATGTGCATGCCCAGACTGACGGCCAGATCCTCTGCCGTGCAAGGCCGGCGCAGCAGAGTGGCCTTGAGGCGGTCCAGGATCTCCTCTGGGATGGGGTGTTCAGCAAAACCGGTGTGAGCCTTGGCAATGATCTCCACCGGCATGGTTAAGGCTTCCTGCAAACGCGCCCGGACCCGGTTCAAGGCCCGCGTTCCGGCAGGGCGTACCCATGCTTCAGCGCCTGGCCTGTCCAAGGAGTTGAGTTGCACCTTATCCGGCTGGATCCGCTGGATGGCTTCTGTCAGGCAGACCAGTTCCTTCTCTCCGTCATTGACGCCGGCAATGATGAACAATTCCAGCCAGATGACGCCCCTGTATTCCGAGCGCAGCGTCACCAGGCCCTCCACCAGATCTGACACCAGCAAATCGGGATGCGGGCGGTTGATCCGGACATAGGTGTCCTGCGTGCAGGCATCGAGAGAGGGCAGGATCAGGTCGCAGGGCAGAATCTCCCGCCTCAGTGAAGGGTCGTTCAATAGCACGCCGTTGGTCAGCAGGGCCAGTTTAGAGTCGGGAAAATCCTGCTTGAGGAAGGCGACGATCTCGCCGATCCGGCTGTAAAGCGTGGGCTCCCCGGCCCCGGAAAAGGTGATGTAATCCAGCCTCGGACCCTCTGCTAAAAAATCCAGCAGCTCGGAGGCGATCTCCTCTAAGGGGAAAAACTCCTGCCGCTTCAGAGTAAGGTGGGTGGTGCGCTGCACCTCGCAGTACACGCAGTTCAGCGGACAGTACTTATAAGGTACGAGGTCGACACCGAGGGATAGCCCCAGCCGTCGGGAATTGACCGGTCCAAACAGGTGTTGGTAGTGCATCAGAAGGTGGTGCCGAATTGCAGGTGCGGTTCCCAGTTCCCCTCTTCCAGGTTGTAGGCGTAATCGAAGCCGATGAGGCCGAAAGGGCTACGGATGCGGATGCCGGCTCCGACGCCTTTTTTCAGTTTCAGGAAGTTGAAGTCCCGCATTTGGTTATAACTGTCGCCGGCGTCGAAGAAGCCGATGCCGATGATCTGGTCGCTGCCGATGGGATAGCCCAGTTCGGCGCTGAAGATGATCTCCCTGGAGCCGCCGCCATCAGGGCCGATGGAGCGGTCGGGATAGCCGCGGATGCCGTCCACGCCGGTACCGCCGAGGTAGAATTTTTCGTCCGGCGGAGCGTCGTCCGAGTCGCCGTAAGGCGTAATGTAGCCGAAGCGCCACTTCGCGCGCAGCGTGATCTTCTGCCAGGTCTCCATATACCAGTTGACCTGCGCGATCTGTTTGAAGTAGTCGAAGTCTCCGCCCAACAGGCCTCCCGCCACTTCGGAAAACAGCGTAAACTGGCTGCCGCGGGTGGGGAAGAAGATGTTGTCGCGCGTGTCGCGGCTCAGCGTGGCGGAGACCGCGCTGGTGTAGCGCCAATCCAGGGAATCCAGCTCGATTAGGGTGGCGTTGGCGTCCGCGTTCTCCAGGATCTTGTCCATATTTGTGATGCGGTATTTCTTGGAGTAGAGTGAGTAGCCAGCCACCAGCCGGGTACGGTCGATCAGGGGCAGATACTGCCCCAGGCGCACGCTTCCGCCACGGGTCGAGATCTGGTAGTAAAAGGAACTCCAGTCCTTTTTGGTATAATAGAGGCTGGTTCCGAGCAGGACATCCGTATCCAGCAGGTTGGGGTTGGTGAAGCCGAATTCGAAGTTTTGGGTGCTGCCGCCGAATTCCCAACTCAGGTTGGAGGACCAGTTGTTGCCGAAAAGGTTGTTTTGCGAGATCGAAAGTTGGCCCACGAACTTGTCCTGGCTATTGTAGCCGACGCCGCCGTTGGCCATGCCCGATGATTTGTCGATGACCTTGATTTCGAGGTCGATGTCCCCGCTCGCGTTGATGGGGGTATAGTTGAACCTGATGTCCTGTTCGAAAAAGCCCAGGTTGTAGATGTTATTCCGGGTGCGGATGAGTTGGGATTGGCGGAACCAATCGCCGGGTGCCAGATCCAAGGCTCGCAGCAGCACCTTGTCCTTGGTGCGTTGGTTGCCCGTGATCTTGATCTGCCGGATCCGCGCGCGGGCGCCTTCCGTGATATCCAGGCGTACCAGCAGCGAATCTTCCTGCTTGCTCTGGTCCACCTCAATATCCGTGTAGATGTAGCCCTCATCATAATAGAGCGAGTAGACAGTATCCAGCTGCTGCCCGAATTTCTCCGCGTCGAAAACCTCGCCCGGCTTGAGGGTAAAGAGTTCCCGGATCGTCTGCGTGGTGAAATTCGCGTTGCCCAATACCTCGATCGCACCCAGACGGAAGACCCTGCCTTCGTTCACCTGGATCACCAGATCCAGGCCACGCTCGCCCGTTTGCTTCAGTTCGTAGGGACCCACGCGGACATCGATATAACCGTGCTTTTTGTAGAAAGCTGACAAGGCCACCAGATCGGCATCGAACTTCGCCTGTTCGAAGCGTCCGGAACGCAACAGGTTCGCAGGTTTGGTCTTCATCCGCTTCAGCAGCACCTGATCCGGAAAACTGTCGTTGCCCACGAATGTGACGCTGCGGATCGCCATGCGGGCCCCCTCCGACACCAGAACCCTCACCTGCACCTTGCCGTCATCGAGAGGAGTCTCGGTCACCGAGATTTTGGCGTTGGCAAAGCCCCGGCTGCGATACTCGTCGGTAAGTTTCCGGATCACTTGCTGGCGTTGCGCCTCGCTCCAGAAGCTGCCCGCCTTAACCGTCACCAGTTCGTCCAACCGTTCTTTGCGCACAGCCTTCATCCCTTCATATTCGATGTAGGCCAAAACCGGGTTTTCACTCACCTGAACGATCAGGTTGACGCCGCTACCGTAAGGCTCGCTCGAGATCCGGATGTCCGAAAACATACCCATCTTATAGAGTTGCCGGATGGACTTCGCCACCGCTTCGGGGTCAAGTTGGTCCCCGATCCGCAAACTCAGGGCGGAGCTGATCAGAGCCGGGGAAACGCTGTCGGATCCCAGCACCCGGATCTCATATATAGTCTCGCCCGCGGCAAACAAGCCGCTCCAGGCGGCAAGCAGCAGCAGGCAGCATATCAGGCGGCTGGAAAATCTGTGCATATTTCCTCCCTTTGAGAGTTGACGACCACTTCCGCAACCAGCCGCTTTTCGTAAAGTTTTTTTTTCAGCCCGCCATCCCGGGGAAAAATCCCAGACTATGGAAAAGTAATTGCAAGATGCTTACAACAAAACCCCCTGCAGGAGCGGGATTATGAATAGAAGACTGACTTTGATACTTGTGGCTTTGAGCCTTTGTCTGAGCCTGGCTGCCAGCCTGAGCCAGGCCAGGAAACCTTTTGGCGGTTGGGGCCGCAGTATGGGCGAGAGCCGCGCGGATTCGCTTACCGGCTTCGATGTACAGAAATACGAGATCACGCTCTCGATCAACCATCAGACCCACCAGATCAACGGCAATGTCCTGGCCACGGTGATGGCGGAGGAGCATCTCACCACGCTGCCCTACAATCTGATCGGCCTCAGTGTCAGCAGCGTCCTGGTCAACGGCTCCCCGGCCAACTACACCCATACCGGCGGCATCATCAACATCAGCCTGAACATTCCAGCCGGCCAGAGCTTCACCACCCAGGTGTTTTATTCCGGTGTGCCCCAGCTCTCCGGCGCCCCCTACAACATCGGCATGATCTTCAGCGCCAATACCGTCTTCACGATCTCCGATCCCGACGCAGCGCGCTACTGGTGGCCCTGTTACGACCATCCCTGGGACAAGGCCATCGTGGATTTGCATATCACCCTGCGCAGCGACTGGAAAGTTGCCGCAAACGGCATCAGGACCAGCATCGTGGACAATGGCGACGGCACCAATACCACGCATTGGATCGGCCAACACCCCATGACCACTTATCTGGCCTGCATCACCGCGGGGCCTTATGTTGAGATCAACCAAAGCGCGGGAGACTTACCCATCCAGAGTTTTGTGATGCAGAACCAATACAACAACGCCCTGGTGGACTTCGCCCATCTTCCGGACATGATCGGCTACTTCAACCAGATCTTCGGCCCCTATCCCTTTGAGAAATACGGCCAGGCAGCGGTCAGCATGAGCACCTACGGCGCCATGGAGCACCAGACCATGACCACCCTGGGCAATTACATCATCACCGGCACCGGCGCCTATGAACTGGTCATCGCGCACGAATTGGCGCATCAATGGTACGGAAATGCGGTTTCGTTCTTGACCTTCGCGGATGTCTGGCTCTCCGAGGGCTTTGCCACCTACTCCGAGCACCTCTGGACCGACAAAATGCTGGGCTGGGCCTCAGCGGTCGCTTACGTGGCCAGCAGCTACCACCAATACTACCTGAGCTGGGAAAATCCCTCCAATCCCCACACCATCTACGACCCCAGCTTCAACAACTATTTTGCCCCGCCCTCATACGAAAAAGCCGCCTCGGTGCTGCACATGCTGCGCCTCAAGATCGGTGATACGGCTTTCTTCCAGCTTCTGCAGGACTGGTTCAGCACCTATTGCCACGGCAATGTCGTCACCGCGGAGTTCGAAGCCCTGGCGGAGAGCATCAGCGGACAGGATCTCACACAGTTTTTCCAGCAATGGATCTATGGCTCCGGCATTCCCTCCCTGCAATACAGCGTTTGGAACAACCCGGCCTCCGACCTGCCGCTCAAGATCATCGCCCGCACCACATCCAACACGGCCACTCAGTTCCACATCGAAGTGCCTTTCAGGTTAACGGACGGAGCCGACAGCGATTCCCTGCTGGTCTTTGCGCAACCCAACGGAGTTTGTAGCAGTTTCGGCACCGCTCTCACCGGCAGCGCGGTTCTCTCGCCCAATCACAACAACTGGACCCTGCTGCGCGGCATCACCGAGCAGCTGCCCGTCCTGGCAGAATGTCTGCCCTCAAATAACGTGGTTTTGCTGTCCTGGGAACAGTTTTTAGGCGAACCGGCCCTGCAATACCAGGTTTACCGCCGCCTGGCGGGCGGAGCTCCGGAATGGCAGTTACTGACGCCGGAACCGCTGGACGGATTGTCTTACACCGATCTGACCGTGCAAAACGGCGTGACCTACGAATATGCCGTCGCCGCCATTGACGCCGGCGGCTGGTCAAGCCGGATGTCCAACCTGATGTCCGCCACCCCGGTGGCCTTCAGCTTCGCCAACGACCTGCTGGTCGTGGACGAAACCCGTGACGGCAACGGCGCCAATATCAATCCCAACGATTCCATGGTCGATGTTTTTTATGACGCCGCCCTGACCCCCATAGTATACACACAATGGGATTGCGCCAGCCAGGGACTGCCGGGACTGGATCAGTTGGGCCAATACCGGGTGGTGTTCTGGCACGCAGACGACTTTTCCCAAAACCTGCTGCAAGACGATCTCAACACCCTGGGCGGCTATCTCTTGGGCGGAGGCAGGGTCATCGTCTCCGGCTGGAAAACCCCCGCTGTCCTGACCCCGGCTTTCCTGCAACGCTTCGGCGGCAATCTCAATCTCTTTTACGACAACACCGCCTGCCTGCTTGGCGCCCAGAGCACCGAATATCCTGCTCTGGAGGTCGATCCACTCAAACTGATCGGCACCTGGAACGGCATGCTGCCCTACATCTACACTTTTGGCGGTGCGCCGCAAACCCTCTACACGGCTGTCATGGGCGGGAGCGGCCAAGGCAACGGCAATTGCGCCGTCTACCGCTGGCATGATCCCGATGTCGGCGCGGACTTCATCCTCAGCGGCTTTCCGCTTTACTTTATGCAGGCCGCCGGCGTGCGCGGATTCCTGCAGGCCATCATCTCTGAATTACTCTCGGATGTGTCTCTCTCGGACGCGCTGCTCCCCGCGCCGCAACCCCAGCTGAGCGTCTCGCCCAATCCCTTCCGCGGCGAGGCGACTCTGCGCCTGACCCTGCCGGGCAAGGGAGCGACCCGCCTGGGCGTCTACAACCTCAAAGGCCAGCTGGTCCGGCGCTTGTTGGATGACGATAACTACAACGGCGGCAACGAATTGCTCTTCGACGGCCGGGACGACAGGGGCGCCCCCCTGGCCTCCGGTGTGTACCTCCTGCGCTTGGAGTACGAAGGCCGTAGCTTGATTCGTAAGTTCAGCCTGGTCAAATAGTTACCCGTTCCTGGCGGCAAGGCGTTAATCAAGTCTTAATCAAGCCTTAATCAAGCCTTAATTGTTAACGCTTGATTAAGGCTTGATTAAGACTTGATTAAGAAGCTGGAGCAAGCGCGAATTCCGGCCCGGTAGATGATGTTTTGATTGACAAAAAGCACCGCCGCCAAAATTTGACGCCTATTAAGAACGGTTTTATCAACGGATGGCAGAGGTCCGGTTCTGGCGTTAGTCGACGGGACTTTCTGTTCTGCGTTGATAAAATCATAAGAGGGAGACCGCATGCGCACATTTGACGCCATAGTTCCTTACTTGAAAAAGAGTTATGGCAAGATCGCGGGCGGCATTGTGATGTTGATACTGGTTGATGTGGTGCAACTCATCATGCCGCGGGTGATGCAGCGGGCCATCGACAGCATCCAAAACCGCACGATCGATTCCGCCGGCCTAGTCCGGGTGGGTTTGATCATTCTGGGCCTGGCGGTGGCGGTGATGGTGCTGCGGTATTTCTGGCGGGTGCTGATCATCGGCAACAGCCACCTGATCGAGCGGTATCTGCGGCAGGACTTTTACAATCACTTGCTGCGGCTGTCGCAGAACTTTTTCAACCGGAGCCAGACCGGCGACCTGATGGCCTACGCCACCAACGACCTCAATGCCGTGCGCATGCTCCTGGGGATGGGGCTGATCGCGGCTATGGACATCGTGTTGATGACGATCGCCTCCTTCAGTTTCATGGGCGCCATCAATTGGCGTCTGACCGGGCTGGCGGTATTGCCGATGCCGATATTGACGCTGACGATTTCCTATTTCGGCAAGCGCATGCACAAGAGTTTTGCCCGGGTGCAGGGCGCTTTTGCCAGTTTGAGCGGCAAGATCCAGGAAAGCATATCCGGTATCCGCGTGGTCAAGGCCTTCGGCCAGGAATCTCCGGAATTGGGCAAGGTGGACGAGGTCTCGCTGGATTATGTTAAACAGAACATCTCGATGGCCAAGATCGCCGGCATCTTCCATCCCTTTATGGGTTTCGTGATCAGCATCTCCATGATCATCACCCTGCTTTTCGGCGGGCGCGCCACCATCCGGGGCGAGATCAGCATCGGGGAGTTCGTGGCTTTCTTCCAGTATCTGGGCATGCTGATCTGGCCGATGATCGCCATCGGCTGGATCGTGGACATGTATCAGCGTGGCACAGCCTCACTTAAGCGGCTCAACGAGATCTTTGCCATCCAACCCGAGATCGATGACGCAAGTGCCGACCCTGCTATCACTTCACTTGCGGGGAGGATAGCGATCCGCGAGCTCAGATTCCGCTATGCGGATCACCTGCCCTGGGTGTTTGAGGGTATCAGCACCAGTTGCGAAGCCGGCCAGACCCTGGCCATCGTCGGGCCCACCGGTTGCGGCAAGACCACCCTGATCGAGCTTCTGGTGCGCATCTACGACGCCCCGCCCGGCAGCATCAGCATCGACGGGCATCCTGTACATACGATCCCGCTCAGCATCCTGAGGCGCGACATGGTGCTCGTACCCCAGGACATCTTCCTCTTTTCGGACACCATCGCGGGTAATATCCGCCTGGGCAATCCGGACACGCCCATCGAAGAGGTGTATGAAGCCGCGCGGGTCGCGCAGGTGTATGATGAGATCATGGAGTTTGAGCACAAGTTTGACACCCTGGTGGGCGAGCGCGGCATCACTCTCTCCGGCGGGCAGAAGCAACGCGTGGCGATCGCCCGCGCGCTGCTGACCAAACCCCGCATCCTGATCCTGGACGACGCGCTGGCCAGCGTGGACACCAAAACCGAACGCTTTATCCTGGAACGCCTGATCGAGATCCGACGCGGCATGACCACCCTGATCATCGCCCACCGCATCTCCTCTATCCAACACGCCGACCGCATCATCGTCCTGGGCGACGGCCTGATCCGCGAAAGCGGCAGCCACGAGGAACTTTTGGCCCGTGGCGGCCTGTATCACGCCCTGTACGAAAAACAGCGCATCCGCGCCCGCATCGAAGGGGAGGAGTTATGATGATGGGCGGTGGCGGTGGACACGGCCGGGGCGGCTTTACGGAAGACGACCTCAAAGGCAGGATTTACGACAAGCGCCTCTACGGGCGCATGCTCAAATATCTCAAGCCCTACCTGAAATGGGTGATCATCTCCTTCCTCATCCTGATGCTGGTGGCAGTGGCCGAACTTGTCCAACCCCTGATCCAGCGCAGCGCCATCGATGATTACATCGTTTCGGACAAGAATATCGCGATCTTTGATAAGGAAGCCGATGCGGACGCTTTGCTCGATAAATACGCGCTGCTCAAGCTCCGCAAATATACGCACGGGGGGCGGCACTTCATCATCCTGGCCGCCAGCCAACTCAACCGCATGGATCGCGGGGAGGTCAAACTTCTGCAGGATAATCAGATCCTGAGCGAGGGGAAGGTCTTTCTGATCGAGGACCGGCAGGATAACGTCGCCATTCTGAGCAGGTATCTTAAGGAAAATCCGGCTCCCCGCGCCACGCCGGACGGCCTGCGGGGCTGGTTCCGGATCGGGGGTGGCAAGATCGGGGTCCTGCGCGAATCCCTGAACCGCATCCCGGGTCCCGAGCGGCTGAACGCGCGCTCCGAGGCGGCCCACAATCTGATCTACCTGGCTCTGGCCTGGCTGGCGATCAGCATCCTGCGTCTGGTGGCCGGATATTCGCAGAGTGTGATTACCACCACCTTCTCGCAAAAGGCGATGAACGACCTGCGCCACGATGTATTCGCCCACCTGCAAAAAATGCCGGTGCGCTACTTCGACCAGAATCCGGTGGGGCGCTTGGTGACGCGGGTGACCAACGATATCCGCGCCATCGACGAGATGCTGGCTTCCGGGGTCATCACCCTGGTGCAGGACGTAATCCTCATTGTGGCGATCGTGGTGCTGATGCTGGCCTTGAACTGGCAACTGGCGCTCATCAGCTTCATCATCCTGCCCGGCGTGATCCTGGTGATCCGGGAATACCGCCGCCGCACGCGGGTGATCTACCGCGAGGTGCGCAAATATCTGGCCGCGCTGAACGCCACGCTGGCGGAGCACATCAGCGGTCAGAAGATCATCCAGCTCTTCAATCAGTATTTTCACAAGCGGAAAGAGTTTTCAGACATCAACCAGCAGTACTTCGCGACCTCGATCAAGCAATTGAAACTCTTTGCCTTTTTCCGGCCGATCATCCATGTCAGTTCCCAGATCGCAGTGGCCTTCATCATCTGGTACGGCGGCGGACAGATCCTGCGCAACGCCATCACCATCGGCCTGCTCATGGCCTTCACGCAGTATATTTCCAAGCTGTTCGAGCCGATCAACGACTTTGCCGAAAAGTTCAACGTTCTGCAAGGCGCATTGGCCGGGGCGGAGCGCATCTTCGACCTCATGGACCAGACGCCCGAGGACTATCGCGACGAAGTCTACCGGGGCCTCAAACTGCAGGGCGAGATCGAGTTTGACCATGTGTGGCTGGCTTACAATCCGGGCGAGTGGGTGCTCAAGGACATCAGTTTCCGCATCAGAGCGGGAGAAAAGATCGCGCTGGTCGGCCATACGGGCAGCGGCAAGACCTCGATCGTCAACCTGATCCTGGGCATGTATCCCTTCCAAAGGGGCAATATCCTGCTGGACGGCAAACACTTGCATCAATACGCCCTACAGGATATCCGCGCCAACATCGGCATCGTGCAACAGGATGTCTTCATCTTCAGCGGCAACATCAAGGAAAACATCGCCCTCAATAACGCCGATCTCAGCGATGAGCAGATCGTCCAGGTGGCCAAGTACGTGAATGCGGACAGATTCATCTCGCAACTCCCGGAGGGCTATCAGGAACCCGTGATGGAACGCGGCGCCACGCTCTCCACCGGACAGCGGCAGCTGATCGCCTTTGCGCGGGTGCTGGCCTACGATCCCTCCATCTTCATCCTGGACGAGGCAACCTCCAATATTGACACCGAGACCGAGATCCTGATCCAGGACGCGTTGGGCAAACTGATCCAAAACAGAAGTTCCATCATCATCGCCCACCGCCTTTCCACGATCCAGCACGCCGACCGCATCATCGTCCTGCACAAAGGTGAGATCGTGGAAGAGGGCACACATAACGGGCTCATCGCCAAACAGGGGCTCTACTACGACCTCTACCGGCTGCAATACACTTGAGAGCCCAAAAAGTGATTGACAAAATCCGGGAAGCGGAACATGTAGATTCGATAGACTATAATCCCTTGATTCCTAAGGAGGATCAATGAAAACTAGATGGTTAATACTTCTGGCTCTGACGCTGGTCACCGCCATGTTTGCCAACGGCCGTTATGAAGTCGTGGCCTGGCAGGAAGACTTTGAAAGCGGCGCCACGGGCTGGACGCACTACGACGGTGCCCAGTCACCCAACAACTGGCACGTCTACAACAACAACGACGCCCAAGGCAACGTCTGGTGGATGGGCGACCCCGATCTGGCGCAGGGAGCCAACATCGGCGGTTACTACGACCACCAGTACCTGGTCCTGGACACTCCCGCCCAGACCCTGACCGCGGGCAACGCCACCCTCACTTTCAAGATCCGGCACAACCTGGAGGATCCCTCCGGCGCCACCGCCCCCTATAACGGCTGGGACGCCTGCAACGTCCGCGTCTCCACCGACGGCGGCACCACCTGGACTCCGATCACCGGCACTCCCGCCTACAACATGACCTCTTCCTACGCCTTCGGTTTCGAGCATGGCGAAGGGCCGAACATCCCCGGCTGGGGCGGCGTCCAACTGGCTTGGACCAACGCCACTTTCAGCCTCAGCGCCTATGTCGGTCAGAGCGTCAAGATCCGTTTTGCTTTTGCCTCGGATCCGGCCTACAGCACCGGTGACGCCCCCGCCATGTTTGGCGTGATGGTCGATGACATCGCGTTCGGCGGCTACACCAACAACGGCGTGGACGACGGCCAGATGACCTGGTCCAGCCTGGTTCCGTTGGGCGGCGACATCTGGCACATCGCCACCGACGCGGCCGCACCCTCACCCACCCACATCATGCGCTGCCAAAACGCCCAGGGCTCCTACAACATCAACATGATGAACTACCTGGTAAGCCCTCCCATCCAATTGCCCAACTCCGGCGACATCCGGGCCGACTTCATGATCCAGGGCGGCTTTACCGATCCCAACACCTTCCCGGAAGTCGATTACTTCGGCTGGGAAATATCGCCCAACAACGGTGTCACCTGGTATGCCATGAGCAACCCCTATGGCAGCTCCACCGGCACCAACTATGTCTATTCGGACGCTCCGGACACCTGGATCTCCATGGTCGCGGCTTATTCTTTGGACGGATTCATTTCTGACTACGCCGGCCAGACCATCCAATTGCGCTGGTACTTCAAATCCGACGCTGACACCCCCAACGGGATCGGCATCATGATCGACGATGTCAAGATCTACAACGACATCTTCATCGCCCCGCCGGAAAACCTGACCTCCACAGTCGCCGGCAACAACGTCACCCTCAACTGGCTGGCACCCGGTTCGGGCGGCGGCGGAGAACCCGGCTGGCTCAACTATGACGGTGAAAACGCCGGAAACTCCATCGGCACCAATGGCGTCGCCGACTTTGACGTGGCCGCCAAATGGGATCCCACCGGCGAGCATGGCATCAGCCCCTGGGTCGGCATGAACATCACCAAGATCCGTTTCTTCCCCGCCGAACCCACCACTCTCTGCACTTACACCCTGCGCCTCTGGACCGGAGCCACCGGCACCCTGGCTTACGAACAGGCAGTTACACCCACAGCCGACCAATGGAACGAGATCATCCTCACCACACCCTTCACCATTCCCTCACAAACCTATGTCTGGGCAGGATACCGCTGCAACGCCACGGGAGGCTATCCCGCCGGTTGCGACGCCGGTCCCCAGGTCGAAGGATACGGCAATATGATCCGCTGGAACAATGCCTGGACCACCCTGTCCGCCTTGGGCGCCACACTGACCTACAACTGGAATATCCGCATCTACGTCGAGGACGCCACCGGCCGCGAGTATGAGATCACCCAGCTGCCCACTAATGTGCAGCCCGTCAGTGATCTGCCTCTGGCGGAAAGCGGCATCCGCATCGACCGCGACGTCACCAACTACAAGGTCTTCCGCGACAACCAGCAGATCGACCTCATCGCCGGCAATCTGCTCACCTATACGGACCAGAATGTTCCCGGCGGCATCCACACCTATTACCTGACCGCCATGTACGGAACCAACGAATCAGGCGCTTCCAACACCACCACCGCCTTCGTCATGCCGGATATGCATGCTGAACTCTCCCACGACGACGGCACTTCCGAGCAGGGCTTCAACGTCGGCTCCACGCGCCAGATGGCGGTCAAACACACCTACAGCGGTGCCGTGACCGTCAAGTATGCCAAGGTCTATGTCCACACCGTGGGCACAGCCGGCATCATCATCCGCGTCTTCGACAACGACGGCGCCAATGGCATGCCCGGCACCCAGCTGGCCCAGTATCAGTATCCCGCCGCCTCAGTGGTCGAAGGCTGGAACTGGATCGCCCTGCCCGCCGACATCAACGTCGCCGACGGCCAATTCTACATCGGCATACTGGAAACCACCAACGCCTGCGCCATCGGTCTGGACACTTCCTCCAACGGCTTCAGCTACCAACGCCTGACCACGACCTGGGAGCCCGTCACCTCCGGCGAGATCATGCTCCGCGCCATCGTGCAGTACTACTCCGACAACGATGACGACAGCATCCCGGCGCTGAAACTGGCTGCCTCCAACTATCCCAACCCCTTCAATCCGGAAACCACCATCAGCTACAGCGTCCCCAAATCCGGCGCTGCCAGCCTCAAGGTCTACAACCTCAAGGGCCAGGTCATCCGCACTCTGGTCAGCAGTGTGATGGAAGCCGGCAACTACAGCGTGGTTTGGAACGGCAAGGACGACAACGGCAACGCGGTCTCCAGCGGTGTTTATTTCTACCGCCTGGATAACGACGGCCAGACCGTCACCCGCAAGATGCTCCTGGCCAAATAGATAACAACCCGGGCCTCTGGCTCATTGATAATCATGGGAGCGACCCACGTGGCCGCTCCCTTTTTTGTCCCTGGAGCCTGGCTTGTCTGCTTCCTGGCGTCTTCCCGCCGGCTTCCCGCCCAACCGGCAGGAACTCGGCGGGAACTGGCCAAGTTGCGGGCCAGCCAGGCGCGGGGGCAGAATTTTGTATTGACGTTTTGCCCACTTTCTTTTTTTGGGGGATGAGCGCCATACGCGCGTAATGAAAATGAATCCAACCCAATCAAGGGAGCAACCATGAACCGATTTTGGTTGATACTGATCCTGGCCACGACGCTGTTGTGGGCCGAGAAGCCCGATCCCAAGGCCGTGGTCGGCAAGATCGACGACAAGACCTATACCTATGCCGAATACGAAAAGATCCTCATAGGCTACTATGACTATTACACCAAACAGCAGGGCACGCCCCTCACGGACGAGGACAAAGCCAAATACAACGACCGCTGCTGGGAAGAACTGGTGGGCCGCTACATCTACGACAAGGCCATCAAAGCCGGCAAGATAAAGATCACGAATCAGGAATTGCTCAACGAAGCCAAACAGAACCCCCCGGCTGCGGTGAAGGAGATCAAGGATTTTTATACCAACGGCAGATTTGACCAGACGAAATACAACAAAGCCCTGGCTGAGGCGACGGAATTCCGCCAGGCAGTGCTGGATGAAGTACGGGCCATGTATCAGTATAGCAAATTGCTCAAGACCGTCAGAAACGAAGTGGACGCCGACGAAGACAGCGTGCGCCAGGCCTGGATGCAAGACCAGGAAAGGCTCGACGCCCAGATCATCTTCTTTGACGCCAACAAACTGACCACCATCAGCGCCAACGAACAGGAAGCCCGGATGTATTATGACGGGCGCAAAGAGGAATACCGTAAGGACAACTGCCGCCGGCTCCACTATGTCAAGTTTGCCAAGGTCGCCACGGCCGCCGACACTCTGGCAGTGCGCGAACGCGTCTGGCAAATGTATCAGGATCTTTTGACGGGCGCGGATTTCGACTCTCTGGCCCGCGCGGAATCCCAGGATCCCGGCTCCGCGCAGAACGGCGGTGATCTGGGTTGGTTTGGCCGGGGCCGCATGGTCAAACCCTTTGAGGACGCGGCTTTCGCCACTCCCAACGGACAGCTCGCCGAACCGGTCCTCTCGCAATTCGGCTGGCATATCATCCAGACCATGGACCGGCGCACGACCGAGGCCGGCGAAGAAGTCTCCGCACGGCACATTTTGATACGCGTCGAGCCCGGCGCGCAGACCGTGCAGAAAATGAAGAGCGACAGCCAGCAGCTGTATGACAAGGCAAAAACCGAAGGGCTCCCCGCCGCGGCTGCGGCTTTGGGATTCACGCTTGAGGAAACTCCCGTCTTTCAGGACAAAGATAGCTTCATCCGCAATATCGGCCGCGAGGCTGGCCTGATCCGCTTCGCCTTTGAAAATCCCGTGGGCAGTGTCGCGGACATCCTTTATAGCGCTTCCGGCGACATCTTCGTCTGTGCCGTATCAGCCGAATTGCCAGTCTATTACACGCCCTTCGAGGATGAACAGCAAAACATCCAGAATTCCGCCACCCGATCCAAACGCGGTTTTTATATGAACCAATATGTGCAAAACTTCGTCAGCACGCTGCTGCAGGAAGAATATCTGCCCACCGCGGACAAGGACAGCCTGCTGGTGGTGGAGCTAAAGGATCACAAAAAGGGCGACAACATCACCAGCATCGGCAAACAGGCCGCTTTGGAGGAAGCGCTCTTTTCCACTCCGGAAGGCTCCTTCACACCGCTGATCAGCGAACAGATGCGCTGGTTCATCGCCCGGGTGGACCGCCATGTCAAACCGGACCTGGCGATCTGGGATAAGGAGAAGTCGCGGCTCATGCAGGCCGCCCGCGAGGACGTGCAGCAAAAGCACCTGAACGAATGGTACCGCGGCCAGTGGCAACAGGTGAGCATCATTGATAACCGCCGGGATTTCTACGATCTGCCCTCCAACCAGCAGATGATCAAGCTGGGCAATTAAACGCAGGCGCTGTCTGAAAGAGGGTTTTCCGGATTCAGGTTGTGGGTTGCTGAGCCGCCAGGCGCGCGCGGATCGCCTGCATCTGGAGTTTAAACTCCTGCATCCGCTTGCCGTCCAGCTTTTCGGCGCCCACCATCTTCAGATTGCCGGGATTGATATAGCCCTTGCCGCTGATCAGTCCAAAATGCAGATGCGCTCCGGTGCTGCGTCCGGTGCTGCCCACCCGGCCGATGATCTGACCCTTGCCCACGCTTTGTCCCCGGCGCACGTTCATGCTGCTCAGGTGCGCGTATTGCGTGATCAAACCGCTAGCGTGGCGGATCTTGATCTCGTTGCCCCAGCCGCCGTTGTAGCCGGCGCCGACGACCGTGCCGTTGGCCACGGCATAGACCGGGGTGCCGTGTCGTGCGCGGTAGTCCACGCCCTGATGGAAAGCCCAGCCGCGGTGGTAGGGATCGATCCTGTTGCCGAAGGCCGAGACCACATGGATGGAAGCCAGCGGATA
>CAYXEF010000001.1:34644-51516 GCA_964463825.1 uncultured Candidatus Cloacimonadota bacterium | reverse complement strand
TCCGTCTCCAACCCGTTGTTGATCTGCTGTTTGGCCGTGGGATCCAGTCCCAGCGCCAGCAGCGAGGCGTCCAGCGTGCCTTGCAGGCTGCCACGCAATAAGCGTTCCCGGATCTGTACCGGCAGGCTCACCAGTTTGTAGGCCAAAGAATCGCCCTGCGCGGTGAACTGATGCCGTGTGGTGGGTTCCTGCACGAATTCCAATTGGCGGATGTTGTCGCCGGCGGAATTGAGCAGCAGTTTGAGCGTGTCTCCGGGTTGGATGGTAGTCACATCCACGAAGTTGCCGAAGTAATATGAGAACAGGCCGATACGCTCCGGTGGGAGGCCCTGTTTTTCCAAGGCGGCAAAGATGCTGCCCCCGGGAGGGATGATCTCGACGATCCAATCTTCCTGACTGGCGTTATAGGAATGGAGAGTGTTGGAGTGTGGTCCGTGGTAAAAGAAGCCTAGTAGTGTAAAACTCAGAAGGCACAAGGCGCAGAGGCTGATCAGGGTGACACGGCCCGGATTCATCGTTCCTGCATGGCGTGGTAGTGGATGAGGACCTTGCGCAGTCCGCCACGGAAGTTATCCAGCAGCTTGTCCTCCACTTGGTGGGCGAGGCGGTTGCCCTCGTTGACGCTGATTCCGCCGTCCACGCAGATCGTCATGTCGATCGTGTAGTATGGTCCGAAGCGATGCACACCCAGATCGCCCACCGCCAGCACTCCCGGGACCGTGAGGGCCAGATCGCGGACCTCGCGGCGGAAGTCGTCGTCCGGCACACGGTCCATCAATTCGCCGGAGGATTCCAGGATGATGGACACACCGGTCTTGACGATGAACACAGCCACGATCGCCCCGGCGGCGGGATCCATCCAGACATATCCCAGGCGGGCCATGGCGACGCCGAAGATCACTGCCGAAGCGGCAAGGATGTCGTTGAAGTGGTCATTGGCGAGGGCGCGCAGGGTGGGATTCTTGGTCTGGTGGTAGTTGCGCTTGGTATAGACATGCAGATAGATCTTCAGGATCAAGGTGCCCACGGCGATGAACAGCACCGTCAGAGGGGAATTGCGGAATTCGGACAGGTCGCGGGCGAGGTCGAACACCTTGTTTATCGATTCCCAGAAAATGGCGATGCCCGTGGTCAGGATAAAAGCGCCGACCACAATGGCGGAAATGCTTTCCAGTTGACGGTGTCCATATGGATGTTCCTGGTCGGCGGGCTTGGCGGCGTGGTGCATGAAGATTTTGACCGCCACATAGTAGACGACATCGGACGTGGAGTTGATGCCGTCGGCCAATAGCGCCTGTGAGTGGCCGAGGATGCCGACGGCGGTCTTGAGCACGGAAAGCACGATGTTGCAAAGCAGGCCAAGGTTGACTGAGACGTTGGTGATCTGATCGCGGTCGTTCATGACGCCAACTCCCGGATGTCGGGCAGATTCAGATGGGGAAACTCGCGCCGCAGACGGGCCCGGAATTCGCTGGCGTCCTGGTCCGGAGCTCCCACACCGCGGGAGTTTAACACGAAAGACCGGATACCAAAGGGGATCAATGCAGTGCAGGTGATATCCTGTAATAGCCGTTCCAGCTTGGGCTGCGTGAGTTTAAGGCAATCTGGATGCCGGAACAGCAATCTGATCCCGGCTTCGCGCAATGGAGCGTGGAGTTTGGCCGCGACAGCGTCGGTAAGGGAGCCGGGAATATACAAAGCTTGGACTCCAGGCTCCAGCAGCCGCTTGATCGTGTCGGTCTGTCCCAGCAGGGATGAGATATGGGTGTCCCGCCATTCATTCTGATCCTGCAGCCAGATTGTCTGCGCGGAAAGCAGATTATCATACATCGGATTTGAGCGGTCAAGATCTGCCACTGGCAGTTGGTTCAACAGCTGCAGGCGGCGCAGCTCCAGGCTGATCGAGGATAAACTGCCATAACTTGCTCCGAGCAGTATCACGACGGCATCCACAGCGGGAGAAAGAACCACGGACTTGCGGTCGAGCGAGCCGTCGATGAGCGCCTTGTCGGTGCCGCAGGCAAAGAGTCTGTCCAAAACCCCGGTCTGCGAGTTTACAGAGGCTGGACCCGTGATCTCAGCAGCCAGCGGAAGTTCGGCCCGGACCAGCCACAAAGGCCGCAGGACGTCGCTGCCGGTTAATCTCTCCACTACGGTAACAGCAGAACCGTATTGGTCCAAATTCGCAGTATCGCAGCAGAAGAGAGTGCCCTTTGCCAGGCGGACACGGGGTTTGGGGATCCGAAAGACGCTGTCGGTCTCCTCGCCGTCGATACCGGTGCTGAATACGCCGAGGCGGAATTCCGGCAGCAGGCTCAGCAGATGGTTGAGCAGCGTGGTCTTGCCAGCGTTCTTGCAGATTCCGGCAATAGCGGTCACTTTGAGCTCCTCGTCCAGGATCCAGTCAAAAGCGTCGCCAGCCGCGTCGCGCGTCACGGTCCTCCTGCGATCCTACTTTTTCCTACGGCGGTTGTTGCGCCGGGTGTCAGCGGGTCCGAGGGCTGTTTGTGAACCGCGCAGAAGCGCCATCACACCCTCCGTGGACTTGCGTTCCGGCGGGCAGAGTGACTGGTATTTCTTATCATCGGTTTTTACAAACTCCGGTTCGGTGTAGGCAGCGATGAATCCTTCGTAATTACGCAGGATAATGCGTCCCGGCATCTGTGAGATCAGGTAGGTGGGCATGACGGGGATCTTGCCGCCGCCGCCGGGAGCGTCCACCACGAAGGTTGGCACGCAGAGCCCAGAGGTATGGCCACGCAGGGATTCGATGATCTCGATGCCTTTGGAGACGGGAGTGCGGAAATGGGAGATCCCTTCCGAAAGGTCGCATTGATAGATATAGTAGGGCCGCACGCGGTTGCGCACCAGGCCGTGCACCAGTTGTTTCATGACATCGGCGTTGTCGTTGACGCCTTTGAGCAGCACGGACTGATTGCCCAGCACCACGCCCGCCTCTGCGAGTTTTGCCAGGCCGGCGCAGGATTCCGGCGTGATCTCGTGAGGGTGGTTGAAATGAGTATTGAGCCACACGAACTTGTACTTTTTCAGTACTTTGATCAGCCCGTCGGTGATCCTTTGAGGCAGGACCACGGGCATGCGGGTGCCGATGCGCACGATATCGACATGAGAGATACGGGCTAATCTGCCCAAAACTTCGTCCAGGCGGGCATCGCCCAGGGTGAGGGGATCTCCACCGCTGAGGATGACATCGCGTACTTCCTTGTGCTCGCTGATATACTGGATGGCCTTGTCCACGTTTTCCTGTGGCATAGGGGCGTCGTGTTCCCCGGCTTTGCGGCGGCGCGTGCAATGGCGGCAATACATGGAGCATTGGTCAGTGAGCAGGAGCAACACGCGGTCCGGATAACGGTGCGTCATCCCGGGTACGGGCGCGTCGGCATCTTCGTGCAGCGGGTCGGGCATCTCCACGTCGGTGATGTGGCTTTCCGCGATGCGGGGTATCGCCTGCAGGCGCACGGGATCCAGGGGATTTTTGTGGTCGATTAGAGACAGGTAATAGGGCGTGATCGCCATGCGGAAGGAAAAGCCCTGGGACTTGGCTACGGCTTCTTCCTCCGGCTGTAGTTTGATGTATTTGGCCAGCGTCCGCAGATCCGTGATCCGGGTCCGCAGCTGCCAGTGCCAGTCGTTCCACTCTTTATCAGTGGCGATGGAGCGGATATTGGTGCGCGTAGCCATGCTGTTTGCTCCTCAATCGGTGTAGCGTTCTTGGAAGATACGCATCAGCAGGGGATTGCGGCGTAAGAGTTCCAAAGAGATCGCCGCGTGATGGTGCGCGTAGCCGTTGCCGATTATCATATCCACGTCGGCACCGATGCCTTCCGCGCCGAGCGCGGCCTTGGTGAAAGAAGTGGCCATGGAAAAGAAATAGACCACGCCGCGGTCCTTGCAGGCCATAATGGTGGGCAGTTCCGTGTCCTCGATGTTGACCACGTTGATCACCACGTCCGCCATCCGGCCTTTGGTGTGGCGGGCGACTTCCTGCTGGATGGTGAGCGCGTCCGTAGCGTCGGCGATGATCACTTCGTGGCAGCCGGTTGCTTCGCAGGTGGCGATGTAGTTTTGGTTGCGTACTACTCCGATCACGCGTCCGGCCACGCCCACGCGTTCGCGCGCCACAGCGTTGCAGAGCACGCCGCTTTTACCGTTGGCGCCGATGATCACGACCGTGTCTCCGGGTTTGACCAGACGTTCCACCTGTGCCGGAGCGCCAGCCACGTCCAAAACGGAGAGGGCGAGGTTCTCGTCCATATCCTCGGGCAGCTTGGCATAGACGCCGCTGCTGAAGAGGATGGCCTGCCCTTCGATCTCGACCTGGTCTTTGTCCAGCAGGACGCGTTTGACCTTGTTGATCCTGAGCGGAGTCAGAGACAGCGAGACCAGCGAGGCGATCTTGTCCCCGACCTTGATTTCGTCCTCCATTTCAAACTTGGGTCCGATCTGCGCCACCCGGCCGATCAGCATGCCGCCGCTGCCGGTATCTTCGTTTTTGTGTTTACCTGTGCGGGTGGTAAGGTCGATGGCATGGTCGGCGAAGGCCCTGGCCAGATCCTGGTGTCCCTGGGCGACGAGTTTATTCTTGATCTGGTGGAAGGAGGCCGAATCAACATTCAGCCGGATCACGTCGATCAGCAGTTCGTTGTCCCAAATCTCGCTCATGTCGTTGTCCAGGACGCGGGCCGGCTGAGGCAGAACGCCCTTGGGTTCGAGCACACGGTGGGTTCCAAAACGGCAACCGCCAGTTTTCATAATCAACTCCCTAAAATGCTATATAGTATTACTTTAAGTTTAGTCATGCAAGGACTTCCAGTTTTTTGGAACAGCCAGTTTTGTCAAGCAGAAAGGCCGCTGGAATGGGGTTTTGTAAGAACGAGGCCGGCAGGCCGGATTCAATCAGCGGAGTGGGGAAGGCGGAGTTCGGCGGAAGGGGGCAGTTCAAACAGCCCGTCCCATTCCGAGTCATAATAGAGCACGCAGAAATTGCCTTCGGAGCTGTATTGGGCGTGCACGGAGCGGGTGGCGTCCAAGCCCCAGACCAATTGGTTGCGGTCACCCAGAATCTGCACCTCATCGCCGTGCATAAGATGCAGCCGTTGAATCACATAGTCGTCCTCTTCCGGTGTGTTTTCCTGGCTGTAAAGCACAAACCAGCCGGCGACGAGCTCGGTCTCCGGATTGACGAAAAGCACGACACTCTCCACCCTGTCATTGGCCAAAGGGTAGTATTTGACCAAACTGCCTTCGATTTCCTCCGCCTGGAAGCCCTGGCTGAAGAGCAGGGAATCGGCGGTGTTGAGGTCGTCCTGAAAGGACAGTTTATACAGCCCGGTCTGCGCGGCCGCTCCCACAGTAACGAGCAACACGGCCAGGATCAGCGTCAGTCTGTTCATGATTCGCCTTTTGTACGTTTTTTTTCCAGAAATTCCAGCCGCCTGATGGCGTCAATGAAAATCAGGGCATTCCGCCTGAATGCTTCGTCATTCGGCCCTTGCGGGTCTCTGGTTTGCCTCTCCTGAACTTCCCGAATACTTCCCCTGAGAGCTACGGGAAGTGGGCGGGAAGTTCGCCAGAGGCAGTCCAGTCAGGGGTAAGGGCGGATTAGGCAAAAAAATTCCCCGGGTCAAGCGGCCCGGGGAACTGGGAGATGCATTGTTGCTTATTTGCTCGGGGCGTCGCGTTCCGCCTGGACCAGGTAGAAACGCATGCCGTGAGTCAGTGAGACATCGTAGTAGAGATTGGTGGTGGAACCCAGATAGGTAAAGGTTCCATAAGGATCGGAGGCTTCATAGATCTTGTAGCGGGAGACCCAGATGGGGTAGCTCCAGCTGATCCGGGCGGAGTTGGCTGCGGTTCTGGCTACGGCAATGCTGCTGACCACGGGCAGGGGCTGCCAGGTCACGGCTTCGGAATCGCGGTTGTCATATTCGTTACTTTCCGTCACCGCGCCTTCCGGATCGATGAGCAGCCAGGAAGTCCAGTTTTCGTCTGTCATGCTGTAGACACCCGTGAAGGTGTAGCTGTGCGTCGCGTTGGGAGCCAGGGTGGGGCAGCTGTGGCTGTAGTCGCCGGTTTCGTTCCAGCCGGGCGGAGTGGCGCGGTTTTTGAAGAGATGGATGTTGAAGCTCTGCTGCACCGGGTGCGGTGAATTGTTCTTGATGGTCACCGCGTAGCTGACTTGATCCGCGACATAAGGATTGGGCACCGATACGGCGAAGGACTGCACGATAAGGTTGGGGTCGTAGCCGGTCCAATGGATGCGGGTGTAGGGATCGTTCTCGTAGAGGGGTCCGGCGAAAGAACCGCTGGAGGAGAGAACGTTGACCGTGCCGGCATTGACAGTCTTGGCGATGTTGAAGCCGCCGGGGGTGACGGTGGGGAAGGAGATCCCGGTGATGTTCAGGGTTTGGTTGTTATTAATGGTCAGGTATGTGCAACCGGAAGCGCCGTCGCGGAAGATGCAGTTATCGAAGTCGTTGGTGGCATTGACGACGACTCCGGGTTGGATGGTCACGCCGGAGCTGCGCAGATGGCGGAAATCGGTGTATTTGACGGAGATGTTGCTTCCCGACTGTGTTGTCAGGTTCCAGGTCGCCCCCGCCTGTCCGCGCATGGTGGCAGGATTGCCGGCCACGCCGATGCTGTTGAGGTTTCCGCTGCTTTGGATGATCACCTGTCTGACGTTGCCTGTCTCGAGCACGGAGCCTGAATCCAGGTCCAGCGTGCCGCCAGGGCCCACGGTCGTATTGCCGGACACGCTCAGGATCTGGCCGTTGACTTGCAGATTGGAGGTCAGGATGTTCACTACGTTGTGCACGGCCAGATCGTCCATCAGGATCACGCCCGGTCCGGCAGAGACGTTTAGCGTATAGAAATGCTCCGTGCCGCCGTTGGCGGAGATCGATGAGATTGCAGAACCGGCGAAATCGATGATACTGGTGCCGCGGACAAATCCCGTGGCGGGTATGTCGTTGGTCCAATTGCCCAGCATGTATATGGTTTTGCCGGTGTTGTCCATCACCAGCTGGCCGCCGATGATATGCAGGTTGCCGTTGACATGGAGGTCGGTCATAACCTGAACCGAGGTCAGGATGTTGACATCGAGGTTGTTCACCCAGTTTCCGGAGGCCAGGCTCAAGGCAAAGACCATTGTGGGATCGGTGTTTACCAGTTCCAGTGTCCCCACTGACTGACAGAACGTCCCGCCGGTGTTGGCAGTCAGAGTGGCGCAGCTGAGTTTGCCGTTGATTCCGGGTCCCGGGGTACCGAAGTTGATCATACCTATGGGATTGATGGTGATGGGGTGATTGGTGGCGTTCAGCCAGCCGTCGTTGATGTTTACCGTGCCATCAATACTCACGGGGTAAGAGCCAGCCAGGATCAGAGAGCCGTCCTGGACATTGAGTATGGAACCGGCAGTAAAACTGGCGGTACCGTTGACCTGGACATTGACCAGTCCCTGCAGATTCATAGTGTTGAAGACATTGAGCGTGCCGTTCAGGGTGAGGAGGTGTAGAACATTGAAGAGATTGAACGCGTTGAGGGTGCCGTTGACC
The DNA here is from genome assembly GCA_964463825.1 of uncultured Candidatus Cloacimonadota bacterium. Lineage (GTDB taxonomy): Bacteria > Cloacimonadota > Cloacimonadia > Cloacimonadales > Cloacimonadaceae > Syntrophosphaera. Next base: position 43,939 of record CAYXEF010000001.1, on the reverse strand, counting down.
TGGGTGGGGAGAGAGGTGTCGGTGTGGCACTGCAGGTCGAGGTCGTGGAACCAGCTGCCACCCATCGTTCCGATGAAGGCGGGCGGGAAGGGCGTGCTGACCGTCACCACTCCGCCGCTGGGATTGAATCCTGGGCTGTGAACCTCGAAATCCCCCGCGACGAAGATCTGGCCGCCGCTGATATTGGAGCTGAAACCGCCGCCTATGATATGGACGCCGCAGTTGGAATAATTCAACTGGCCGCTGTTCATGGTCAGCGAGCAAGGTTGCAGGCCCCAGTTCGAGAATGTTCCGGCGCCTGCAGTGGGGCAGTTGACGACCACCACCCCGCCCATGATGGTCAGATTGGCAGCCAGGTCGCCGTTCCCGGTCGTATCTGTCAGGTGGATCATGCCGGGGTTGTTGCAGGTGATGATGCCGGCAATGCAGCCATCCAGCAAAGACAAGGCCATGAACTGGCCGTCAGTGACCTTGAGGTGTCCGTTGGTCCAGTCGTAGGCATCGCATTGCACCTGTTGCCCGGGGGTGTTCATGTTCAACGATCCCGCGGCTTTGTTCAATTCCAGGATGTAGAAATCCTCTTGCGGCGCTCCGCTCGGGCCACCCACGCTGATGGTCTGATCCGTCGGGCTGCCGCAGAAGACAACCCTGGAAGTCACTTTCTGGAAAGCGCCGAAGCCGACATTGTTGAGCCAATTGCCGTGCAGGAAGATAGTGTGGTTATTGGCGACCAGGCTGCCGGCATTGATGGTCAGGTCGCCCTTGATGGTGATGTTGCCGGCCAAAGACGGGCTGGAGTTGTTGTTGATGTCCAGATGATGCACGAAGCTGTTGGGATTGGCTATGTTGACTATCTGCACGCCAGGCGGTCCCATGAGCGACATGATGGAATTGGGATCCAGAACTTGCAATACACCCGTCGGCGAGACTAAGATGTTGCCAAACATATGCAGCTGCTGTGGTGAATTGATGTTGAGCGTGGAATTGGGCATCACATTCAGAATCCCCAGCACCATCAATGGCGGGAAGGGGATCATGCTGTTATAACTCAGAGACGAGCCCGGTTTATTGACCACCCAGTCGAAAAGAATCGCGTTGAAGGCATCGCAGGTGAAGGTGTTGACCGGCGGTGTGACACCAATATTGGTAAAGATCAATTGCCCGACAGCAAGTTGGATGCTGGTGCCATTGTCGAATTGGCAATTGCCGCCCACCTGAATCTGAGCGGCTGGATTGTTCACGCAGTGGAACCAGGATCCGGCATACCAATTGGCGATGGTGAGGTTGCCCGTTACCTGCATCAGATTGCCATCCATGAAGATACGGCCGATGGAATAGAGGTTGCCATTCACCTGCAAGACAGCGCCCGGAGTAATATTTAACTGGGCTTCAACCCGCAGATCCTGACACACAGCCTGCATACCAGGCGGAGTCAGGGGTATGTTGCAAATATTCATGGCAGACCAGGCTACAATGACAAAATCCGTGCTGACCGGAACTGCCCCCAGAGACCAGTTTCCAGAATTGAACCAGTTTGTGTCCATGACGCCAGTCCAGATGTTGGGAGTAACGGTCCCCACCACAAATGGCATTACCGGGCCTGTCATGAGTGCAGAGCCGACGCTGTGGATGCTGAACTGGGGGTCGATAAAACCAGGCATGGATTGGGAGAACGGTGCCGGGTCGGTGAACATGTTGATGGCGGTGTGACCATTGTCCCAGGCGTAGTGGGCTGTGTTAATGTTGCCATCAGGCCAGCCTGGTGCCACATTTGGCCGGTAGACATAGACCTCGTCCGGTGGTCCGCCCGCGTTGCCCCAGGGGAACAGGCTCTGGTCCACGCGATAGATGATCAGGCCGCTTCCGGGCACCCGGGTTTCATACATCCCCGCCGCCTGCCGGTATTCGATCCAGATCTGCTCTCCCGTGGGCATCTGATGCATGTAGTGGTCGAAGGGATTGGTGCCCACGGCGGTGAGAGTGCAGGACGTTCCAGCCGCAGGCAACGGATTCGGCGCTGCGAACCAGCCGCCGTATTTCCATTTCATATAAGCCAGGTGATGCTGCGGCACTTGGTAGCAATAGTCCATCAGATCCCAGTAGCCACAGGGATTGACGCCGTCCCAGGTGTAATGGTAAAGATCGGGAAATCCCAAAGTATGAGAAAACTCGTGGCTGATCTCGGCGGCGTCGATCCCGCCGCCATACCCCACATACAGAGGATCGGGATATTGCAGCGAGAAGTTGTAGTCGTCTGCCTGGCGGAGGATACCCATATAGGGTATGTAGGCCAGAGGCGTCACTGGATATGCGTCCATTACCCAATAGTGTGGCCAGAAAATGGCGCTGGTGGCGTCGGCATTCCCCCGGCAAACGAAACTCAGGTTGTCAACCTTGAAATTGTTGTCCACATCGATGTTCAAGTTGGGCGGGATCATGGGCGCGATGGCGTTGACTGCGTTTACCATCATGGTATGCAAACGGATGAAGCCGTTCTGGTCAGGATCCGTGGGTGGTCCGGGAGGATAACCGATGGGGTTGCCGGCGGATTGAGGATAGTAATAGTTTCTGGGATTGACATCCTGCCAGGAAAAAACCATGCTGCCCGCGCTCAGCGGATAAAAGCTGCTGTTTACGGTCAGCTGGCCTGAGCTTTCCTCCAGGAAATAACCCCGCATGGAGGCCTGGGAAAGGGAATTGTGCATATCGCTGTAGAGTTGAAGGGGCTGGCCAAACTCAGTCTCTCCGGCAAAGCGGATGAAGATCACCAGGTTTTCGATGGTGCCGATGGTCGGCGCGCGGCCGTACTCGTCCCGGTTGGAGCCGCGCCAGTTCTGGAAGCGTTGCCGCAGGATGGATTCATCAGGCAGCAAGTGGGGTGTGAGGCCGCGGGCGGCGGGATCATCCCGGCCGGGTATGAACGTGGTGGGGGTCAGGTCCGGGCCCTGTTTCTGCGCGTAAACATTCCAGTCAGTGGCCAGGTCCTTGATAATTGTGAAACCGTTGGCGTCGTGGGCGCGGTGGTAGTATTCGTCACCCGTCATGAAACAGTCATACTTGGTGCCGTCCGGCTGCTCGAGGATGGTGGGCGCGTTGCGCAACGGCGCGGCCCAGAGCAGCGAACACAGCAAAAGCGAAACCACAAAAACGGCTTTCATAAGCACCTCCCGTGCTTGTTAGAACTGGACTCATATCTACAGCTGCGAGGCAAAGAGATAAAACAAATCTCTGCATGTTGTCCCCACGGCAGCTGTTGACTATATCATAACATCAAGTCTGGCCAAATGTTCCACGCCTTTACCAAGTATGATGTCCCGACTCCTCCTGTCAAGCTTTATTTGGTGAATATTTATGATTTCATTGCCGTTAACTATCGATCATGGTACAGAACTTGGGAATAGGGGACAACTTCGGTGCGTCGAATGTCCCTTGCGTTTGGCAGTATGTTTATAGTGTGATTTGTATCTCTGGTCAGGATAGAATACCAGCTTCGTCACTATTAGTGCAATAGAACATAAAAATGCTTGACAGAACTGCTTTGCTCATGGTGTAATTCTAGCTGCGTCATGGGTATCTGATTCATGACAGAAGAGGTTGTATGTTCAGACTCGCCTGCTTCGTGGGGCTTGTAATGTCCATTCAGTTGATGTGGGGATCCGTCATCAGTTTGAATGACGCTGCGAGCTATATCAAGGTCGGGAGCATCAACCTTACAGACATTCGGTTGGAGATCAACATCGCTTCCCTGCATTGCTCCCCGGATGGCAAGATCAGATTACCGCGGGAGTTCGAGTCTTTTCTGTCATACTCGGGGCAGTTTCCGATTCTCACAATCCCCGTGCTGATTGACAATGCTGGCGAGTACCGGTGCGAGTTCACGGATCACAGAATGCCAACTCCGTTCAGATATGGTCTGATCTCGGATCCTGATACCCAGACTGCGACTTTGAGTAAAGCCTACCGGTTGAGGGATCTGCGCGGTCTGGATGTGTACGTAACCCCATTTCACACCCAAGACGGGAACCTCGTGGTCTCGGACCACATCACCATCGATCTGCTTAGCCTGACACCTGCTCAGCGATTATCCCCAGCCAGTCCGAGGCCCAAACTCAATCCATATTTCATCGATATCTACCGGCATCATTTTATCAACTTCGAGTGCCGCTACGAGGATATCGCCGAATATGGATCCATGGCTGTGATCTGCCCGACCGGCAGCGACGATATACAGCTTCAGCAATTCAGAGATCTGATCCAACCCTGGGTGGAGTGGAAAAACCAGAAGGGGATTCCTACCACGGTTTACAGCACCGACGTTACCGGAGACAGCTATGCAGAGATCAGGGACTTCATCCAGAACCTCTATGAGAGCGACCCGCAGCTGACTTTTGTCCAACTGGTGGGCGATTATGACCAGCTGCCCTGCCAGGTGGCAACCATTTCCGGAAATACGGGCGGGATGGACGCGTTTTATTCGCTATTGGAGGGAGACGATTACTATCCGGATATCTTTGTGGGGCGGTTTTCGGCTGAAATCGCCGCTGAGCTTTACACTCAGATCCAGCGGAGCATTGAATACGAAAAAGGGACAACCTCGGGAGATTGGCTGAGCCGCGCGGCGGGAGTTTGTTCCAATAATCCGCCCCTGCCCGGCGATGACGATGAGCACAATTGGGAGCATTTGGACAAGATCCGGGCGCAACTTCTGGCCTATGGCTACACTCAGGTGGACCGCATCTACGCCAACGAAGGAGCCGGCGCCCAGGAGCTGATCAACTGCCTGAACTCAGGCCAGTCGCTGGTCAATTATTGCGGGGAGGGTTATGCCACGCATTGGGTGGCTCCCGAATTCTGGAACTCGGACGCGTCAAATCTCTCCAACACTAACATGCTGCCGTTTATCCACGTCGTTTCCTGTTGGACCGGGCAATTCTATAACGGCACCTGTCTCGCCGAAGCCCTGATGCGCAGCCGGGATGCCACCTCGGAACAAGCCAGAGGCGCGATCGCGGTCTACGCTGCCGCTCCGGAACAGGGAATAGCCCCGCCCATGGAAGCGCAGGATCATGCCATGGCCTTGCTGGTCTCCGGAACGAAGAACACCATCGGCGGCCTCTGCTACAATGGTTCCTGCAGCATGATCGCCGCCTATGGCGAAGGTGGAGTCTACAATTTTCTGGCCTGGAACCTCTTCGGCGACGCTTCCCTGGTCTTGAGGACCCAGCCGGCCACCCAGATCGCAGCCGTCCTTCCGGATGAACTGCCGCCACATTGCGCCCATTTGGTTATCGACACCGGCTGTCCGGACACCCTCGTTGCGCTCACTCATGGCGCCCGGATCCTCGCCAGCGGTTTTTCCGGTCCGGATGGATATGTGCATCTTGATCTGAGCGACTCTCCTGTGCCCGGGCTCAGTTACCTACTAACGCTCACGGGCTTCAACCGACTACCCGTTCAACGCCATTTAGCCTGTTACGGCGATGGAGCGCATCCGGTCCTGGATCTGACGGTGATAGAGAGTGGGCAGTTTATCGAACCGGAAACGGAGATTATCAAGACCGTCAGGATCACCAACCGAGGCCAGTTCCCAGCCGAAAACGTCTCCGTCAGTCTGGTGCCGGACAGCCAATCCTCCAATCTGATCCCTTTGCAGGGCGTCCGGAATCTAGGACAGATCCTGCCAGGCGGACAAATCCAGACTACCCTCTCCTTCCGGATCAGCAAGGGAACGCCTGATCTAACGACCCTACGCTATTCCTTCGCGGTCACTCCCTATGGCTTGCTTTATGAGTGTTCTGACGTCATTCATTCCCCCACGCCCGTTCTGGAGGGCGTGCGCAGGGATCCCCAGATCAACTGGGTGAATCCGGGAGACGCCGTCAATATCGTGTACAGCTTGCGTAACGCAGGCAGCGCAGTCCTCAGGAATCCGCAGGGGATCTTGTCCACGGATTCAGCCTGGCTGCAGATCAGCCAGTACAGCGCGGAATGTCCCAGCCTCGGGCCAGGCTGTGCCGATACCCTGGTGTTTCACGCGCAGCTGACCCCCGGATGCCCCGTCCATGCGACACTTGGCATCCAGCTGGCTCTGGATGCCGATAACGCACTGGGTGGATGCTGGCAGCCCTGGCTGGTGACGGATCCCCAGACGACAGTGGAGAGCTTCGAGTCGCAGGACTTGCATGCCTTCCCCTGGGTCTATCAATCCGGGCAATGGGATTTTGGGCATAACCCCCAAGACGGCTTCAACTGCCTTTGTTCCCAAGCCGTCGCGGCTGACTCCATCTGGCTGGAACTGAGCTTCATTTCGCTCGAGGCGGCTGAGCTTGATTTCTCCTACCAGATCAACCCCGGCGGTGGCGATAGCTGGAGTTTCCGGCTGAACCAGTCACAACTGACGGAGTTGACTGACAGCGGCAATGCCTGGAACTACCGTCGCTTCGCCCTTGATGCCGGTCCCAACACCATCCGTTGGGAGGGAAGGCGCGGCTCCGGCAGAGATGTTTTCGCAAGCCGGTTCTGTCTGGACGTGATCGAGTTTCCATCCCAGACGCTGTTTGACAATGCCCTGCTTAGAGTAGATGCGGAGGAAGTAACGATCACCCTCGCTCCTGGCGAGATTCGCCAAATCCCGCTGCGCCTGGCTTCCCCGGATGGCAAGTATATCAGTTATACAGCTGTTATCCGGAAATCTGATCCAGACGCGGCGAAAAACGGCGCTGTCTGGCTAAGTTGCAACAAATCCACCTTTCAGCCTGGGACGGAGGAGCTATTCTTCTTAACGCTGCACAATGCCTCGCCGGACCAGAGCGTCCGGGAGCTCCGCATCGACTTGCCTGACGGGGTGCTGGCCACGATGGCTTCCCACTTTAACCTGCCGGGACATCAGCCCCTGCCGTTTTCCGGGACGCTTGGCAGCCCTGCCGGGCTCTGCTGGTCAAGCAATACCGGCACTGACGCCGACAGTCTGTATGCCGGAATTCGTTTGCTCACGGATGCCGGTTTGTCCGCGCTGACGCTGCCATGTCAGATCAGAACACAGGACGATGCCGGGAATCCCCTGACCTATGCAGATTCACTTGAACTTGCCACTTCCGATAGCCTGGGCTCCTGCCTGAGCGTTCTCCCGCAGGAAGGCGGGCTCCAAAACAGGGAAGAGGCCACACTGATCCTGACAGCCAACCAGAATCTGCTGGGAGAAGTTCAGGACTTCTATACCCTGGCCGTTTACTACAACGGCAACCACAGCCTGTCAATCCCCATCCGGATCGAGTTTGACCCGGATCCTCCCGGTTTCTACGACATCCCGCATCTCTGCGTCTATCCCAATCCCTTCCAGCTGGGCACGACCTTCGCCTATGCCGTCCCCGCAGACGGCCTGACCGAACTCAGCATCTACAACCTCCGCGGCCAAAAAGTGAAAACCCTGGTCGCCCAAGACCTTGCCCAAGGCTATTACCGGACCCACTGGGATACGCTGGACGACCGGGGCAGGGCCCTAGGCAGCGGGATCTATTTCTGCCGTCTGGCCATACCCGGCAGGCGTGTCGCCGCCATTAGCTGCGTTTTGTTCAAATGAGCGTGATCTCCAAGCCTGGAGCATAGCGCCACCGGCTCAGAGTAGGAGCGTTCGTGCAGAATCGGCTTGACAAATAGGAGCCTCTTCAGAGTTTTCTCCCACAGGAGAATCCCATGATCGAAGTAATTGAACATCTCTGCGTGGGCTGCGGAGCCTGCCGCCGGGCCTGCGCCTTCGGCGCCATCAGGATGGAAGGCAATATCGCCGTCATCGACCTGGACAAATGCACCCTCTGCGGAGCCTGTGTGCCGGAATGCCCCACCGAGGCGATCGTCATCCGCAAACTGGCGCAGGGTGTGCCGGACAAAGCCGAATTTCAGGGCGTCTGGGTCTTCGCCGAACAAAAGGACGGTGTGATCGCCCCCGTGGCCTTTGAACTATTGGGCAAAGCACGGGATCTGGCGGACGAGTTGGAGGCAGAACTCAGCGCTGTCGTCTTCGGCCATGAGATCGAAGCCCTTTCCGCTGAACTGATTGCCTTCGGAGCCGACCAGGTGATCGTCGTCGACGACCCCGAACTCAGGCATTTCCGCGACGAGCGCTATGCCAAAGCCCTCACCGAACTGGCCCAAAAATACAAGCCGGCCGTCATCCTCGCCGGCGCCACTGTCACCGGACGCTCCTTCATCCCCCGCGTCGCCATTCATCTGGGTACCGGCCTCACGGCGGATTGTACCGGCCTGGAGATCGATCCGGATTCCGGCAACCTGATCCAGACCAGGCCTGCCTTCGGAGGCAATATCATGGCCCGCATCATCACCGCCAACCACCGCCCCCAGATGGCCACCGTCCGCCACAAGGTCATGAATCCCCTGCCCCGCGACGACTCCCGCAACGGCATCGTCATCCGCGAACAGGTGATCTTCGATTTTGACGAGGAACTGACCGACTGGCTGGGCTTCGAGGCGGAAAGGACCACCCTCGTCAACATCACCGAGGCCAATATCATCGTTTCCGGGGGCCGGGGCATGAAAGAGGCCAAGAACTTCGCCCTGCTGGAGGAATTGGCCGAGGCTCTGGGCGGCGCTGTGGGCGCTTCCCGGGCGGCTGTGGACGCCGAGTGGATCCCCTACTCCCATCAGGTGGGACAAACGGGCAAGACGGTCAAGCCGAACATCTACATCGCCTGCGGCATCTCCGGCGCGATCCAGCATCTGGCGGGAATGTCCTCTGCGGACTATATCATCGCCATCAACAAGGATCCCGACGCCCCCATCTTCAAGGTCGCTGATCTGGGCATCGTGGGCGACCTCTTTGAAGTGCTGCCGCTCCTGACCAAGAGGGTGAAAGAACTGCGCGCGTGAGCGGCCTCGAAATCTGCGAGATCTTCTACTCCCTGCAGGGAGAATCCACCCACGCCGGCCGACCTTGCATTTTTATCCGCCTCAGCCAATGCAACCTCCGCTGTTCCTGGTGCGACACCCAATATGCCTGGGCGCCCGGGCAGAGAATGACCATCGACGCCATCTTGGCAGAAGTGTCCCAATACCCCGCCCGGCTGGTGGAAATCACCGGCGGCGAACCCCTCCTGCAGGATGATATCCTGGAACTGATCGGAGATCTGCACCACGCGGGTTACAAGATTCTGCTGGAGACCAACGGATCGCTTTATCTGGGCGAGCTGCCGGATTACGTGGCCAAGATCGTGGACGTCAAATGCCCCGGCAGCGGCTGTGCCGGGAGTTTTATGAAGTGGAACCTGCGTTTCCTGAACCC
>CAYXEF010000001.1:29058-34544 GCA_964463825.1 uncultured Candidatus Cloacimonadota bacterium | reverse complement strand
AAGATACCGTCAGTTATCCCGGCATTCGCCGCTGCATACTACAAGCACCGCTCAGCAGCAACATCATCTATAAATCGGAAAATAATATGCATAGCACCTGATTATGGCTGAGTATTCAATCTTACAAATTTAATATTATAACATAATAAATTCTTCTTGACAGGAATTCGCCCGGGTTGCTTTTTGTTTTGAGAATTAATCACTGAGGAGGAATCATGATTAGATCCTTACTCATTGCCTCGCTGCTTCTTGGCTGTGTGGCAAACTGCGCTCTTTCTTCCGCCGCCTATTCCGGGCTTTTCACCCTCGACACTGTGATCCCTGCTCTGACGCTCATTTCGCCCAATGGTGGTGAAGAGTGGTATCTGGGTGATACCAACAACATCCTCTGGACCGCCGCCGACACCAACCTCAACGACAATTCCGTGTATCTCTGGTACAGCGTCAACAACGGTGCCGACTTTCTTCCCCTGGCCGAAGGGCTGGCCAACACGGGAAGCTATGCCTGGTTGCTGCCGGATCAGACCACCGCTCAATGCAGGGTCAAGATCCGCCTGGCGGACAACTACGGCAACCAGAGCCAGAAGATCTCCGCTGCGGCCTTCGCCATCAGCTACGTGCCCCCGGCCGCGCCCACGAACGTCAATGTCGACATCTCCAACGCCGTGGACGCCGTCATCACTTGGGATCCTGTGACCCAGACCATCTACGGCACGCCCATCACCCCGGACGGCTACATCGTGCTCTACAACGAGTCTCCTTATGAGAACGACGAGCATTTCTACTATTTCCTCTGGAATGTCACCGACGGCTGCAGCTTCGTCCATCCTTGCGTGGCGCAGTTCCGTGACCGGATGTATTACCGGGTGGTTGCTTACAAGGACTATGACGGCAGGTGGGCCGGGATCCTGGCCGAAGCCCGATCCCATCCGGAGCGGAAGTACGCCTGGGAGGCACTCAGGAACGGTTTGACATGTCAGGAAGGAGGTTCCCAATGAGCAGGAATGTGATCCGGACCATATCCATTCGCGTACTGATAGCTCTGTTGCCGGCACTTTTGACGCTCCACCTTGACGCCGTGGCCCTCGCCAGACAGAACTTTGAAAACTCGGTGAACGACACCTGGAGTTATACGGCCGATCCCGAGGGGATAATCCGCTACATCTATTGGGGCCGCTGCGACCAGATCCTGGGCGGAGCCGGCCCACAGGACGGCAGCTGGTACTGGGCCAGCTGGGATCTGGATGCTCAGGAATGTTCACTCGTCTTCAATAACCTGCAGTTACCCCCCGAGAGCACTTACACACTGGATTTCTGGTATTACACCAACGGCCTGGATCCTGCCACCGACCTCTGCCGCTATTGTGTGGAGTATGACACCACCGATCAGTGGACGAACTGGACGGCGCTGAATCCCGACTCCGATGCCTGGACGCCGGTCTCCGTTGCTATTCCAATCTACGCGACTTCGGTCCGGCTGAAAGTGGAGGTCCAGTATGATGGTTTGGGAAAATACGCGCATTGGGACAATTTCTCGGTTTCCTTTGTGCCGGGAGTGCCAGCGGCTCCATTAATCTACAATGTATCTGTGGCTCAGCGTACCGACGGAAGCAGGCTGGTGGACATTGGCTACTCTCTCTTCGACGCCAATGGCGACCTCTGCGAAGTCAGCCTCGGACTGTCCGCCGACGGGGGAAATACCTTCACTTACGTCCCCGACACCGCCAACCTGAGCGGCGACATCGGTCAGGACATTGCCCCGGGAGTGGGAAAGGCCATCCTCTGGAACGCAGGGGAGGAAGGAATCGAACTCGACGGCAACCAATACATGCTCCGACTGGAGGCGGATGATCATGTCGTCCCTATGCCTGAGAATTTCGTCCACATCCAGGGCGGCACCATCTTTCCGACGACGGGCATATATACCGCCGGGCTCACCGTCGCCGATTTCTATGTCGATAAATATGAACTCACCCAGTCAGCCTTTGGCACCGTGATGGGTTACAATCCCGCCTCCGGTCATGGAGTGGGTGCCTTTATTCCCGTCTACAGTGTGTCTTGGTTTACCGCCATTGAATACTGCAACCGGCGCAGCCAGCTGGACGAACTGGATCCCTGCTACAGCTATCTGGATTATGGGACGGATCCGGACAATTGGCCGGCAGGCTGGAACGCCAATGCAGCCAATCACCTGAATCTCAGTTGCGATTTCAGCGCCAACGGTTACCGTTTGCTCAGGGAGGCGGAATGGGAATACGCCGCCCGGGGCGGCCTGCAGACCCACGGCTATACTTTCAGCGGCAGCAATAACATCAGTGCCGTGGCTTGGTGGAGCGGCAACAACCTGCTGAACACAGCTCAGGCTGTCGGGCTGCTGTCACCCAACGAACTGGGGATTTACGACATGACCGGCAACGTGTCCGAATGGTGTTGGGACCGCTGGGACCAAACCAGTTCCAATCGCGTCTTTCGTGGCGGCAGCTGGTATGATACCGGCAGCTGGTGCACCGTTTATTTCCGGAACGCCACATCCGCGACCATGGTTTCCTGGACCCTGGGATTCCGCATCTGCAGGACGCAGTAGGAGCATAGAATTCACCCGGCCTAACGCGCTTGATTCGTTGATCTCAGTCTTAAGTTGTCTTGAAGTTTGTTTTCAAGGGGTTATTATTGCGGATCCAGCCAATTGCCGGCCACGGAGCATGACCACTTGGCCCCGGTTATCATTGCGGACTCACTGCGCACTCATTACGGACAAAGTCCGCAGTGAGTCCGCAATGAGTCCGCAATGATAATTGGTGTGGACTAGCTTCGGGTCGGGTTGGTAAAGTGGACTGATCAACTGGGAGCCAGCGTTGTATCTATTTGCGGGGCAATTGTTCAGTGGCGCAATTTGTCCTGTAGGAGAGTGTGGATTCTGGACAGGCCGAGGATGGCGAAGGTGGCGGGGAGTTCGGGGCCGTGTGGCTGATGGATGAGGGCCAGGCGCAGCGGGGTGTAAAATTGCTTCCCTTTGAGGCCCGTGGCCTGGATCCCGTTTTTAACCAGCGCGTCCAGTTCCTCGTCGCTCAATTCGCCGTGGGGCGGAAGATTCCGGCTGAACCAGTTCAGGACGCTTTGCGCCTCCGGGGTGGCCAGGATCCGTTCCTCCTCGGGCGTGAGGTTCCGCGGGCAGAGGAACATGCGGCTGTACCCGGCGATCTCGGGCAGTAAAGTGCAGCGTTCTCTGGCGGCGGCGACGATTTTGAGCAGGATGGCGGGTTCCGGCACATCGATATTCGCGGCCTCAAACCACGGCAGGGCTCGCTCTGTGACCAGCTCCAGAGGCAGGTTGCGCAGATACCAGCCGTTCATCCAGTCCAGTTTGGTCAGGTCGAAGACGGCTCCGGCCTTGTTGACGCGCTCGAGGCTGAATTCGCGGCAGAGTTCCCCGAGGCTGAAAAGTTCCCGGTCATCGGCGCCGTGCCAGCCCAGCAGCGCGACGAAATTGACCAACGCCTCGGGCAGGTAGCCTTTGTCCAGATAACTCTCCACGGAGACGTCGCCCACGCGTTTGCTGAGTTTCGTGCGGTCGGGATTCAGGATCAGGGGCAGATGCACCCAAAGCGGTGGCTGCCAGCCCAGGCACTCGTAGAGCCAGAGGTGTTTGGGCGTGCTGGAAAGCCATTCCTCGCCGCGGATCACGTGCGAGATTTCCATGTAATGGTCGTCCACCACGGCGGCCAGATGATAGGTGGGGAAGCCGTCGGACTTGAGCAGGACCTGGTCGTCGGATTGGGAGGAGTCCATTTCCACGCGGCCGCGGATGAGGTCGAAGAAGGCGAATTTATGGTCGTCCGGCATCCTGAGGCGCAGGACGTGGGGTTCGCCGTTTTGGAGTTTGGCTTTGATCTCCTTCTCCGGCAGGCGCAGGCAGCGGCGGTCGTATTTGACGAATTCTCCTTTGGCCTGCTGTTCTTCGCGCATCTGGGACAGGGTTTCCGGCGTGCAGAAACAGCGGTAGGCGTGGCCGGAATCCAGCAGTCGCGCGGCTTCGCGGTGATAAACAGCAAGGCGTTCGGATTGCGTGTAGGGGCCGTGCGCGCCGCCTTTGCCGGGGCCTTCGTCGATGTCCAGACCCAGTTTGTGCAGGGTCGCGATGAGGTTCTCCACAGCACCGGGGACGAGGCGGTTGCGGTCAGTGTCCTCGATGCGGAGGATGAAGGTTCCACCGTGGCAGCGGGCGAAGAGGAAGTCGTAGAGCGCAGTACGCAGCCCGCCCAGATGTAAGTATCCGGTGGGGCTGGGGGCGAAACGGACGCGGACGGGATTCATGTACGATCCTTGTCAGAAGCGGTTGTTCGGGTCATATTCTGAAAAGACTGGGTCCCGGGTCAAGCCCGGGATGACAAAATGGGGCAATTCGGTATGCCAGATCACGCGGTAATGAGGATTGCAGGCGTCGCGGTAGGCCTGGCTGTGGCTGGGCATGTTATGCTCGCGGAGGCAGGTAGAGATGGCCTCCAACTCGCCGGATTCGGGCTGGACGAATTCCAGTGCGAGCGGCAAGGCATCCGACCAGATCCGGCTCCAGTCCTGCCAATCGATGCCATCCGGCAATCTGGAGGCGAGCAGGCTGTGGACCAGGATTTGGATCCGTCCGGCGGGTACGGCGCGGAAGCGCTGGCTCAGGAAGTCGGAAAACGAACTGTAGCGATTGAAGGGCAGGGGCTTCATCGTTACCAGCGCGATGAGGTTCACGCGTATAAAGCCTTTGCCGCAGCCGATGTCCTGAAAAAAAGTGCCGGTGTGTTCTCCGATACGTTTTAGTTCCTCCCGCAGGCCCTGGGCCAGGACTGCGGGATCGTCCGGGGCATGGGTGGGGCCGTAATGGGCTTGATGCAGGAGTTTGTAGAGGTCGGTCAGGCGCGCCGCGGGGCAGTTTTCCCTTTCCCCGGCCAGAATCCGGCGCAGTTCTGCGGTGGTAAAATCCGGTCTAGTCGGCGGCATAGACGATCTCTCCCCGGCGGATGACGCGCAGGATTTTCACGGTGGAGGGATCGAAGGGCTGGGTGAAATCGGTGTCCGTGACTGTGAGATCGGCATCCAGGCCCGGCGCGAGGTGGCCGTAGCGAAGTTCATCGCCGGCCAGCCAGGCGTTGTTTTGAGTGTAAATGTCGATGGCCTGGCCGGGGGTCAGGCGTTCGGCGGGATTGTGGTGGTTTATCGCGGCGTGCAGGGACATGGCGATATCCAGCGGCGTGACATACCAGTCGCTTGAGCCGCAGACGCGGATTCCCGCCTTGGTCAAGGAGGCGAAGCGGTTCATCTTTCCCGCTCTGGCCGCACCCAGGCGTTGGGCGTAAAACCCTGCGTCGCCGCCCCAGAGCAGGTCGAAAGCGGGCTGCATCACCGGTGTGGCGCCTGAGGCCGCGATTTCCTCCACCAGCGGATCCGGGGTCACCTCGCAATGGATGAGTTGGTGGCGGCGCGATTGGACTTCCTCG
>CAYXEF010000001.1:24601-28958 GCA_964463825.1 uncultured Candidatus Cloacimonadota bacterium | reverse complement strand
CCTGGAGCCGAGTGCCAGGGCGTCCGCGATGTTGAAGCTCTGGGGATAAAGTTCAAAAGCGACGGGAAAACGGGAGAGAGTATTGCGCAGCCAGCCGAAGTGCTGATTGCTTTGGCCGGCGTCGCCGATCATGGTGTGGACGCGGGTGAAACCGCCTCTCAGGGCGGCCTGGGCGGCGGCGTGATAGGCCTGCAGGATGGTGGTCCGGTCGCAGTTATCCTGCAGCCAGTTGATGGCCTGATCGTTGGCTTCGCCGGTAAAAACTTCGTCCGGGCTTGGCAATTCGGGCAGCAGCTGACGGGCGCGGCTGTTCAGCAGGCAGGAATGTCCGTCCACACGGCGCAGCAGAAGTGGCCGGCGTAGACAGGCGGCGTCCAGTTCTTTCAAAGTGGGGAAGCGCTGTTCCGGGATCAAGCTTTCGTCGAACCGCCAGGCGAAGACAATCTCACCAGGCTCCTTATCCGCATCGGAGAGCAGGCTCAGGACTTCGTCCAGCGATCTGCAACCAGAGACATCGATCCCGTTTTGGTAGAGTCCGCCGGAAAAGCTGTGGGTGTGGGCGTCGATGAAACCGGGATAAACCCAGGCGCCATTCAGGTCGAGGCGCTCGGTGTCATACCATTCCGGCGGTGAACCGTGGAAGCGGGCGGAGATCTTGCCAGCCAGGACGAGCAGGGCGTGCACCTCGTTGTCGAATCCGCCGTCGAGGTAGAAGTGGGCGTTGCAGAGCAGCATCAACGCGTTCCCCCGGACCGGTCCGCGGCGAGCAATTCGTTTGCCATCGCGTAGAAGAGATTGACGGGGAAGCCCATGACGTTGAAATAGCATCCCCGGACGCGGCGGATGAATTGCGAGCCGTAGCCCTGGATGCCATAGGCGCCTGCTTTATCCAGCGGCTCTTTGGTGTCCAGATAGGCCTGGATCTCGCTGGCGGAAAGCGGGGCGAACTCCACCAGACTGCGCTCATAACGGCAGAGGCACTGGCTGCGCAGGCAGACGCAGACGCCGGTGTAGACCTTGTGAGTGCGACCCGAAAGTTGGCGCAGGAATTCGGCGGCCTGGTTCCGGTCCTCCGGCTTGCCGTAGATCCTCCCATCCAGCACCACGAGCGTGTCCGCCCCCACTACCACGGTTTCCGGATCCATGCGGGCGGCTATGGCTTGCGCCTTGGCTTGGGCGTGACCCATCGCCTGCAGCTGGGCCGGGGCTTCGGTGAGCGGTTCGTGGATATGGGCGGGGATCACCAGCGGGGTCAGCCCCAGCAGCTTGAATAGCGCTTTGCGCCGGGGACTGGCCGAGGCAAGCACGAGTTTGTGATCCTGTAAAATAAGATGCAGCATAGACAAATTCTCTTTATGCCTTGATGCCGGACAGGGCAAATCAGTCAAGGATTTCTTGGAAAGCGAAAAAAAGGCTTGCCTGAAACACAGGCATATGAAAAGCTTGCACTCATGATAAAATACCTGTTCCAGGAGGAATAAAAATGGAACGTGTCCACAACTTCAACGCGGGTCCCGCAGTCTTGCCCGAAGAAGTGCTGAGGGAAGCGCAGCAGGATCTGTTCAACTACAAGGGCATGGGGCTCTCCGTGATGGAGATGAGCCACCGCAGCAAGGAATACGAGGCGATCATCGACGCCACGCGGGACTCGGTCAAACGCATCTACGCGCTGGACGAGGATTACGAGGTCCTGTTTTTACAGGGCGGCGCCAGCATGCAGTTCCTGATGGTGCCCATGGCCTTCGCCGCGGAAGGCAAAACAGCCAATTACATCAACACCGGCCAGTGGTCCAAAAAAGCCATCAGCGAGGCCAAGAAGATCGGCAAGCCTGTCCATGTGGCCGCCACCAGCGAAGACCGCAACTTCTGCTACATCCCCAAGAGCTGGGCGCTGTCCGATAATCCGGCCTACCTGCATATCACCAACAACAACACCATCTTCGGCACCGAATGGAAAACGGATCCCGAAGTCCCGGCCACAGTGCCGCTGATCGCCGACATGTCCTCCAACTTCATGAGCAAACCGATCCAGGCGCGCAGGTATGATATGATCTATGCCGGCGCGCAGAAGAACGTCGGTCCGGCCGGCTGCGTGGTCGTGATAATAAAAAAGAGCCTGTTGGAGAAACAAAACGCCGGCCTGCCCACCATGCTTGATTACCAGGTCCATGCCAAAAACGGTTCCATGTACAACACTCCGCCCACCTTCACCATCTATATGATCGGGCTGGTACTCAAGTGGATCGAGGACTTCGGCGGCCTGCAGATGGTCGAGCAGAACAACATCGCCAAAGCCAAGTACATCTACGACGCCATCGATGCCTCTGGTGGCTTCTACAAAGGCACCGTGGACCAGGAAGACCGATCCCTGATGAATATCACCTTCCGCCTGACCAGCGAGGAGCTGGAAGCTCAATTCATCTCCGAAGCCAAGAAACAGGGCATGATCGGACTCAAGGGACACCGCGACGTCGGCGGCTGCCGCGCCAGCACCTACAACTCGCTGCCGCTGCCAGCCGCACACGCGTTGAGCGAATTCATGCGCGATTTCCAGAGCAAGAATGGCTAAAAGCAGTATCATAAGTAATGATCAGAGGCGGGAGTCGCGATACTCCCGCCTCATCCGAACCGGGAAGTGACCATGACCCTGCTCAATCTTGTTTTCCGCGGTGGTTTTTTGATGTATGTCCTGTTTGTGATCTCCATCGCGGTCCTGGCCATCGTCTTTGACAAGTATCGCCGCATAGCCCAGATCCGCAAGGCCAACGACCGCCTGCGTGGCACGCTGCTCCGCCAAAACAAGCCGGAAAGCGTCAGAGCCATTCTGCATGTGCAGGGCACAGCCAGTCCCCTGGGCGTGATGCTGGACAAACTCTACAACGCCAGCAGTGACGATCCGGAACTGGTGCTCAAGAGCGTGGAATCCACCGCCAACATGGAACTGCACAAATTGGAAAAAGGCATGGGCTGGCTTTCCACCTTCGCCGCCATCGCTCCCCTGATCGGCTTTCTGGGCACCGTGATCGGTATGGTGCGCGTGTTCATGAACATCCAGGGCCAGGGCCAGAACAGCGTGGACATCAATCTGCTGGCCGGAGGCATTTGGGAAGCCCTGCTCACCACCATCGGCGGCCTCATCGTCGGGATCCTGGCCATCGTCTTTTACAACGACATCGTGCAAAACCTGGAAAACATCGCCAAGGAAATGCAACAGGTCGCATTAGAACACGAGATCAGATACCGGCAGGAAATCAAGGTCACATGAAACTCGGCATTTCCAGCAGGAAGATCAGCACCACCGTCCTCATCTCCATGACGGACGTGATCTTTCTGCTCTTGCTCTTTTTGCTGATCGCCTCCAATTTCAGCGCCCAGACCGGCTTGCCTTTCAAACTGCCGGGCTCGCAATCCCGGGAAAAACACACTCTGCAGGTGTTGCAGATCGTGTTTTTCAACACCGAACACATCGAGTTTCAGGGGCGCCGCTACAAGCTGGAAACACTCAGCCCGGTGCTGAAGAAGGAATTTGCCAGCAGGGAGCAGGTCGTGCGGCTTTCGGCGGAACAGAGCACACCCTTGCAAAGCCTGATCTCCGTGATGGACGTGATCCGCGGCGCTGGCTTCGAACGTATCTTCGTAGCCACCCAGCCGGTGGAGCAGCCTTGACCATTCTTAAGCATCCACCCGGCCCGCTGGTTGTCTCGTTGCTTTTTCACGCCGCGCTTTTGGGGATTTTGGCGCTGTTCTTCATCCGGCCGCAAGTGGGCCAGCAGTGGGTTGAACTGCTCATCGACAACTTGTTGGTTCACGAAGAGCAGCAGATTCTACCGGAACAAGCGCCACGCCAGACAGAACCGCAAACGGCTGCGCCGCAAACCGCAGCCCGAGGCAAACAGGAACCGACACGCAGCGAGATCCCCATACCCGCTCAAGCTTCCCAATCTGTGTATCAGGGTTCCAGCGAATTGTTGGAGACGCCCACGCTGCCCAACGCCAACCGCAACACCAATCAATACAGCGTGGGCACAAACCCCTACGCCCAGAGCGCACTGCAGGGCTTGCTGCAAGGCGGTCCCTCGGGCGACGGCAATGTCAGCTATGCGGTCACCGGCGGCCGGGTGCGCTTTTCCCTCCCCGTTGGCTACAAACATAATCTGGGCGCCAGCGGCAGCGCCACGGTCCAATTCCGGGTGGACCGCTTCGCGCGGCTGATCCCGGGATCCGTGGTGTCGATCCAACACACGGAGGGACGCTTCTTCGAGGCGGCGAAGAAAGCGCTGATGGACGGTTCATTCAGTTTTGACGGCGCTCCGGAGCCGGATGTAGTCTGTCGCATCACCTTAGAATTTCTCTGATG
>CAYXEF010000001.1:0-24501 GCA_964463825.1 uncultured Candidatus Cloacimonadota bacterium | reverse complement strand
CTGGCAGGGCATCCCGGCACGCGGCTGGTCCTGATGCACATGTTGGGCGAGCCGCGTACCATGCAGCAGAATCCGCGTTACGACGATGTAGTGGGCGAGATCTGCGACTTTTTCGCAGAGCGGATCGCCTTCGCTGTGGATTGCGGCATATCCCAAGACAGGCTGCTGCTGGATCCCGGCATCGGCTTTGGCAAGAACCTGGAGCACAATTTGACCCTGCTGGCACAGTTGGAGCGTTTCCGTGAGTTTGGCCTGCCGCTGGTGGTGGGAGCTTCCCGCAAGCGTTTCATCGACGCGCTGGATCCCTCGGCACCGGATCAACGGCTGGGCGGAACCCTGGCCGCGGCTTTGCTGGCGGCCTGGCAGCGGGCGGATATCCTGCGCGTCCACGACGTCCAGGCGCATCGCCAGTTCTTTATCACCCTGCAGGCCATCGCGACGAGGGCCGGATAATGGAGATCCTGATCCCCAAGATCAAGGATCTGGCGGACATCTTCCTGATCGCCTTTCTGGTTTATCAGTCATTGGCCATCGTTCGGCGTAGCGGAGGCTATCAGATCCTGCTGGGGATTGTGCTCATCTTCGTGGTCTACACCCTCGCGGTGGCGCTGGATCTGCGCATGATAACCGCCGCCATCGGCTCCGTGCGCAATTATTGGATCATCGCGCTGATCATTCTTTTCCAGCCGGAGATCAGGTCTTTACTGGCGCGCATCAACCTCTCGCGTGAACTCAGCCTCAGCCTGCGCAAGCGGGAGAAAAACTCGCTCTACATGCCGCTGATCGATGCCATTTCCTCGATGTCCTTCCGCAAGACCGGAGCCCTGATCGTCATCGAAAACAAGCGCAAACTCACGGAATACATCCAGAGCGGCGAGGTTCTGGATGCGGAACTCTCGTTGCGCCTGATTCTGACCATCTTCAACCCCCGCAGCGCCTTGCACGATGGCGCCGTGATCATCCGCGGAGAACGCATCATGGCCGCCAAGGTCGTCCTGCCCCTCTCCAAAAAACCTGACTACATCAAGCGTTTTGGCACCCGGCACTTGGCCGGGATCGGCATCAGCGAGCTTTCGGATGCCGTCGCCATCATCGTTTCCGAACAAAACAGCCAGATCTCCGTCGCCCAGCATGGCCAGATTCAGGTCAATGTGGCTTACGAGGAATTATTGCAGATTCTCAACGATCAGGTGGTCTGACACATAATATTGGGATAATCGCCAGAGTGGCACGCTGAGGCCACGACACTACGCAAGGAGCAGTGATGGATCTTGAGCCGATACTGATTGGTATCACGGGCAACATAGGCAGTGGGAAGAGTAAGTTTTGCGGATTTCTGCAAACTGGCGGGCACCGGGTGATTTTGGCTGATGCGATCGCCCAGGAACAATTGGACGATCCCGAGAACCTGAAGCAACTCGTGAGACACTGGGGCAAAACGGTGGTCAAAGGCGGCAAACCCGACCGCAAGGAGATCGCCTCCATCGTGTTTAACAACAAGGTGGAACGCAGCTGGCTGAACAATCTGCTGCATCCGCGCATCTTGGTGGCCATGCAGCAGATCGTCGACGAAAGCCGGGACCAGTATCTCTTTTTCGAAGTTCCACTGCTCTTCGAGGCCGGGCTGCAGCATTGCTTCGACTACATCGTCCTGATCCGCGCCGACCGCGACCTGCGGCTGCAACGTCTGATCAAAAACGGTAAAGGCACCCCAGAGGAAATCGAAGCCCGCATGGACGCCCAGATCGATGATGTGGACAAAATCCCGCTCTGCGATCTGGTGATCGACAACAACGGCAGCCTCAGCTCGCTGCGCGGACAGGTCGCGGCTCTGACCGCGCGTTTGGACGGCATCCGCCGCAAGGACAAGATCCCCTTCGCCAATTGATCCGGGAATAACGGGCGTTTTATCACGCCCTTCAAGACCGCATTTAACAGCCCAGTATCTGCTGTCCGTAAAAAAGTGCTATCATGCGCGTGGCCTGAAGTGCCAACTCCGCGGCTTGCCGGTCGGTCCCAGCAATGCCACTGCTTGGCCTCTGCTGTGTCGCCGATGTGGGTCAGAGGCATGTCAGGAGAGGCTAAGCGATAACTGGTTGGGATCGAATCAGGAGGCTGCTGTCGTTTGAAGGCAACAAACCCTGGTCAGCACGCTGTAATCGTCGCAGGAATTCTATTTCCCTCTGAGTTATCGCCCACCGTCCAAAAAAAACTGGAGTCGGGCGGATAAGGAGCACGACTCCAGCCGAATCATCTTCCCGAAGCCCCTGCTCCATAACTCACCGGGCTTCGGTCAAGTATCAGGTTACTTCATCAGGATCGCTTTGCGGGTCTGGCTGTAAGCGGGGGTTTCCAGCCGGATGAAATAGAGTCCCGAGGAGACTCGCCGGTTATGGCTGTCGCTGCCATCCCAAACCACCCGGTGCGAGCCGGCCGTCAGCGCTTCCTGGAGCAACCGCCGCACCAGCTGGCCCTTTACGTTGTAAACGCCAAGCGAGACAGGTCCGCCGGCCGCGAGGTCGAACATAACCGTGGTGCTGGGATTGAAGGGATTGGGATAGTTCTGATAGAGTTTGGTGACCAGTCCCGGCGTTTGCGGATCATCCGCGTCCACGATGGGGAAGACGAATTCCACCAGGTTCGAGGGCAGGCTTTCGCCGGCCTGGTAAACGGTGATCACATAATAGTGATATGATCCCTCCAAGCTCAACACCTCGGAGTAGCCGGGCTCGGTGACGATCTGCAACACCTCGTAGCGACCCGCGTTGACGCGGCGGCAGACCTTGTAGCTGAGCACGGGGAAGAGTGGATCCGCCGGCGCCGCCCAAGTCAGATGCAGCGTGTCCTCCACTGCGTCGTAATCCAAGGTGGTGACGGGCGCAAAAAGGCCGAGGTAAAAATCGTGTTCCAGGGCCATGTTGCTCGCATTGAAGGTCACCGGGAATACTGAGTCTTCCAGATACCCCGGGGCGGACGCGGTGACGGTGTACGTCCCGTTTGGCAGGTAGAGGACGTAATTGCCCTGCGGACCTGGCTGCGTGGCGATATCGGTGTTGCTCTGGATCAGGATCTGGTCGTAATCGATGGCCGGGCTGGAAGCGGTCACGACACCATGGATCTTGCCGGCGGAGGGAATGAATCCCGTGGTCTGGACGTCGTCGATGTACCAGCCCTGGCCCTGGACCATGGTGTCCGCCGCAAAGGTCCAGCGGAAACGGACATTCTGGTTGCCGAAAGCGCTCAGGTTAAATCTGGCGAGCACCCAGCCTGTGCTGGCTCCGGCAAAACCAGGTCCGTTGAGGGCGACGACGTTCTGTTGGGAATAGCCATCCTCCGGGGTCAGGAGGGTCCAGCTGCTGCCGTTGTTGGTGGAGATCTTGACATTGCCTCCGTCGTAGTTAAGCTCGGTGTTGTACCAATGCCAGAATTCCAGCACGAAGTTGCCGCCAATGTAGACCGACGGGGAGGTGAGGGTCCAGTTCACGTTGTTGGGGTATTGCTGGTTGAGCAGGGTGCCCCAGACCTTGACGCCGGAATGGGCTCCGGCGGTGGAATCGGTGCCCCACTGCCAGGCGTTGGTGGAGGGCGAACTCACAAAAGCGCCGTCTGTGGTCTCGAAGTTTTCCAGCATGCCGGTGGTACCGACGTTGAGCATGATCTGCTCGTTGTGGGGGGCGATCTGGTCGCCGAGGTAGGTGAGGTAGAAGGTGATGTTGTTGCCCACAATTACGTTGGGCGACAGGCTGACCTCATAAACGGCCTGGCAGGCGGTACCTGAAGGAATGGCGGAAATCAGTTGCTGCGGGTTGGTGATGGTCACCTCCTCGCTGAGGCAGCTGATGTTGCTGGTCAGGTTGAAGGCGCCGACGCTGCCGTTGTTGATGTAGTTGACGATCAGATTGAAGGTTTCATTGGGCTCGGCCAGCCCGTTGGCATTGCCCTGCAGGTCGTTGATATAGAGGCCGTTGACGGCGATGGCGGGTTTCTTGATGGTGAGGTTGAGCGGGTAGGTCCAATCATTGCCGGCGATGGTGACGGCGAGTTCCAGATTGATGACCAGATTGTCCTGGCAGTCCGGAGAAGCGGTGATGGTGATGGGGGCGATGTTGATTGCGGTGCCGCTGCCTGGGATGTCCGGATATGTGCATTGGGCGTTTTGGAAAGTCAGATAGGGGCTGGCGCTGGTGACATTGGCGGTCACATCGGTGGCCGCGTTGAGGCCGAGGTTGTTGAGTTTGACGCCGATCTCCGCGCTTTCGCCCGGTTCCAGCCAGCCGTTGCCATTGGCGTCGCTGAGGATCATTTCGCCCACCACCAGATGCGCATTTTGGTGCAGGATGGGGACGGTGGTGACGAGCAGGGCCTTGTTGTTGCCCAACGGTTGGGCGGCCTGGGGATATTGGTTGTTGTAAGTATATTCGAGGCCGCGGCGGTTGGAGTGGTCTCGGATGCCGATGGTGCAGAAATTACCGTGTTGGGGAGTGTAGCCGCCGCCACCGACATCCACGTTGTTGAAGACCTTGTACTGGAACTTGATCATGCCGTCGCCAAGGCTCGTGGGATGGAAGACGGGGTCGTAGAAGATGACCTGGAAGGTCTCTTCGGAGGTGCGATTGTAGCCGTTTTTCAGGTTTTGGTATTGGATGATGAGGATATGCTGGTCGGCATCGTAATAACGGTAGATGCCACCACCGGAGAGGATGACGAGGTCGTCCCAGAAGGGCGCAATCATGGGCGAAGGCCCCTGTCCGCCAGGCATGCGGCCATTGCGGAATTCAGCGTCGCCGGTCACGCCAAGGGCGATGAAACCGTTCACGCAGACGGTGATCTGGTTGTATTCCACCCCGTAAAAGGGGAAGGTGAAAGGCAGGGTGATGGTCTCCAGGGGATCGCTGCCCACCTGGTCGCCCTCGTCGCCGGAACTGCCGGAGTCGTTGAGTCCCGTGATCAGTGTGCCGCTGCCGCCAAGGCTGGGCATGATCTCGATCCATTCGTATGTGGGGCAGTCCGGGAAGGCGGTGTCCGAAATGTCATAGATGAAGTATCCATATTCGTCCGGACCGAGAGGCGTGTTTTGCGCCACGCTGCCGATCGGCAATTGGAAATAGGAATCCTGCTGGAAGCCGCTGGAGTTGTAGAGGCGCAGGCGGAAGGGGATCTGCATGCCGGGGATCAGCAAGGGCCGGGCAAAGATGCCGAATCCGTCGACTGAATTGCTGGTCATACCGGCAGGTATCGCGCCAAAGTAGGAAAGGGAATCCGTCACCTGAACCAGGTCGTTCAGAGAGCGCAATTCGCCATAGATCTCCGGGACGCCGAAGACCGAGCTGTTGGTCACGTTCAGGCTCAGTATGCCGTTCTCTGCGGGGTCCAGTATGCCATTGCCGCCGGCGCTGACTGAGTAGTTGGTGACGGCCAGGTTGGCATTGTACGCGCCGAGATGGAAGATGAAATGGTGGTTCAGGCTGGCGGAGTCGGTGAGCGTGAGCTCGAAACGGCAGTCCTTGAAGGTCGGGATGCTGTTGTTGAGGCTGAAGAGGAAGGGCACGAAATTGCTGCCGGTACCCTCGGGAGCCAGGTCCGGATAGTTGGAATTGCCCTGCAGCACGGTGATGAAGGATTCCGGTGAGCTGAGGCTGGCAGAGATGCCGGTGACCGTGTTGGCGGTGGTGTTCTTGATCTCCAGCGTGAGGGCGATGGTTTCGTCGGGATTGATGAAGCCGTCTCCGTTGCCGGAGGAGCCTGCGTTGCCGTTGTCCTGGATCACTTTTTCAAAATAGACCAGCGCGCCGGTTTGATCAAGCGCCAGAGTTCTCTGCGCGGGTTTGCAGTCGTGTTTGGCGGCTGTGATCAGCAGGTCGGAGCTGATGAAGTTGGGGATGTTGAGGGTCACGTTGCCCTGCGAGTCCGTCAAGCCGCGGGAGACGACATTGCCGTAGCCCGAGTTGTAGAGGGTGACGCTGACATTCTCCAACGGATTTTGCTGGTTGTCGGTGACGGTGATGTCCACAAAGGACGTACCGCGGGGAACGGTATCCGGGGCTGCGATAACCAGATCGGTCGGAATGCCGACAAAGGCCTCGACCGTGGGATCGCCCATCAGGTTGCACCAGTGCGCGAAGTAATTGACCTGCGTGGGATTGGAGATGCCGTAGATATTGTTCAGGTAGAGGCGTCCGTTGAGCAGGGACTCGCCCATACTGCGCATCCCATACACGAACAAACCGTCCCAAATGCCGGTGGAAAGGGCGTTATTGAACATCGTATGGGTGCCTGAGGTGGCCATGCCAATGGCGGTGAGTGCGCCTTTGGGAACGGCTTCCGTGCCCAGACGGATGAATGATTCCGTGGTGGAGGTCCCGGCGAAACTGCCGGTGCCGCAGGTCAGGATCACCGAATGGCAGAGCCGGGGCCCGTTGGACAGGCTGGAGGAGGGGCTCCAACCGCTCATGCCGATATAGCCGCGGTAGTTGAAGAAACTCACGCCCTGGCTGATCCCGCTGTCCATCGTGCTGGCGTAGCCGCCAGAGTAATTCTCGATGTAGTTGTAGTCAGGATTTATCTCTAGGCTCATTTCGCGGATGTATTTGTTTGAATAGACCGTGGAGATGCCAGAGGAAGAGGGATCGCCGATGAGCAGCATGCGGTTGACCCAGGCCGCCGCGTCGCCGGTGGTGTTGATGTTCTTTTCCACAGTATAGATCTTGGCGAACAAGGTGGCCAGCTGGGAGATATTCTCCGCGGATATGCGGCCGATAAAGACATCGCCCAGTTGGTCCGAGCCGGACAGCAGCGTGTAGGGATAATCTCCTTCGCCGTTGTAGGAACTCCAGGTCTCATACCAGGTGGGGACACTGTAACTGCCGCTGGTGTCGCCCAAAAGGATGATATAGTCCGGGCGCGTGTTGACATTGTTGTATTGCGACTGGATGTAGGTCTTGATCGCCGTGTTGCTGGTGCCGCCGGTCTGGGAGGTGCTGACCGCGTTTACTTCGAATCCCTTCTGGCGTTTCCAGGCCACGAACTCACTCAGTTTGGTCAGAAAGGTGGGATCGGTGGAATTGCCGTGGATGAGCAGGATGCGGGCTTGCAGCGGAGCGGTGATGAGGTTGCGGTAGTCCGCGAAATTGACGATCTGGGCTTCGTAGATCTTGGCGAAGGCGGGACTGTAGCCGCTGTAACCGGGTAGTTCGTTGGCTCCTGGTCCGGCATTGAAATCCAGCGTCAACTGGACATTCTGGTAGTGCCGCAGCTGTTGCGTGGCCAGATCATATTGGTAGGGATAGACGGTAATCTGGAGCACACGGAAGTCGCGCAGGATCGATGGCTCCGAAGCCAGAGCCAGTTCGGCGGGGTAGAATTGCCCGGCGTAAGGGACGATGGCCTCGCCGTCCGCGGGTTCAGTCAGCTGGGGATTGGGCAGGTCGATCAGTTCAAATCCGCTGTAGGTATAGGACAGCGTGTAGCCGCCCTGCGCGGGGATGGCGACCGTCGTGCTGTAGAAAGGCAATTCCGGCAAACCGGCGGTGGCGGTGTTGAAAACGCCTGTCACGGAGACTTCGCGGCAGCTCTGGCCGTTTTTGGTCTGTTCCGAGATTTGCGGTTGTGGCGCTGAAAGATCCAGCCGCAGCTGGTCGCTACCGGATCTGGAGACGGTGAAGGCTTGCCGGGTTCCGGCTTCCTCCGCCTGCAGGGCGAGCAGCCCCGCCAGCAGCAGCAACATGATGAGAGTGAGTTGTTTCATCCTGGGTTTTCCTTTTATCGTAAATTAAAAAACCTGGAGTTTACGGCTCCAGGCGGATAAGTCTGTCGTGATTCAGGTACTGGGTCTTGGTTCAGTCAATATCATAGATCAGAATGCCGCGGTCACGGGCGGCTACATACAGTTTTCCGTCTTTGATCTTGGCGTTGTTGGTGTAGCCGGCCTCGGTGAGGCGCTGAATGAGTGTGGGCGCGGTGGGAGTGGAAACGTCGAAGAGGTAGGTCCCGCCGCTGCCGGAGCTGACCGCAGCCAGCGAGCCCGATACGTCGATCGAGGTGGCATAGCCGGTGGTATCATAAGAACCAGCCAATACAGGCTGCGCCGGATTGGTGACATCCACCACGCTCAAGCCACCCTGGCGGCAGGCCACATAGGCGAAATTGCCGGACACCGCCACTTTCTGCGCTTCGCCGGGCAGCGCAAGTTCGCCCAAATACTGGCGGTCGCTGCGGTTATAGATGAAGAGGCCGCGTTGCTCGCAGGTGAGGTAGATTTTGTCGTCGGTCAGGTAATAGCCGGAAGCGCTGGCCGGCGGAGTGAGCGTGTAGACATTTTCGTTGAACACGCCTCCGTCGTAGCGGTCATACTTGAAGACGCCGCCGGAGCAATATCCAATAGCCATATTAAAACCGCCGCTGGGGGGATCGAGCGGAAAACTGCCCAAATCTTTGATCCCGCCGGTGCCGCCCACGATGTCGAATTTATAAACCAGGGTGTCGGGATCGGAGGTATCCAGGATCACGATGCGGTCGGTGGCGCTGATCTCGTTCAAAAACATCCTGTTGGACACCGGGAGCAGGGAGATGCGCTTGATCCGGCCGAGCGTGATGGAGGAGCCATCATCGGCGAAGACCTGTGTCACCCATTTATGGTTGTAGTCGTTGACGTTGATCACCGAGATCCCGCCCTGGTCCTGGGCGACATAGAGATTATCGCCGGCAAATGATATATCCAGCGGATTACCCACAACGGGGATCTCCCGGGCCAGCGTGAGAACGTCTGGTTCCTGCCAGGCCGGGTTGCGCTTGGCGCAAGCGCCCGCGGTCAACAAAGCAGCTGCCGCGGCCACGAGGGCCACAGCCAGCAGCGGACCGCGTCCGCCCCAAAAGTGTTTCAGCATGCTAATTCTCCCTTAAAGTCTGCAGTTCAATCGATGCTGCTGATCAACAATGCAAATTTCGTTCCTATCCGGGACAGATTTTTGGATCAGGATAAGATTTCTATCCCGTTCCCGCCCGCCATGTCCACTATTTCCGCTTTGAAATTCCTCCCTGACCCCTGACTTGCCTACCTTTGGTCGACTTCCCTTTAACTTCCCGCCTGTCTCAGGGGAACTCATCGGGAAGTTCAGGAGAGGCAGAGCAGTAAGGCGCAAGCAAGGAACAGCCAACCATAAAAACCGGTTCCGGAACCGCTCCTGCGGCCAGCAGATTGACTGAGCGACTTTTAACTTGACAAGGGGACTCGGCCTGTGCTCTGGTAACAAATCTTGACTTTATCGACATAACAGAATCCTCAGGGAGTTATAAATGCTGATTTCCAGATGTCTCCGCTTGGTGGGACTTCTGCTGGCTTTGTCCTGGCTGGCATCGTGCAGCCGGACCGCCGCCATCTACAAACAGGGCGCCAGGGAATTCAACCGCGGAGAGTATGAAACCTCGCTGCAGACTACAGTCCGGTCGCTGCAGCGGAATCCCCGTTACGCCAAATCCCAGCGGCTGGTTAAAAAAGCCTATTTCGAAGCGCTGGGCGCGCGCCAGACCCGGGTCCAGCAGATCAGAAACGCCGCCCGGGAAGACATGTGGGACCAACTCACCCTCGAATACGCCGCCCTGATCGAGCTGCAAAACATCGTCAAGCCGATCAATCCAATGATCGACCGCGACAGCGGCGAAGCCTACTACTTCCCCGTACACGACTACGAAGCGCTTTTGGCAGACAGCAAAGTCAACGCCGCCGAGGTGCACTACAACCGCGCGCTGGCTTTGTCCGCCGACAACGACAATCCGGACGAGCAAAAACTGGCGGCGGGCGAGTTTCGCCTGGCTTTGAATTATGTGCCCAACTACCGTGACAGCTATGAGCGCTGGCTGACGGCCCGGCGTCTGGCCGTCAAACGCGTGGCCATCCTGGCTTATGAGGACAAATCCGGCACCCAGGGCAAATACGGCGGACTGATCGACCTGCTGACCGATTCCATTATCGCCAAGATGCTGCAGGACAGCGGGATCACCGAGTACATGCAATTAATCACCCGCGATCAAATGGCCGCTCTGCTCAACGAATATCAGCTCACCGGTACAGTCAGCATCGGAGACAGCAGCGCCACAGCCCTCGGCAGCGCTTTGCACGTGCATGAATTGATGACGGGCAAGATCCTGCAGATCAACTATGTACCGTCCCGCACGACCAACGTGGAATTCAAGGAAACCCAGAATATCGTGCTCGGCGAAGAAAAGTACGTCACCGACAAGGGCAAGGAAAAAACCCGCGTCGTCAAAGGCGACGTCAGCTGCATCTACCGCAAATACACCAAGACCGCCTCGGCCAAGCTGATCGCCTCCTTCAGCATGATCGACGTCGCCACCGGCCGCATCAAACTGCAGGACACCGTGGCCTCGGATTACACCTGGACAGGCGTTTGGGGCCGCGTCAGCAGCGGCGACGACCGAGCCTTGTCCCCTGAAGCGAAAGAGCTTTGCTTGCGCGACGAACCTTTTCCGCCGGAGGAGGTGGAGATGGTGAATCTGGCCCTCAACAAACTCTGTGACGATATTGTGGCCAAGATCAGGGTCTATGTTCAGTAATGAAACCCCGGCCGTGGCTGGCGATCCGGCGAAAAGATTTGACAAGGCTGGGGCTGCAGGAAAAAGGGAGACAAATAATACTTATGCACAGGAGTCATAGATGAAAAACATCCTCGTTTTGGGAGCGGCCGGCCAGATCGGCTCGGAACTGGTTCCCTACCTGAGAAAGCTTTACGGCGCCGCAAACGTCGTCGCCACCTACCGCAGCACGCCTTTGCTGCCGGAGATTATGGATGGCGGTCCCTGCGAAAACATGGATGCCCTGGAAGCCGACAAACTCTTCGCCGTGGCTAAAAAATACGGCATCGACACCATCGTCAACCTGGTGGCGGTGCTCTCCGCCGTCGGCGAAGCCAAGCCCACCCTGGCTTGGAAGATCAACATGGACAGCATGCTGAACTCGCTCGAAGTGGCCAAAGAGATCAAAGCCGCGGTGTTTTTGCCTTCTTCCATTGGCGCTTTCGGCCCCAGCACCCCCCGCGACAACACGCCGCAGGACACGCTCATGCGTCCCACCACGGTTTATGGCATCTCCAAGGTCGCGGCTGAACTTCTGGGTGACTACTATTATCTCAAATTCGGCGTGGATACGCGCGGTTTGCGCTATCCCGGCATCATCTCCAACGTCACCCTGCCCGGCGGCGGGACCACCGACTACGCTGTGGAGATTTATTACGAGGCGATCAAAAACAAATGCTACACCTGCAACCTCGGCCCCGGGACCTTTTTGGACATGATGTACATGCCCGACGCCCTGCGCTCGCTGGTGGAACTAATGGAAGCCGATCCCGCCAAACTGAAGCACCGCAATTGTTTCAACGTCTCGGCCATGAGTTTTGATCCTGAAATGATCGCCGCCGCGATCAAAAAACATATGCCTGACTTCAAGCTCGAATACAAGGTGGATCCCATCAAACAGGCCATCGCCGACAGCTGGCCGAATTCCATGGATCACAGTGCCGCGCAGCAGGAATGGGGCTGGAAGCCTGAATATGACCTGGATTCCATGACTGCGGACATGCTGAGTATCCTGTCGGCCAAACTCAAGTAGGAATGCTGAAAGTCGCCGTGGCCGGCGTCGGACATCTGGGACGCTGGCACGCAGACAAGTTTGCGCACAGCAGCCGTTGCCGGCTCATGGGCCTCTTTGACGCCCGGCCGGAACGCGCCCAGGCCTTGGCCGCCGAACTGGGCGTGCGGGCCTATCCTGACTTTGAGGCCCTGTTGGCGGAGGTGGACGCTGTGGATATCGCCTCCACCACTACCGCACATTATGAACTGGCTAAAGCCGCTCTGCTGGCGGGCAAGCATGTCTGCGTGGAAAAGCCTATCACCTCCGAGCTCTGGCAGGCCGAGGAAATAGTCGCCCTGGCGCGGGAGAGTAATCTCAAGCTGCAGGTCGGCCACATCGAGCGCTTTAATCCTGTGACGCTGCAGGTGGAAAGCCTGATCCGGGAGCCCCTGTTCATCGAATCCCACCGCCTGTCCACTTTCCAACACCGCGGAACGGACGTGCCGGTGGTGCTGGATCTGATGATCCACGATATCGACCTGATCCTGGACTTCGTGCAAAGCCCTCTGCAAGACATCCACGCCAACGGCATCGGCATCCTCACCCCCAGTGTGGACATCGCCAATGCCCGGTTGGAGTTTGCCAACGGCGCCATCGCCAATGTCACCAGTTCCCGTGTCTCACTCAAGCAGGAGCGTAAGATCCGCTTTTTTCAGCGAGATGCCTACATTTCCCTGGATTTCGTGGCCAAGAGCGCCAGCGTCACGCGCAAGAGCCCGGACCTCATGCAATACCTGCCCCAGTTGCTCATGGGCGGCCAGATCGGCGCGGATAAACTTGTCCAGGTACAGAACTTCGATTGCTCACATCCGGCCAAAGACGCCCTGACCCTGGAATTGGAATCCTTCGTGGACGCCGTGATGGACGATAAAACGCCCGTGGTGGACGGAGCGGCGGGATTGCGCGCTCTGCGAGTGGCGCTGCAGATCCTGGAGATCATCGGCCGGCAGCCCAATATCAAAATCTGAGAGAATCTATGCCCAACATCTTTGTGATCGATATCATGAATCATCAGGAGGAGCAGATCACCCTCCGCGGCTGGGTGCGGACCACCCGCCACAGCGGCAAGCTGCTCTTCATCGTCCTGCGCGACGGCACCGGGGAGATTCAGTGCGTGGCTTTCCTCCCTGATCTGGGCGAGGAGAAGTTTGAGATCGCCAAACGCCTGACTCTGGAATCCTCATTGGAGGTGACCGGGGTCGCCAAATCCCATCCGAAGCAGGAAGGCGTGTTTGAGCTGTCCGTGCAGGAAATCAAACCCATCCACATCGCCGACGAGTATCCCATCGGCAAGAAGGAGCACGGACCGGATTTTCTTCTTTCCAACCGCCATCTCTGGATCCGCTCCTCCAAGCAGTGGGCCGTACTCCGCATCCGACACGCCGTCTATAACGCCATTTGCGACTACCTCAACCAAAACCGCTTCATCCGTTTCGACTCGCCCATCCTCACGCCCAACGCTTGCGAAGGAACCACCACGCTCTTCGAACTGGACTATTTTGACGAAGGCAAGGCCTATCTCTCACAATCAGGCCAACTCTACCTCGAGACCGGGATCATGAGCCTGGGCCGGGTTTACGACTTCGGCCCCGTCTTCCGCGCCGAGCGTTCCAAGACGCGCAAACACCTCACGGAATTCTGGATGATGGATGCCGAGGCGGCCTTTGTGGAACACGCCGAGAGCATGCAGATCCAGGAGGAACTGATCCGTTTTGTCATCCGCCGCGTTCTGGAAACCTGCGACTCGGAACTCAACATCCTGGAGCGGGACAAAGTTGCTCTGCGCGCGGCTGACGCGCCTTTCAAGATTATGACTTATCGCGCCGCCATCGAGTTACTGCGCTCCCAAGGCAGCGAGATCACCCACGGCAGCGACTTGGGCGCGGCGGATGAGGTCCTGTTGACCAAGGACTCGCCCGTGCCGGTCTTCATCGAGAAATGGCCCAAGGAGATCAAAGCCTTTTACATGAAGCGCGATCCGGAAGACCCGAACCTCGTGCTGGGCAGCGATCTCATCGCCCCGGAAGGTTTCGGCGAGATCATCGGCGGTTCGCAGCGCGAGGACGACCACGATCTGCTCTTGGCCCGCATGCAGGCGGAAAACATGCCTCTGGACGATTACCAGTGGTTCCTCGATCTGCGCAAATACGGCAGCGTGCCCCACAGCGGCTTCGGCGTCGGTCTCGAGAGATTGGTCACCTGGATGAGCGGCATCCACCATATCCGCGAGACCATACCCTTTCCCAGGATGATCTACAGAATATACCCTTGATAAGATAGTATAGAGCATAAGCAAAGATATTCCGTGGGCTCAAGACTTGTGGTTTATCTCTGCTCTCTGCTCTGAAGTTACAGGAGTTTGAATATGGATTACAGCAAGTCCTTTTCCCAAGTCACCAAGACGATGAAATCCTCGCTGATCCGCGAACTGGTGGCCTCCACTAAAAACATCCCCGGCCTCATCTCCTTCGCCGGTGGCTTTCCCTCCCCGAAAACCTTTCCTACCGCGCTCCTGGGCGATATCTTCAAAGAGGTGGTGGAGACCGAAGGCGCGGATGTCCTCCAATACGGTGCTTCCGAGGGCGACAGCCTGCTCAAGCGCGAATTGCTGAAGTGGGAAGGTTATGACTTGGATCCTGACGAGACCGTCGTCACCGTCGGAGCCACCAACGCCCTCTACTACTACGGCCGCACCCTGGTCGGGCCCGGCGACGTCATCCTCTGCGAAGGGCCCACTTTCCTGGGTTCGCTGGTGGCCTTCGACGCCCTGCAGGCCGATGTCCAGAGCATCCCCATCGATTGCGACGGCATCGTCATGTCTGCCCTGGCGGAGCGGGTCAAGACCCTGCGCGCCGCGGGCAAGCGCATCAGTTTCCTCTATGTGATCCCGGATTTTCAGAATCCCGGCGGCATCAGCTACACACTCGAGCGACGGCGCGAATTGCTTCGCTTCTGTCTGGAGCAGGAGATCCCCATCGTGGAGGACAATCCCTATTCCCGCCTGCGTTATTCCGGCGAACCCCAGCCCACGCTCTATCGTCTCTCCCGCGAGGAATTTGCTGGCTCGGAGCTGGTGACCGAGGTCGTTTCCTTCTCCAAGATCCTCGGTCCCGGTATGCGCATCGCCTATGCCAAAGGCAACCAGGACCTGATCACCAAGATGACCTCCTGGCAGCAGAAAGTGAACATCACCCCGGATTGCGTGGCGCAGCGCGCCGTGGCGAGATTTTTGGAGCGCGGGCTCATGGATCCCCACATCGCTTCAATCTGCGAATTTTATCGCCCCTATCTGCGCAAGATGCTGGACGAATTGGCCCGCCTTATGCCGGAAAGCGTGGATTGGACCGAACCGGAAGGCGGCATTTTCCTCTGGCTGACTCTTCCGGAAGGCGTCAATGCAGACGACCTTTTCGTGAAAGCCAGCCAGAACAAGGTTTCCTTCATTCCCGGCTCCAAATTCTATCCCCAGGGCCAGGAGCGCTTCAATACGCTGCGGCTGAATTTTACCTATTCCAGTTTCGAGCAGATCGAGACAGGGATCCAGCGTCTGGCAGAACTGCTCAGATAACTGGCAGGGGATGGCTGCTCAGGGAATCAGGATCCCGAAGGGCTGGGTGAGTGCGATGCTGCCACCGGTGCCGGAAAACTCGGCTCGGATGTAGCTCAGATCTCTGTGGGCGTTGGCGTCGAAGCTGGATCCGCTGGCGATTACGGTCTGGTCGCTAATCCAGTTGATGGCATCGTAATTGGTCGCCGAGACGCTGATCACGCCGCTGTTCACGGTCACGCTCTGGATGGTGGGGTAGGCCGGGGGAGTGGATGTATGGCGAGTCAGATCCGCGCCCAGGGGATCGTGGATGATGTAGAATGCTCCCTGTTCCAGCGCTCCGCGGATGGCGTCAGGCGAGGCCTCGTCCACGAAGAGCATGTTCATGTGTTTGCCCACTGCGGGGCCGATATCGTGGGCGTCGCTATTGGAGAAGCCCCAGACCGGGTGTGAGGGCATCAGGCGGTTGAGAATCAGATCCCAATACTGGCGATGGTCGCGCATTTTGCCATAGGCCTCGATGCCGATGGCGTGGGGATTGGCGGTGTAGATGTCCTCGTACCAGTCTATCGTGTAGGGATAATGCGGATAGTTGATTTCGTCGTAGGCGGGCAGGACGCCTCCCGGCATGCCCGGATAGGGCGGATCGCCCAGATAGCCCTGGCAAAAGCTCTGCCACTGTTTTTGCGGATGCGCCATGATCGCCAGGCCGCCCTGGATGCCGATCTCCGCCACCTGCCAGGCGGTGTCCGTCAGTTTGGTCCCGGCGTTGCCGTAACGCAGATCCGTGGGCAGGATATAGCCTTGCGCCACGTGACCGGGGTTCCACATCGGCGCGCAGAGCGCCAACACATGATGCAGGGTGAAGAAATTGGGCGAGAAAACTGAGGTCGGCCCGTCGCCGGTGAAACCGGAAAGTTCGTTCCCCCGCACCGCGAACATCTCCAGGGCGGGGTAGTATTCGATCTCGCCGCCTGCTGTTTCGGGACTTGGCACCAGCGGCAGGGAATCCGCGTAGACCCCGCTCCAGGGCCAGGTGCCGAAGGGCCGGGTGGTGAGGGTCGTTCCGGCTTGGGGTCCATAGGTGTCGTGATCCGCGATGGCGAGCACCTGATAGCCATAGAGCCGGTGGCGGTCGATGCGCGCCCTGGGTGTGGCGGTGGCCGCGGCGTCGCTGTATGTGGTATGGCAATGGAAATCCGCCTTCATGACGCCGGCGGTGGCGAAATCCACATTCGCGTAGGGATTGAGGATGGTCAGCGGAGCTCCGTCATCGGCGAAGATCCGCGCCACATAATGCGCTCCATCAAAGGCCGTTGTTTCGTTTCCGGCCTGCCAGACGATGTGTTTGCCCGTTCCGGGTTCGATCCCGGGCCCGAAATCTCCGCTCAGGTTGTTCGCGGAAGGACGGACGCCCCAACTTAGCCCGGCGTCGGAGGACATATGTACATATATCGTGTAGAGACTGGCATCCGGAGCGTTGAGGTCGTAGTAAACATCCACGATCTTACTGCCATCGGTGCGTTGGGCGAGGCTGACATTGGCCACCAGCGGATCGCGTCCGGACGGGGCCAATGCAAATCCAGGTCCCTTAAGCGCCAAGGCCAGACATAAGAACAGAAGGCGGGGGAGATTCCGTTTCAACATGGTTTATCAAGCCGCACGACAGATCAGGCGAACGCTGTCAGAGTTTCGGTTTATTGATAAACCAGCAGTCTTTTCTCAGGATTGGCCCAGCTGTAGCGGACTTCGCCCACGAATATGGTGTGGTCGCCGCTGCGGACTTGGGTCAC
Organism: uncultured Candidatus Cloacimonadota bacterium; assembly: GCA_964463825.1. Lineage (GTDB taxonomy): Bacteria > Cloacimonadota > Cloacimonadia > Cloacimonadales > Cloacimonadaceae > Syntrophosphaera. The sequence continues at coordinate 7,520 of CAYXEF010000001.1, read as the reverse complement.
GACCTCGCACTCGAAAACGGCCACGGCTTCCTTGAGCACCGGCAATTTGCGCAGTTTGCCCGGGAGGAATTCGACCTTGCCCTGCTCAAACTTGTCCGTATCGCGGCCGCTGGTGGAGCCGGCCAGCGCGCAAAGCGGCTTGAGTTCAACGGAGGGCAATACGAGGTTGAAATAGCGGTTTTCCTGCAGGCAATCGTGCGAGAAGCGGGTGTGCCCGATGGAAACGGCGAACATCGGCGGCTGGATCGAGGTGCGCATAAACCATTCCAGCGTGATCAGGTTGTAGCCGCCGGCAGGTTTCTCCACCACGGCCAGTGCCACTTTCGCCGGCAGATGCGCCAAACCGTAGGCGGTGGTCAGATCGGATATCTTGATCATATCTGTTCCTGTTTCATTCTTTTTCCGATATTATAAGCGGTTCCGCCTCCGAGGGAAATGACATCTTCGCGTTGATTCCCGCGGATTCCGCCCTTAGGCCTGACTCTCATAATTCCCGGAGACAACGCTTGGACTTCCCCCAGGATGGACGGTAAGTCAACGCGAAGTAAGCTTGAGGCAAATCACCCGGGCGCCAGGGCCGAACTTCCTGAATTAAGCCCGGTCCGCAAACCGGGCTTGTCGAATGTCAGGCTGATCCAGACAAACTCAGTTGGAGGCGATCACGCGGTAGAACCTGCGGATTTCACCGGCCGGGGCAGACCAGGAATTGGTGGTGGAGGTGCCGACCTGGGTAAAGCCGCTGTCTGGGTTATCCGAGGCCTGGATCTTGTAGAGCGTGGTACCGTACACCTGATCCCAAGAGAGGTTGGCCGCTCCGCCGGAATACGTGATCTGCAGATTGGACGGTGGAACGAGCGCGATATCAGAGTAACAATAGTTGAACTCGTATTCGCCCACATCCCCGATCATGCTGTCAATCTTGAGCTTATAATGGCCGCTGGCGGAGAATACCCATTGCAGGTCGAAAATGGCGCCATCGCCGTTATTGTCGTCGGACACCAATTGCGTGGTTCCATCATCCATAAAGAGCCACACGCGGGTGTCGGTCCAGCCGCCCGACCAAAAATGATAGGTGCGGCCGGGCACGCCCTGGAAACGGAACCAATCCTGGTCGGAGCCAACATGCAGGGTATGATACCGGGTTTGTTGGCCTGGGTTGACCATTATCGGGTTGTATTGGCTGGAGGAATTGTCCGGTTCGTAGGGATCGGCTCCGGTTCCGTAGCTGTAGTGGAGGTCATACAAGCCGATGGCGCCGTAATAGCCGACGACTTTGAGTTTGTACCATCCGGGTGTGGGGGCATTGCAGCCGAGCTGGAAGTTGTGGCCGTCGTAGCTGTTATCGTCAGAAGCCAGCAAGGTGCTGCCGTCATCCTGATAAAGATAGGCCACCGGATCGCAGTCGCCGGTGGAGTGGAAGCTGTAAATGCGTCCGGGAAAGGCCTGGAAGCGGAACCAATCCCCGTCGCTGGCGTTGTGCAGGCTGTGGGACTGGCTCTGGCTGACGGGGGTAACAGTGAGATTGGTATACTGTGTGGCGGAGTTATCCGGCTCGTAAGCGTCCGGAGGGGCGCTATAGTAAAAAATAAGCGTGTAAGAGCCCAGAAAACCACTCCAGCCCGTGACCTTGAATTTATAATATGCAGTGCTTGCGGGAGCAAATTCCAGCAGGAAGTTGTCCGCCAGGCCGCTGTCATCATCCGAAGCGATTAAGGTGACCCCGTCATCCTGATAGAGGCTGACCATCGTGTCGCTGTCTCCGCTGGAAGATATTGTATAGATCAAGCCTGCCGTGCCGTGGAAACGGAACCAGTCCTGATCGGTGGTGGTGTGCAGGGTATGGTTTTGGGTCAGCACAGCGCCGTAACAGGAGAGATCAATGAAGTTGTTTTGCGAGGCTGAATTATCCGGCTCATAAGCATCGGCCGGTACCCAATATCTGTAAGTGAAGACATAAGCGCCGGTATGAAAGCCAAAGGCATTGACCATGGCCAGATAATATCCCGAAGTCGCGGGCGCGAAATCCAAGAGAAAGTTGTTTCCGTCGCCGTCGTCATCGTCACTGTCGAGCAAGGTCACTCCGTCTGCTGCCAGGAGGAAGATCCGGGTATCCATGTTGCCCGTGGAATAGAACCGGTAGACGCGCCCCGCCAGGCCATAAAACCTGAACCAGTCTTCGTCCGTGCCGTTATGGAGGGTGTGGTCCTGGGTCTGATCGTAGGATTCCGGCTGCAGCGATGTGTATTGGGCAGCGTTATTGTCCGGCTCATAGCTGTCCGGATTTGCCCATGTGTAATAGTGGAACTGATAGAAACCGCAGAACAGGTCGAAGCCGTCGACCATCAGTTTATAGTAGCCGTTGGCGGTGGGGGAAAAGTCCAGCCGGAAGTTGGGATAGCCCGCACCGTCATCGTCTGAAGCGATCAGGGTGGTGCCGTCATACTGGTAGAGCCATACTTGGGTGTCGGTGTTGCCCTGGGTGCTGGAATAGAAGCTGTAGATGTTGCCGGTGTAGGCATAGAATTCGAACCAATCCTCGTCGGCAGTGTTGTGCAGGGTGTGCGACTGGACTTGCTCATTGGCATAGGGAAACAGGGTCTGGGCCAGGGAGGCGAAATCATCTGATTCGTAACTGTCCGGAGGCGCCGTGTAAGTGTAGTAGATGGCGTAAGCACCGATGGAGCCGCCAAAGCTGCCATCCACCCGCAGTTTGAAATACGCGCTGGGATCGGTGATGGTGTAGCTGAGGTCGAAGTTCAGGTTGGCGCCGTTGTCGTCGTTGGCGGCCAGCGCGGTGGTGCCGGCATCGGTGTAGATTGCGCCGCGGGTGTCGGTATTGCCGGTGGTCCAGAAATGATAGGTGCCGGTATTGACGCCGAAGAAGCGGAACCAATCCTGATCGGTGTTGGTATGCAGGGTATGGGGCTGCACCGTGTTGTAGCCGCCGTAGATGTTTATGGATCTGGCGGTGGCGGAGCTGTCGTCCGGTTCGTAGGCATCCGGATTCTGCCAGTAGCTGTAATGCAGCACATAAGCGCCCACCGCCCCGGGATAGCCCTCCACCCTGAGTTTGTAATAGCTATCGGTGGAGAATTCGTAGTCCAGCAGGAAATTGTTGGAGTCGCCGGAGTCGTCGTCGAAGGCGAGCTGCGTGACGCCGTCATCCTGGTAGAGGAAGATCCGGGTGTCGGTGTTGCCGATGGAATGGAAGTGATAGATGCGTCCGGTGGCGCCGAAGAACCTGAACCAATCCTGGTCGGCGGTGTTGTGTAATGTATGGTATTGGATCTGGTCCGTGGAGTAAACCATCAGCGTTGTGTATTGGGTGGTGGAATTGTCCGGCTCATAGGAGTCCGGATCGGCGCCGTAGACATAGTTGAACTCGTAGGCACCGACAAGATCGGAATAACCGTCCACCTTAAGGTAGTAATAAGCGTTGGCGGTGGGGGCATATTGCAGGTAGAAGTTGTTGCCGGCGCCGTCGTCGTCGTCATTATCGATCTGAGTCGTACCATCGCTTTGGTAGAGAAAGATCCGGGTGTCCGTATTGCCTTCGGAGTAAAAGGTATAGATGCGGCCCGTATAGGCGTAAAAGCGGAACCAGTCCTCGTCAACGGCGCTATGGATGGTGTGGTTCTGGCTTTGCAGCGAAGACAGCACAGTCAGAGAGGTATACTGGGCAGAAGAGTCGTCCGGCTCGTAGCTGTCCGGATTGGCAAAGTAACCGTAATTTAACTGGTAATACCCTGTCATGCCGCCGTAACCGATTATTCTCAGTTTGTAGTAGCCGCTGACAGTCGGAGTGAAGCTGATGGCAAAATTCCAGTACTCGACACCGCTGTCGTCGTCAGAGTCGATCAGCGTGGTGCCGTCATCTTGGTAGAGATAGGCATATGTGTCAGTGGTATAAGAAGAGTAGAAAAAATACAAGCGGCCAGTATAGGCATAAAAGCGAAACCAATCCTGGTCGGTGTTGACATGAATAGTATGACTCTGAGAGGTGTAGCCGGGGTTGACAGTAAGGGATGTGTACTGGGTTGAGGAATTGTCCGGTTCGTAAGAGTCCGCCATGGCGAGATAGGAATGGTGAAACACATATGCTCCGACCGCGGTGTAGTAACCCGCAATTCTGATTTTGTAATATGCGTCGGCTATGGGTGTGTATTGGAGATAAAAGTTGTATTCGGCGCCGCTGTCGTCGTCATAGCCAAGCAGGGTGCTGCCGTTCTCCTGGTATAGCTGGATATAGTTATCGATGTTGCCAGTGGAATAGAAAGTGTAAGTCATGCCCGTAATGCCGTAAAATCTGTACCAATCCTGGTCCTGGTATGAGAGGGTATGATCTTGTGAATGACTGAAGGTTTGGATAACAAGATTTGTGTATTGGTCGGTGGAATTGTCAGGTTCGTAGTCATCCGGGTTGGCGGTGTAGAGATAGTTGAAGGTGTAAGCTCCGGTCACGCCGCCATAACCGTCCACTTTTAGCTTGTACCAACCGGTGGCGGAAGGACCGAATTGGATAGAGAAATTTGGATAGCCTCCGCCGTCATCGTCAAAGACCAATTGGGTGGTACCGTTATCCTGGTAGAGGTAGGCGCGGACATCGGTGCTGCCTGTTGAGTAAAAATTGTAGATCCTGCCGACGATCGCGTAGAAGCGGAACCAGTCCTGGTCAGTATTGTTGTGCAGAGTGTGCGCCTGGCTGCTGAGGATCGGACCCAGGTTGTTGAGGGTGGTGTATTGCGAGGCGGAGTTGTCAGGCTCGTAGGCGTCGGGATCGACGGCGGGAGGCCGGTCACCGCCGCTGGGTTTCTCAATTGGCGGCAGAACGGCAGCGGTGGCTTGCTGCTTTGGTACGGACTCTTCCCGGGGCTGGAGATAATCCTTGACCTTGGCCGGTTTCGCCGGGATTGGCTGGATGAATGTGCCGGGATCCAGGTCAGCTCCGGTGGGATTGGCCTCCTTGGGTTCGTTGCGGTCGACGATATGAAAGAACGGGCTGGGATCCAGCACGGCCCCCGGGGCTCCCTCCTGTGGCTCTGCTTTGCCTCCGCTGTCTTGCGGGGCCTGGCAGGGGCAACTCAGGACAGGCTCAGGAAGGGGAGGCTTGACAGCGACCGGCTGCTGGCGTGGCGGCAGAGCCTGGGGCGGCATCAGGACCGGGACCGGATTGGTCTCCTTGGGCTCGTTTTTATCGACGAGGACGGGTATCAGCGCCGGATCCGGGGCTTGGGGATTGGGGACAGGGTCAGGGATCATTCCTTTTGCGGAGACCTGTTGCGGCGGGTCGGGAGTTTCCGGGGGGCTTTGTTCAATAATCCCGGCGGGGATGACCAAATCGCCGGGAGTTTGCGGTTCCGGTTTGGCGATGGCGCCAACCAGTATTTCCACCGCATTGAAGGGAATCAGCAACAAGCAAAAAGCCAAAACAGCGTAGATCTTATTCATGTCGGACTCCTTTGGGGTTCGCCACAGCCAGCAATGTGTCTTATGGTAAGAGGGCGAACGCGCAAACATTGTCCGCAAGGCACTGATACTTGTCAAGTGAAAAATGCCAGCGGCTTGCAGGCTTGTCCCTCTACGATGGAAACTGCGATGATGGTCAGTTTATAATTTGATCCGGTCACATCAAGTTATATGATTATGAAAAAGAACTTGACATGGATTATGAAGATGAAAACAATGAAATTGGTCGCTTGGCCATACATAAATCGTGAGTAACGGGGTTATAGGATGCCCTTAAACAATCTGAGACACAATGAGTTGGAGATTACACCAACATATTGGGACTCAACAACATAGAAAAAGGAGTTACCATGAGGACACCAGTGATTATTATGCTGGGATTGCTTATTATACTTTCAACAGTTGCATGCACTACGGAGCCCAAATCAACTGCTTCGAATTATCTACGGGCATGGACAAAGCAGGATTCGCTCAAGATGCAAAGTTATGTAACCAATGAGGCGAAACAGTATGTGGGAACCCACTGCATTATTGAATCTCGGCGGATTAGAATTGACGACCAAAAGGAAGAAGCCAACGAATCCATCGTCAGTTACAGCTACCAAGAATATGTGTATCGATACGACCTAGTATCCACGAAGAGCGGCATGAAAACGAATGTAATAAAGACTTCCTCCACCAAAGGCAACTGGCGAAAAGACAAACTTGTATTGATCAAAGAACAGGGCCAGTGGAAAGTGCAGCTCGGGGTTGATATCATCGCCAAGGCATATCTGTTCGCTAATAATATCAACAATTGGGATGCCATATACAGGATATCCCATCCCATGACAGTGGAGTTTCTGAAAAAGAACAAAGATAATAACCAGTTGAATACACATTTTAGTAATCCGCAATATCTTTCTACTGAGATAAATAATGATATAGCATCCGTCAAGTTCGCGTATGATTATCATAAACCAACGTATTCAGTTCCGTACGCGAAACAAAGTTCCACCGCGCAAGATAATGAAGAACAGATAGAAAAAAGGGAAGTGACTGTATTACTCGAAAGACTCGATGGAAGATGGGTAGTAATGTTTGAAACCCATGATCTCGTTTTTGGTGAATAAATTTTAAGGTGGCTCCGGTTCGCGCACAATTTCAATCTGACAACCGGCGAATTTGTCAGTTGACTGCAAGTAAAGTCTTGACAGAATCGCGTTTTGACTTATCATGTCCTTAAAGAGCAAGAATATGGAGAACGCCGATGAAAACAATCCTGACCAGTTTGATTGAGACAGGAACTCAAACGGTTAGTGCTCTCAGTTCAAGGTTGGCTTTGAAGGCGTCTATTTCGCTGCCTGTGAGTAGTTCGGTGGCAGACTGGTCTAAACCTACGGTCTTGACGATGCCCTCGCCCAGGGTCTTCAAATTGAGAAACTCAGCAGTGGAGTAGAGCATGAGAAACGAAAACCCAAAACGAAAAGAGATCAGCAGCGGGTCCTGTTCCGGTAAATCCTCTTGTATTGCCCGATCATAATACTCCTGCTCCACGATACTGCGGATCATCTCCAGTACCAGTCCCTGATGTTCCTTGAAGATGCCATTGTTAGCCATCTCCTTGGGCAGATTGAGGATGGCGAGCATGATCTCGGTCTCGACCGGAATGGCTATCACTTGCCCTTCCTCATCAGTTCGGATAGCTCAATCGCTCTCATCCCGACCTGCTTCGCCCACTTGGAGGCCAGCATGTTGTTGGCAGCTCGTTCCCAGTCTCCTGAAGCAATAAAAGCAAGGGTGTTCTTGAACTGAAGTAGACCCTTCAATCCGAGGTTAAAGCACATATTCAGCAGTACCGACTGGCGCACCTCATCAAGCCCAGTATAGACATCGGGAATCTCGTCCAGCAATTGCTGCTCGCAGTCCAGGATATCTCGTTCCAGCATGGCATAAGCTTCTTTCTGGGATATGCCCCGATCATCGAGATTGCGGCCAATACCGATGGTCAGTTTGCCCGCAGTGCAGCGGTATGGCTTCAGTCTCAGACCCTCGTGTCTGACTAACTGTGATTT